>NZ_JARUBE010000003.1:6300000-6600000 GCF_029626035.1 Micromonospora sp. WMMD980
CTTGCAGAACGCGAACCGGACCAACCGGCGGCCCGCCGCCACGTCGTCGTAGAAGACCTGCGTCGGCACCGCCACCACCCCGCACCGCTCCGGCAGGGCCTGGCAGAACTCCACCCCGTCCCGGCCGCCGAGCGGGGAGACGTCGGCGGTCACGAAGTAGGTCCCCTCCGGCGCGAGCACCCCGAACCCGGCGTCGGCGAGCCCGGCCACCAGTTGGTCCCGCCGGCGTTGCAGGTCGTCGGCGAAACCGGTGAAGTACGCGTCCGGCAGCCCGAGCGCCACCGCCACCGCCGGTTGCAGCGGGCCCGCGTTGACGAACGTCAGGAACTGCTTCACCCGCAGCACGGCCGCCACCAGGGACGCCGGGCCGCTCACCCAACCGACCTTCCAGCCGGTGCAGGAGAACGTCTTGCCGGCCGAGGAGACGCGCAGTGTCCGCTCCCGCATCCCGGGCAGCGTGGCCAGCGGTATGTGTGGCGCGGCGGCGTCGGTGAAGACCAGGTGCTCGTAGACCTCGTCGGTGACCGCGTACGCGCCGTGCTCCCCGCACAGCTCGGCGACCAGCGCCAGCTCGTCGGCGGTGAACACCTTCCCGGTCGGGTTGTGCGGCGAGTTCAGCAGCACCAATCGGGTCTGCGGCCCGAACGCCGCGCGCAGCTCGGCCGGGTCGAAGGCGTACCGGCCGTCGGTGCCCGGGCGCAGCGTCACCGGCCGGCGCACCGCCCCGGCCAGTGCGATCGAGGCGGCGTACGAGTCGTAGTACGGCTCGAAGCAGACCACCTCGTCGCCCGGCTCGCAGAGCGCCAGGATGGCCGCCGCGATCGCCTCGGTCGCGCCGGCCGTCACCACGATCTCGCCGTCCGGGTCGTACTCCAGACCCCAGAACCGGCGCTGGTGGGCCGCCACGGCCGCGCGCAACGCGGGGATCCCGGGGCCCGGCGGGTACTGGTTGTGGCCGGTACGCAGCGCCTCGGCGGCGGCGGCCAGCATCTCGGGCGGGCCGTCCGTGTCCGGGAAGCCCTGCCCCAGGTTGACCGCGCCGGTGCGCACGGCCAGCGCCGACATCTCGGCGAAGATGGTGGTGCCGAACGGCCGCATCCGGGCCACCAGCGGATCGGTCGTCGTCACGGCGGCCAGCCTACGGCCCGCCGCCGGGCCCTCACCAGCCGAAGCAGGTCGCGCCGTACTCACCCGAGTCCCGCGAGACGACCTTCCCGTCGATGGTGATCCGGCAGGTCACCTCGCCGGATTCGGACGGGCTCGCGATGATCTGCACCCGCTGGCGGTCGTTCGCGGTGAACCGCAGTCGCCAGGGCGCGTCCACGTCGTCGAGTTGGAAGAAGTTGGCGTCCGCGTCGTAGAACTGCACGTAGACCTGGTCGGCCCCGGTCACCTCGTAGACCACGGTGAACGTGCCGGGCCCGCCGGAGGGGGTGGTGACCGGGGTGGCGGGCGCCGAGGTGCTCGGCGCCGGGGCAGGTTCGTCCGGCCCGTAGATGTAGGGCTCGTCGTAGGGCTCGTCGGACGAGGTCGCCCCGTCGACGAAGCCGCCGAGCGCGCCGAGGCCGACGCAGCCACAGACGGACAGCACCACGGCGACGACGACGGCGATCACCAGCCCGACCACCCAGCCCCCGCTCGACCGGCGCGGCGGCCCGCCGGGATACGCGTACGGCGGCGGGTACGGCCCCGGCGGGTACGGGCCGGCGGGGTACGGCGGCGGCGGGTACGGCCCTGTCGGGTACGGCCCGCCCGGTTGCGGTCCGCCCGGGTACGGCCCGCCCGGGTACGGCCCGCCCGGTTGCGGTCCGCCCGGGTACGGCCCGCCCGGGTACGGCCCGCCCGGTTGCGGCCCGCCCGGTTGCGGTCCGCCCGGGTACGGCCCGCCCGGGGGGAGAGCCGGCGGCCAGCCCGGCGTGTCGGGGCCGGCGGGTCCGTCGACTGTGCAGGACCGATCCGTGGCGTCGTGGTCGTCGGGTGCGGCCGGTCGGACGGCCGGGTGGCCGGTCCCACCCGGCCGGTAGGCGCCCGACGGGGTGGGCGGGCCGGATGTGGTGATCGGGCCGGCCGGGCCGCTGCCGGGCGGTGCCCACGGGCCCGGCTCCGAGGGCGACCAGGGCGCGGGCGGGGTCCAGGGCCGCGGCGCGGTCAGCGGATCCGGTGGCGTCCAGGCAGCGGGCTCCCCGGCGGCCGGCGCCGCGGTCGGGTCCCCCGGACCGGGGGTCGGCTCGGGGGAGGAAGTCGTCTCGGACATCGGCTCAGCTCACAGGGGTACGGCGCGGACGACGCGGAGGGGGGCGAGGCGGGCCCTCAATGTAGGGGCTCACCGCCATCCGCGCGCCCCCGCCGTTCCGCCGTTCCGCCGGTTCGGCCGAAGATCTTGGTATGAAACGGCCCCCGGAGGGGCACTTTCGTACCAAGATCTGTGATTTTCCCGCGATGCGGATGGGTGATCCCGGTTGGTGGTGGGTGTCGGGGTGGGGCGTGCGCGGGGGCTGCGCGTTTTGTCCGGTGGGTGAGCTGGGGCGACCGGTTCGCTCATGAGCGGTGATCGTTAACCGGCCTTCCGCGCACGCGCGGTGAGCGAAACTGGGTTAGGCTGCGGACCATGTGTGGAATCGTGGGTTACGCCGGTGCGCGCCCGGCGCTCGGCATCGTGCTCGACGGACTTCGACGGCTGGAATACCGCGGCTACGACTCGGCCGGCGTCGCCGTCGTCTGCGACGACGAGCTGCTGACCGAGAAGAAGGCCGGCAAGCTGGCGAACCTGGAGAAGGTGCTCTCCGAACGGGCCGCCGACAACCCCGAGGACTGCGCCGCCAGCCCGATCGGCATCGGCGACGGCACCACGGGCATCGGCCACACCCGCTGGGCCACGCACGGCGGCCCGACCGACCGCAACGCCCACCCGCACGTCTCCCCGGACGGCCGGGTCGCGGTGATCCACAACGGCATCATCGAGAACTTCGCGAAGCTGCGTACCGAGCTGGAGGACGAGGGCGTCGAGTTCGCCAGCGACACCGACACCGAGTGCGCCGCGCACCTGATCGCCCGGGCGCTCGCCGACCTGCGCTCCGCCGGCGAGGCCGACAGCCCGCAGTTGCTCGCCTCGGCCATGCGCGTCGTCTGCGAGCGGCTCGAAGGGGCGTTCACGCTGCTCGCCGTGGACGCGGCCATCCCCGGCGCGGTGGTCGGCGCCCGGCGCAACTCGCCACTCGTGGTGGGCCGGGGCGACGGCGAGAACTACCTCGCCAGCGACGTGGCCGCGTTCATCGAACACACCCGGGACGCGGTCGAGCTGGGTCAGGACCAGATCGTCCTGATCACGCCGGACAGCATCGAGATCACCGACTTCGCCGGCCAGCCCGCTTCCGGTAAGGACTTCCACATCGACTGGGACTCGTCGGCCGCCGAGAAGGGCGGCTACGACTGGTTCATGCTCAAGGAGATCGAGGAGCAGCCGCAGGCGATCGCCGACACGCTGCTCGGCCGGCTCACCGAGAGCGGCGAGATCGCGCTCGACGAGGTCCGTCTCAGCGAGCAGGACCTGCGCGACGTCGACAAGATCTTCATCGTCGCCTGCGGCACCTCCTACCACGCCGGGCTGGTCGCCAAGTACGCCATCGAGCACTGGACCCGGATCCCCTGCGAGGTGGAGCTGGCCAGCGAGTTCCGCTACCGCGACCCGGTGCTCGACCGGTCCACCCTGATCGTGGTGATCTCGCAGTCCGGCGAGACCATGGACACGCTGATGGCGCTGCGGCACGCCAAGGAGCAGAAGGCCCGCGTGCTGGCCATCTGCAACACCAACGGGTCGACCATCCCGCGCGAGTCCGACGCGGTGCTCTACACCCACGGCGGCCCGGAGATCGCGGTCGCCTCCACCAAGGCGTTCCTCACCCAGGTCGTCGCGTGCTATCTGATCGGCCTGCACCTGGCCCAGGTGCGCGGCATCAAGTTCGCCGACGAGGTGGGCGCGGTGGTGTCCCAGCTCCAGGAGATGCCGGCCAAGCTGCGCGAGCTGCTGGACCGGATCGAGCCGGTCCGCGCGCTCGGCCGCGAGCTGAAGTCCGAGCCGACCGTGCTGTTCATCGGCCGCCACGTGGGCTACCCGGTGGCGCTGGAGGGCGCGCTGAAGCTCAAGGAGCTGGCGTACATGCACGCCGAGGGCTTCGCCGCCGGCGAGCTGAAGCACGGGCCGATCTCGCTGATCGACAAGGGCACGCCGGTGATCTGCATCGTGCCGTCGCCGGTGGGCCGGGGGATGCTGCAC
Source organism: Micromonospora sp. WMMD980 (assembly GCF_029626035.1). Classification (NCBI taxonomy): domain Bacteria; kingdom Bacillati; phylum Actinomycetota; class Actinomycetes; order Micromonosporales; family Micromonosporaceae; genus Micromonospora; species Micromonospora sp. WMMD980. The sequence continues at coordinate 6,304,274 of NZ_JARUBE010000003.1, forward strand.
GACAAGGTCGTCTCCAACATCCAGGAGGTGCGTGCCCGGGGCGCCCGCACCATCGTGATCGCGGAGGAGGGCGACCAGGCGGTGGTCCGCTACGCCGATCACCTGATCTACGTGCCGCGTACCCCGACGTTGCTGGCGCCGCTGGTGACCACCGTGCCGCTCCAGGTGCTCGCCGCCGAGATCGCCGCCGCCCGGGGGCACGACGTCGACCAGCCGCGGAACCTCGCCAAGTCGGTCACCGTCGAGTAGCCCGCCCGACTTTCCGGCCCCCCTCCGCCCCTGGGCGGAGGGGGGCCGCCGCCGTTCACCGGCCCAGCACGATCCGGGCCATCCCGTCGAGCGCCGGGTTGTCGGAGTCCCAGTAGCCGGTGTGACCGTGCCGTGCGCTCGGGAAGCGCCGGCCGCCGAAGCCCGGCGTGCTCGGGTCGGCGCCGAACCACAGGCGTTCGGCGTGCGGATCCAGCACGGCCAGCGCCGGGCCGAGCGGCGTGCCGGCCAGCACGGCGCGCCGGGCCAGCTCGTCGGGCTCGCGGACCAGCCGGATCACGTCGTCGGGCGCGGTCGACGCCCAGACCTGCCCGGCCGGCATCCGCAGCTCGGAGGCGTGGTCGACGCCGACCCCGGGTGACCCGACGAAGACCAGCGCGTCGGCGCCCAGCCCGTGGTCGCGCGCGGCGGCGCCGACCACCAGCGAACCGTAGCTGTGCCCGAGCACCGTCTGCCGGGCCGGTGGCCCCTCGTGCGTGGCCCGCAGCCCCTCCTGGAACCGGTGCAGGGCCGGCCCGGCCGCCTCGGCCTGGCGGGCCGACGACGCCTCGGGGAGGAAGTCGGGCGCGTCGTAGTCGAGCCAGAGCACCGCCGCCGTCTCCTCGCCCGGCCCGATCGCCGCGCACCGCTCCAGCACCCGCGCCGCCCGACCCAGTTCGGCGGGCGCGTCGGCGAGGTCCGCGGTCATACCCGGGACGTAGGTCAGCACCGCGCCGGCCCGGTCCGGGTTGCCCAGCGCCACCACCGCCCGACCGTCACCGGCCGAGTCGAACCCCAGCAGGTAGGCGCGCGGTGCGCCCGGTGTGGCCAGCCGTTCGCCCAGCCCGTCCAGGCCCCGCAGCGCCGCGTCCACCCCGGCCAGCCGGGCGCGTCGGGTCACTTCGAGCGGGCCGGCCGGCAGCGGGCGCAGCAACGCGAGCCGGTGGGCGAGCAGTTCCTCCCGCCGGTCGGCGAGCAGCAGCCGGTTGGCCTGGTCGCGGGCGCCGGCCGGCACCCCGTCGAGCCGGCCGGTCCGGCCCGGCTCGTGCCCCACCAGCCACCGCCGCTCGGCCGGGCTCAGCCCGGCCCACCAGCGGCTCACCTCTGCCGGCCCGGCTCCGGGCCCCGGCCGCCGGGCGGGCGGAACGCTGACCCAGCCGGTCACCGCCGCAGTGGCGAGCGCGCCGAGCCGGTCGGCCACCTCGCGGTCCGCCGCGCCGGCCAGCGCCAGCGCGCCCCGGATCCCGGCCTGCGCGCGGACCACCGCGGGGCCGGCCAGGTCGACCGGGCGAGCCGGGTCGGCCCGGATCGCGCCGGTGCGGTCCACCGCCAGGCCGCCGGTCTCGGCCCGGGCCACCTCGGCGCCGAGCCGGGCCTTCGCCACGTTCACCCGGGCGGCGAACTCGGCGAGCGCCTGGTCCACCTCGAACAGCGCGGGCAGCACGTCGGTGAGCGTGCTGCGCAGCTCGCCGATCCGCCGCCGCGCGGCCGTCGAGGCGGTGCCGGACCACCCGGGCCGGAGGACGTCGGCGTGGGCGCCCAGCCCGTCGGCCCGTCGGCGCACCGGGCCGGCGAGCCCGCGCCAGGCCGCCCCGGCGGTGAGCCAGGCCCCCGGATCCGCCCGCCAGAGCTGCGCGTAGCCGACCGGTGGGTCGGCGGTCGGTAGGGACCGTCCGCCGCCGGTCATCGCGTGATCCCGACGAGGCGGCGGGCGGCCCGCTCGTCCACCGCCTCGTAGCCCTCCGCGCCGCCGCGCAGCGCCTCGGCGGTGGCCGCCACCCGGGCCGCGAGCGCGCCGGACCAGCGCCGCACGGCGGCCTCCAGCTCGTCCAGCGCCGTGCCGGCCCGCCACCCGTCCGGCGGTGGCCCCACCGGGCCGAGCGCCCCGCCCGGCCCATGGGCCAGCCGGAACGCGTCGTCGGCCAGCCCTCGGGCCACCGAGCGCAACACTTCCGGATCGACGGTGAACGGTTCCACGACCACGACGACCTCCCCACCCCGCCGGCCCCACCGGCCGGTCCCGGACAGCGGGGACGCTAGGACCGGCGGGACCGCCCGCGCGGGCCCTGTGGACAACCTCGCCGGTTGTCCACAGGGCTCGTCGGCGGCCGGCCCGGGAGCCGGCACGCCGGTAGGGTGAGGCTCGTGATCGGGGCCGATTCGGCCGGCAGGAACGAACGGGGCGGGGTGGCATGAGACCGGTGTGGCGGGTCGCGGACGTGCGGGCGGCGGAGGCGGGGCTGATGGCCACGCTGCCGTCCGGGGCGCTGATGCAACGGGCCGCCGCCGGGCTGGCCCGCCGCTGCGCGCTGCTGCTGGCCGACCGGGGCGGGGTCTACGGCGCCCGCGTGCTGGTGCTCGTCGGTTCCGGTGACAACGGCGGCGACGCCCTCCATGCGGGCGCTCGCCTGGCGGCCCGGGGCGCGGCGGTCGACGCCCTGCTCCTCACCCCCGGCCGGGCACACGCCGACGGCCTGGCCGCGCTGCGCGCCGCCGGCGGCCGGGTGGTCGACCGGCCGGCCGGCGTGGTCGATCTGGTGCTCGACGGCATCGTGGGCATCGGCGGCGCCGGTGGGCTGCGGGAGACCGCCGACCAGCTCGCCGCGAGCCTGACCGGTCGCCTCGGCCGGGACGGCGCCCGGGCCACCGTGGTCGCGGTGGACGTGCCGAGCGGCGTCGCGGTGGACACCGGCCACGTCCCGCTGACCGACGCCGGGCGGCCCCGCGCGGTCCGGGCCGACGTGACGGTGGCCTTCGGCGCGCTCAAGCCGGCCCTGGTGGTCGGTCCGGCCGCCGAGCTGGCCGGGCAGGTCGACCTGGTCGACATCGGGCTGACGCCGTGGTTGCGCGGCTCGCCGGCCGTGCGCGTGACCGAGTGGTCCGATCTGGTCGACTGGTGGCCGGCGCTCGGCGCCTCGTCGGAGAAATACTCCCGGGGCGTGGTCGGGGTGGCCACCGGCTCGGCGACCTACCCCGGGGCTGCGGTGCTCTCCGTCGGCGGCGCGCTGGCCGGCCCGACCGGCCTGGTCCGCTACGCCGGCGGCGCGCGGGCCGAGGTGGTGCGCCAGCACCCGTCGGTGATCGCCACCGGCGGGGTCGCGGACGCCGGGCGGGTGCAGGCCTGGGTGTGCGGCTCGGGGCTGGGCACCGGTGACGAGTCCGCCGCCGAGCTGCGCGCGGTGCTGGCCGCGCCGGTGCCGGTGGTGCTCGACGCCGACGCGCTGACGCTGCTCGTCGACGGCAAGCTCGCCGACCGGCTGCGTGGGCGGGGCGCCCCGATCGTGGTGACCCCGCACGACCGGGAGTTCGCCCGGCTCTGCGGCGAGGCGCCGGGCGAGAACCGGGTCGCCGCCGCGCTGCGGCTGGCCGCCTGGATGAACGCGGTGGTGCTGCTCAAGGGCGACCGGACGATCGTCGGCACGCCCGACGGCCGGGCCTACGTCAACCCGACCGGCACCCCGGCCCTGGCCACCGGGGGCACCGGCGACGTGCTGGCCGGGCTGCTCGGTTCCCTGCTCGCCGCCGGGTTGGCCCCCGAGCGGGCCGCCGCCGCGGCGGCGTACCTGCACGGGCTGGCCGGGCGGGAGGCGGCGCGCGGCGGTCCGGTGACCGCGCCCGACGTGGCCGCCGCGCTGCGTCCGGTGCTGGCCGGTCTGGGCTGATCCGGGGCCGGCCGGAGGCGCCTGCCGGGCGGCTCACGGCCACGATGATCACCGGCGGAAGTAGGCTGGGGGCATGTGGCAGTCGGAGGTGCGCGTCGATCTCGACGCGATCCGGGAGAACGTGGCCCGGCTCAAGGCCGGCACCAGCGCCGAGCTGATGGCGGTGGTGAAGGCCGACGGTTACGGGCACGGCATGGTGCCGGCGGCCCGCGCGGCGCTCGACGCCGGCGCGGACCAGCTCGGTGTCTGCACCCTCGACGAGGCACTCCGGCTGCGTCAGGAGGGGATCACCGCCCCGGTGCTGGCCTGGCTGCTCGATCCGGGCCTGCCGCTGCACGACGGGATCGCGGTGGGGGTCGACCTCGGGTGCGCCAGCCTGACCCAGCTCGACGAGATGATCGAGGCGAGTCGCCGGGCCGGTCGCCCGGCCCGGCTGCACCTCAAGATCGACACCGGGTTGTCCCGGGGTGGCGCCACGGTCGCCGACTGGCCGGCGTTGCTGGAGGCCGCCGCGAAGGCCCAGGCCGACGGCCTGGTCGAGGTGGTCGGCGTGTGGAGCCACTTCGTGTACGCGGACTCGCCCGGCCACCCCACCACGGACCGTCAGCTCGCGATCTTCCACGAGGGGCTGGAGATGGTGACGCGGGCCGGCCTGCGGCCCCGCTACCGGCACCTGGCCAACTCGGCGGCCACGCTGACCCGGCCGGACACCCACTTCGACCTGGTCCGTCCCGGGATCGCGGTCTACGGGCTGTCGCCGATCGAGGGCGAGCGGTTCGGGCTGCGCCCGGCGATGACGGCCCGGGCCCGGGTGATGCTGACCAAGCGGGTTCCGGCCGGCACCGGCGTCTCCTACGGCCACACCTACCTCACCGACGCCGAGAGCAACCTGGCCGTGGTGCCGCTCGGCTATGCCGACGGGGTGCCCCGGCACGCCTCGAACACCGGCCCGGTGCTGCTCGGCGGTGAGCGGCGGACCATCTCCGGCCGGGTCTGCATGGACCAGTTCGTGGTCGACTGCGGCGACGACGAGGTGGCCGCCGGCGACGTGGCGACGCTGTTCGGCAGCGGCGCGGACGGCGAACCCACCGCCGACGACTGGGCCGAGGCGGTCGGCACCATCAACTACGAGATCGTCACCCGGTTCGGCGGCGTGCGGGTGCCGCGCGTCTACGACGGCGAGCGGGCATGAGGGTGCCGCGTCCACGGGGCGCCGCCGGCAAGGTCGCCGGGCTGGTCGGCGCCGCCGTCGGGGTGGCCGCCGCCGGGCTCGCGGCGGGCGTGGTCAGCGAGCGGGTGCTGGTCCGCCGGCTCAAGAACGACCCCGCCGACCGGTACGCCCACGAGGTCTTCGGTCAGCAGCGTCACGACGAGGCGTACCGGCTGGAGATGCCGGACGGCACCGACATCCACGTGGAGGTGGTCGAGCCGACCCGGCCGGTCGCCGGGCACCCGACCGTCGTGCTGGTGCACGGCTTCTGCCTGGACATGGGCACGTTCCACTTCCAGCGCGAGATGCTCGCCGAGCGGGGCGACTACCGCGTGGTCGCGTACGACCAGCCGGGGCACGGCCGGTCCGGGCGGCTGGAGACCGGCGAGTACGACCTGACCGCGCTGGGCCGCACGTTGCGCCGGGTGCTCGACGAGGTGGCCCCGGAGGGCCCGCTGGTGCTGGTCGGGCACTCGATGGGCGGCATGACGATCATGGCGCTGGCCGAGCTCTACCCGGAGCTGTTCGGCGACCGGGTGGTCGGCACCGTGCTGATGGCCACGTCGGGCGGCCTGGCGGCGGAGACCAAGCTGGTGGCGCCCGCCCTGCTGGGCCGCGTCGGCGCGCCGGTGCTCTACATGATGAGCAACGCCACCCGCTACGGCGGCACGGTGATCGACAAGGCCCGCCGGTCGACCTCGAACGTGGCCTGGCTGCTCACCCGCAAGTACGGCTTCGGCACCCCGAAGCCCAGCCCGGCCCTGGTGTCGTACGTGGAGATGATGAACTCCCGCACCTCGGCCGACACGGTCACCCGCTACCTGCGGACGCTGGCCACCCACTCGCGGTTCCCGGCGCTGGCCGCGCTGGCCGGCACGCCGGTGCTGGTGATCGTGGGGGACAAGGACATGATCACGCCGGTGACCCACTCGGAGGAGATCGTCCGGCGGTTGCCGGAGGCCGAGTTCGTGAAGATCCACGACAGCGGGCACGTGGTGATGCTGGAGCACGCCGACGAGGTCAACGCGGCGCTGGAACGGTTCCTGGAGTCGGTGACCCGGTGACCGTGGTGGTGGAGCTGAAGACCGTCGACGACACCCACGCGTTCGGCCGGCGGCTGGCCGGCGTGCTGCGCGCCGGGGACCTGCTGCTGCTCAGCGGCCCGCTGGGGGCCGGCAAGACCGCGTTGACCCAGGGCCTGGGCGCCGGTCTGGGCGTGCGCGGCGACATCACCTCGCCGACCTTCGTCATCGCCCGGGTGCACCGGCCGGATCCGGCGCGCGGCGGCCGGGTGACGCTGGTGCACGCCGACGCGTACCGCCTGGGCGAGTCCGCCGACCCGCGGGCCGAGATCGACGACCTCGACCTGGACGCCTCGGTGGACGAGGCGGTCACCGTGGTGGAGTGGGGCGAGGGGATGGTCGAGCAGCTCGTCGACGCCCACCTGCGGGTGCGTATCGACCGGCACGACGACGACACCCGGGTGGTGACGCTGGAGCCGGTCGGCGGCGACTGGGCGACCCGGCTGGCCACCCTCGACTGAGCGCTGTCGTACCGGCTGCCTAGAGTCCCGGGGACGACTGCGAAAGGTTGCCGATGCCCGACGACGCCCCCGCCCTCGACCTGTTGGCGCTCCTGCCCGAGCCGTGGCGGGCGGTCCTCGCCCCGCACCTCGACCCGGCCCGCACCGCGGCGCTGGCCGAGTTCGTCGCCGGGGAATACGCGACCGCCACGGTCTTCCCGCCGCTGGCCGACCTGTTCTCCGCCTACCGGCTGTGCGGGCCGCACCAGACCCGGGTGCTCATCCTCGGGCAGGACCCCTATCACAAGGCGGGGCAGGCGCACGGGTTGAGCTTCAGCGTGCGCGAGGGCGTGGCGGTGCCGCCGTCGCTGCGCAACGTCTTCAAGGAGCTGGAGGCGGATCTGGGTGTGCCGAAGCCGCGCAGCGGCAACCTGGACGGCTGGGCGGCCCAGGGCGTGCTGCTGCTCAACTCGGTGCTCACGGTCCGGCAGGCCAGCCCCGGCTCGCACGCCAACCGGGGCTGGGAGGAGTTCACCGACGCCACCATCAAGGCGCTCGACGCGCTCGACCAGCGGGTGGTCTTCCTGCTCTGGGGCGGCTACGCGCGCAAGAAAGCGGCGCTGGTCACCAATCCTCGGCACGTGGTGCTGGAGGCCGGGCATCCCAGCCCGATGAACCCGAAGGGCTTCCTCGGCAGCCGGCCGTTCAGCGCGGCCGACAAGGCGCTGGCCGACGCGGGTCTACCCACGGTCGACTGGGCCCGCTCAGCGGGTTGACCCGCCAGCTTCGTCCGGTTCGCCGGTGCCGGCGGCCAGGCGTTGTCGGTGCCGGCGCAGCAGCTCGGCCGTGCGCCGGTCGGCCACCTCCACCTGCACCAGCGGCTCGACCGGGTAGGTCCGCCCGCCGTGTCGCACCTCGATCGGCTCGGGCAACTCGTCGACCATCCTGGCCCGTAGCTCGCCGTGTCGGGTCAGCCATCGGTGCTCGCCGCGCTCCTCGGGCTCGTGGCGTACGCCGCCCCACTCCCCCCAGCGGGCGTTCCACCGCTGCGCGTAGGCCCGCTCCAGGAACGCGGTGAACGTCGAAGAGTCCCGCCAGCGCACCGCGATCTCGACCGCCGCCACCGGTATCGGCGCGCCCTGAAGCAGTGCCGCGGTGCTGCCGGCGAGCACGTAGGGCAGGTCGCCCAGGGCGTCGACCAGGCGGTCCAGCTTGAGATCCGTGAGCCGTTCGTCCAGGTCGGCCGCGGCCGCCTCGTCGAGCGCCGCGTCCAGGTGGCTGTCCAGCGGCTCGACCTCGATCCGCAACTGCCGGCCGAGCGCGGTGAGCAGGCGTTCCGCGGTGGTCAGGCTGGGCAGCCGGTCGCCTCGTTCGATCCGGGCGATGGCGGCCTGGCTGAGCCCGGCCCGGTCGGCCAGCGCCTGCTGGGTCAGTCCGGCCCGTTCACGCTCGTGCCGCAGGGCGTGGGCGATCTGCCGGACCAGGCGACTCTCCGTCATGCCCGCAGGATGACAGTCCACTTTCCAGCGGTATACCGCTGGGTCATAAAAATGACTGAGAGGTATACCGCTGGAACGTGATGCCTTCTACCGGGGCGCTACGCACGGTGACGGGATGGGGTGGGCGGGGCTCGTCGGGAGGCGGCTAGGCTGGTTCACCGTGCTCGTACTGGTGGTGGACTCCTCGACGCCCGCGGTGACCGCGGCGCTGGTCGAGGTCTCGGCGGACGGCGTCGCGCCGCGCGCGTCGAGGTGCACGGTCGACGCCCGGGCCCACGGTGAGCTGCTCGCGCCACAGGTCGAGGCCGTGCTCGCCGCCGCCGGCGCGCGCCCGGCCGACCTGGCCGCGATCGTCGCCGGGCTCGGTCCCGGGCCGTTCACCGGGCTGCGGGTCGGCCTGGTCACCGCCGCGACCATGGGCCAGGTGCTCGGCGTCCCGACGTACGGCGTCTGCTCCCTGGACGGCCTCGGCCAGCCAGCGGCGGCAGGCCAGCCAGCGGCGGCAGGCCAGCCGGCGGGCGCGGGTGAGGCGGTGCTGGTGGCGAGCGACGCGCGGCGCCGCGAGGTCTACTGGGCCGTCTACGACGGCGCCGGCCGGCGCGTCGCCGGGCCGGAGGTGGCCGCCCCGGCGCTCGTCGCCGAGCGGGCCCGCGAGCTGGCGGTCACCGTCGCGGTCGGCGACGGCGCGCACCGCTACGCCGAGGTGCTCGGGCTGCCGGTGCGGGACGAGCCGCGCTATCCGGACCCGCTGGCGCTGGCCGGTCTCGCCGCGTCGCGGATCCGCGCGGGCGGACCCGGCGAGGCACTGACCCCGCTCTACCTGCGCCGCCCGGACGCGGTGGCGGCCACCGGCCACAAGCCGGTCCTGCGATGAGGCTGAGCCGGTTCCGCTGGTGGCACGTCGACGAGGTGCTGCCCATCGAGGCGGACCTGTTCGGCGCCGAGCAGTGGACCCCGGGCATGTTCTGGAACGAACTCGCCAACGGGCACTTCTACCTGGTCGCCACCGACGACGACGGAAGCGTCGCCGGCTACGCCGGGCTGGCCGTCGCCCCGCCCGACGAGGCGTGGGTGCAGAACATCGCGGTCCGCCGGGACGCCCAGCGCCGGGGCGTCGGTCGGCTGCTGCTGGAGGCGCTGCTCGCCGAGGCGGCCCGGCGGGGGGTCCGCAGCACGCTGCTGGAGGTCGCCGCGGACAACGGCCCGGCGCAACGGCTCTACGCCGGCTACGGCTTCGAGCCGATCGGCGTGCGGCGCGGCTACTACCAACCGAGCAACACCGACGCGCTGGTCATGCAGCGCAACGAGGACTGACGAGCATGGCTGACGAACCACTGGTCCTCGGCATCGAGACCTCCTGCGACGAAACCGGCGTGGGCATCGTGCGCGGGCACACGCTGCTCGCCGACGCGCTGGCCTCCAGCGTCGAGGAACACGCCCGGTTCGGTGGGGTGGTGCCCGAGGTGGCCAGCCGGGCCCACCTGGAGGCGATCGTGCCGACCATGGACCGGGCGCTGCGGGAAGCCGGGGTCACCATCGCCGACGTCGACGCCATCGCGGTGACCTCCGGGCCCGGCCTGGCCGGCGCGCTGCTCGTCGGCGTCGCCGCCGCCAAGGGGTACGCGGTGGCCGCCGAGAAACCGGTGTACGGGGTGAACCACCTCGCCGCGCACGTGGCAGTGGACACGCTGGAACACGGGCCGCTGCCCGAGCCGGCGATCGCAATGCTGGTCTCCGGCGGGCACTCCTCGCTGTTGCGCGTCGACGACCTGGCCCGGGGGGTCGTCCCGCTCGGCGCCACCATCGACGACGCGGCCGGTGAGGCGTTCGACAAGGTGGCCCGGCTGCTCGGGCTGCCCTTCCCCGGCGGGCCGTACATCGACCGGGAGGCGCGGGCCGGCGACCCGGCGTCGATCGTGTTCCCGCGCGGGCTGACCGCCGCGAAGGACCTGGCCGCGCACCGGTACGACTTCTCCTTCTCCGGCCTCAAGACGGCGGTGGCTCGTTGGGTGGAGGCGCGGCAGCGGGCCGGCGAGCCGGTGCCGGTGGCCGACGTGGCGGCGTCGTTCCAGGAGGCGGTCTGCGACGTGCTGGTCGGCAAGGCGCTGGACGCCTGCCGCAGCGGGATCGACACGCTGGTGATTGGCGGCGGGGTGGCGGCCAACTCCCGACTGCGGGCGATGGCCGAGCAGCGGGCCGAGAAGCACGGCGTCCGGGTGCGTACGCCCCGGCCGAAGCTCTGCACGGACAACGGCGCGATGGTGGCGGCGCTCGGCTCGCACCTGGTCGCCGCGGGCGTCGCCCCGACCCGGCTGGACCTGCCGGCCGACTCGGCGATGCCGCTGACCGTGGTCAGCGTCTGACCGGGGAGGAAACCGACATGATCGTCCGAATGTGGGAGGCGAAGGCCGAGCCGTACGGCTTCGCCGACCTGATCACCTGGGTCTGCGAGACCGCGCTGCCCGCGTTCGATCACGACCCGATGCACGTGGGCAGCGAGGTGTTCTCCTCCACCGACCACCGGCTGGTGGTCATCTCCAAGTGGCGGAACAACCCGCGCGACCTCCCCGAGCCGCCCATGCGGCTGGTCGCCCGCCCGCCGCACAGCTGGGACTTCACCGAGGTCGACCGCTAGCGCGACCGTCGTCACGACAGCCGGAATTGGTTGGCGTCCGAACGGCTCCGGCACCTAGCGTCGGTGGGTGCGGCGCTTCTCACCCGCCGGCGATCCCGGCACTCCCGACGCGCGGTCCGCCACCCGTTACCTGGTGTGGCTCGCCGGGCGACATCCCGTCTACTTCGGCGGCGGCATCACGCTCGGCGTGATCTGGATGCTTGCCCAGGCGCTGGTGCCGGCCGCGATCGGGCGGGCGGTGGAGGCCGGGCTGGCCCAACGCGGCCCCGACGCGCTGCTGCGCTGGGCGCTCGTCCTGCTCGGGCTGGGCCTGGTGCAGGCCGGCGCCGGCATCCTGCGGCACCGCTGCGCGGTGCACAACTGGCTCGGCGCCGCGTACCGCACGGTGCAGGTCACCGTGGACGCCACCAACCGGCTCGGCGCGGCGCTGCCCCGCCGGGTCGCCGCCGGCGAGGTGGTGAGCATCGGCACGTCCGACATCGAGCACATCGGCAGCGCGGTCGACATCACCGCCCGGGGCACCGGGGCGGTGGTCGGCATCGTCGCGGTCTCGGTCATCCTGCTCGACGCCTCCCTGCCGCTCGGCCTCGTGGTGGTGCTCGGCGTGCCGCTGCTGATGGCGCTGGTCTCGCTGCTGATCCGGCCGCTGCACCACAAGCAGGCGGCCTACCGGGAGTCCACCGGACGGCTCACCGCCCGGGCCGCGGACATCGTCTCCGGCCTGCGGGTGCTGCGCGGCTTGGGCGGGGAACCGGTGCTGGCCGCCCGCTACCGGGAACGGTCGCAGGCGTTGCGCGCCGACGGCCTGCGGGTGGCCCGGGTGGAGTCGTTGCTGCAGGCCGCGCAGATCCTGCTGCCCGGCGTCTTCGTGGTGCTGGTCACCTGGCTCGGCGCCCGGTACGCGCTGCGCGGCGAGATCACCGCCGGGCAGTTGGTCTCCTTCTACGGCTACACCGCGTTCCTGGTCAGCCCGCTGCGCAACCTCACCGAGGCGGCCGACAAGCTGACCCGGGGGCACGTCGCGGCCCGCCGGGTGGTCCGGCTGCTCCGGCTCGCGCCGGAGTTCACCGACCCGGCCCGCCCGCTGCCGGTGCCGGCCGGGCCCGGGGAACTTGTCGACGTGCGCTCCGGGCTGGCGCTGCGGCCGGGCCGGCTCACCGCGTTGGCCGCCACCGCCCCGCAGGACGCCGCCGAGATCGCCGACCGGCTCGGCCGGTACGCCGACGGGGACGTGACGCTGCACGGCGTACCGCTGCGGGACGTGGCGCTGGCGACGGTGCGGGAGCGGATCCTGGTGGCCGACAACGACGCGCAACTGTTCAGCGGCGTGCTCCGCGCGGAGTTGGACCCGCACGACCGGGCCGACCGGGCCACCGTCGAGGCGGCGCTGGTCGCGGCGAGCGCGACTGACGTCGTCGAGGCGTTGCCCGGCGGTTTGGACGGCGCGGTCGCCGAGCGTGGCCGGGAGTTCTCCGGCGGGCAGCGGCAGCGGCTGCGGCTGGCCCGCGCGCTGGTCGCCGACCCGGAGACGCTGATCCTGGTGGAGCCGACCAGCGCGGTGGACGCGCACACCGAGGCGCGGGTCGCCGACCGGCTGGGCGCGGCCCGGCGCGGCCGCACCACGCTCGTCTGCACCACCAGCCCGCTGATGCTCGGGCGCGCCGAGCACGTCGTCTTCGTGGAGGACGGCAAGGTCGTCGCCGAGGGCCGGCACGAGGAGTTGCTCGCCACCGAACCCCGGTACGCGGCCACGGTGAGCCGGGAGGAGGACCGATGAGCAACGCGCTGCCCGTCGCGGACGGCGCGCGGGTCCGCCGGTACGTGCGGGAGCTGGTCCGCCGGCACCCGCGCGGCCTGGCCGCCGTGCTCGGCCTGCACGCGCTGGCCGCGGCGGCCGGGCTGGTCACCCCGCGCCTCCTCGGCGACCTGGTCGAGGGCATCTCCCGGGGTGTCGCCGCGACCACCGTGGACCGGGTGGTGGCCGCGATCGCCGCGTTCGTGGTGGTGCAGTCGGTGCTGGTCCGCTTCGCGCACCTGGCCTCCGCCCGGCTCGGCGAGCGGGTCCTGGCCGAGCTGCGGGAGGAGTTCGTCGACCGGGTGCTCGCGCTGCCGCTGTCGGCGGTGGAACGGGCCGGCACCGGTGACCTGCTCACCCGCACCTCGCGGGACGTCTCCGCGCTGTCCCGGACGGTCCGCTTCGCCGGGCCGGAGACGCTGATCGCGGCGCTGACCGTGGTGTTGATCCTCGGCGCGCTGGTGCTGACCGGCCCGCTTCTGGTGCTGCCCAGCCTGCTCGCGGTGCCGGTGCTCTGGGCCGGCACCCGGTGGTACCTGCGCCGCGCGCCGCAGGGCTACCTGCGGGAGAACGCCGCCTACTCGGACATCACCGACGGGATCAGCGAGACGGTCGAGGGCGCGCGGACCACCGAGGCGCTGCGCCAGGCGGCCCGCCGCCGGGCCCGGGGCGACGCCGACATCGAGCTGTCGTACGCGGCCGAGCGTTACACCCTGCACCTGCGTACCGTCTTCTGGCCGGTGGCCGAGTTCGGCTACCTGGTGCCGATGGTGGCCACCCTGCTCATCGGCGGCTGGTTCCACCTGAAGGGCTGGGCCAGCCTCGGCCAGGTCACCGCCGCCACGCTCTACGCCCAGCAGCTCACCGACCCGATCGAGCGGCTGCTCGGTTGGCTGGACGAGTTCCAGGTGGGTGGCGCCTCGCTGGCCCGGCTGCTCGGCGTCGCCGTCGAGCCGGACGACGCGTCCCCGGCGCCCACCGGCGCGGGCCGGCGCGATGCCGGTGGCCGGCTGGCCGCGCACGACGTCAGGTACGCCTATCGGGCGGGTCACGACGTGCTGCACGGCGTGACGCTGGTGCCCCGGCCGGGGGAGCGGCTGGCCATGGTGGGTCCGTCCGGCGCCGGCAAGTCCACGCTGGGCCGGCTGCTGGCCGGCGTGCACACCCCGAGCGCCGGGGCGGTCACCGTCGACGGTCGACCCCTCGCCGACCTGCCTCTGGACGAGCTGCGGAGCCACGTGGCGCTGGTCAGCCAGGAGCACCACGTGTTCATCGGCACGCTCGCCGACAACGTGGCGATGGTCCGTCCGGCCGCCGGGCCGGCGGAGGTGCGCGCCGCGCTGGCCGCGGTGGACGCGCTGGACTGGGCGCGGGCGCTGCCGGCGGGCCTGGACACGGTCGTCGGCGCGGGCGGGCACCCACTCACCCCGGCGCAGGCGCAGCAGCTCGCGCTGGCCCGGCTGGTGCTGGCCGACCCGCACACGCTGGTGCTGGACGAGGCCACCTCGCTGATCGACCCGCGGGCCGCCCGGGCGCTGGAGCGGTCGCTGGCGGCGGTGCTGCACGGGCGGACCGTCATCGCCATCGCGCACCGGCTCTTCTCCGCGCACGACGCGGACCGGGTGGCGGTGGTGGCCGACGGCCGGATCGTCGAGCTGGGCTCGCACGACGAGCTGGTCGCCGCCAACGGCTCGTACGCGGCCCTCTGGCGCTCCTGGCACGGCTGAGGCGTAAGGAGGGGCCCCTTCTTAACGCCTGGCGTAGAGGAAGGGGCCCCTCTTAACAACCCGTCACGAGCGGCGCATCAGCCGCCAGGTCGTGTACCCGCCGGTGCCCAGCGCGATCAGGAACACCGCCCACACGATCCCGGTGCCCACCTGGATCCCGCCGCCGCTGGCCGCGTTGGCCTGGGCGGCGGCGACCAGCGAGTCGCTCTGCGCCGCCGGCAGCGCGGGCGGCGGCAGCTGCTGCCAGCGGACCAGTCCGGTGCTCTCCAGCATGGTCATGTGGTCGTTGACGAACGTGTTGGCGTCCTCGGCGAGCTTGCGCACGACCGGGTCCTTGGTGCTGGCCCGGACCGCGCCGATCACCGGGAAGATGTTGCCGTGGGCGACCCGGAGCCGGGTGACGAAGATCTGGTCGAACTGGGCGCCGTTGGCGTTCTGCATCTCGGCCAGCCACCCCTTCTGCTGGGTGGTCGGCTCCGCCGGCAGCACCGCGCCCAGCTTGTTGGCCGCCTCGACCACCAACTGGTCCAGCACGCCGTGCTGCCGGGCGATCTCCGCGCCGACCTCCCGGACCCGGGGGGACTGGCCCTTCTCGGCGGCCATCGTCCCGGCCGGCATCTCCCAGAGACCGGCCAGCCGGACGCCGTTGAGCAGCGTCATGTCGGCGGCGTTCATCTGCACGCCCGGGTTGGGGGCGGCCTGCGCCGCGCCCGGAAGAACGCCGATCCCCGCGCCGATCGCGACGAGCAGCAGGGTCACCCGGTGCGCCAGCCGGCGACGTGCGGATTCCAGCGATGCCATGGTTGGGTTGCCTCCTCGGTCCGGACCGCTACGCGGTCGCGGACGGCCGAGCCGACCGGCCGCCCGCACACTGGTACGGATCACCGGGCCGATCAGTTCAGCGGGTCGGCCAGGAGGCGTTCGAAGGCCAGCTCGGCGGCGCCGATCAGCGCCGCGTCGTCGCCGAGTTCCGGGGTACGCAGCCGCACGTGCTCCAGGCAGGCGGGCAGCCCGTTGCGGTTGAGCCGGCTGCGCACCTGGGCGGCAGCGGCCAGGTAGAGGTCGCGCATGGTGCCGCCGAAGATGACCATCTCGGGGTTGAAGATGTTGACCAGGTTGGCCACGCCGAAGCCGAGCCAGTCGCCGGCCTGCCGGACCGCGCTCTGCGCCCGGGCGTCGCCCCGGTCGGCGGCGTCGAAGACGCCCAGCAGTGCCTCCCGGCCGCGTGCCTCGGCGTGACCGGCGGCGCGCAGCAGCCCGTACTCGCCGATCTCGGTCTCCCAGCAGCCGCGCCGGCCGCAGTCGCAGCGCGCGCCGTCGCGGACCACCACCATGTGCCCGACCTCGCCGCCGTAGCCGCCGTGCCCGGTCAGCCGTCGCCCGCCGGCGATGATGCCGGCGCCCACGCCCACGTCGCCGTAGAGGTAGATGACGTTGTCGCAGCCGGTGGCGGCGCCGCGGGCGTGCTCGGCGAAGGCGGCCACGTCGGCCACGTTGCCCACCGTGATCGGTACGTCGATGCCCAGCTCGGCGGCGAGCGCCGCGCCGATCGGCTCGTCCACCCAGCCGGTGGTGGGGCTGAGCCGCACCAGCCCGTCGTCGCGGCGGACCATGCCACAGACCGCGACCCCGGCGCCGACGCAGAACGACTCCGCCGGCACCGTCTGGTGCATCTCCTTGACCGCGCCGGCCAGCAGCGGGGCGGCCTCCCCGGCGACCAGGTTGCGCGGTCGGTCCAGCTCCCGGCGGTCGAGCACCTCGCCGCCGAGCCCGACCCGCGCGGCCCGCAGCCGGTCCACCTCGACGCTGTACGCGTACGCGTAGACCCGTCCCGACTCGGGCCGGACGACGAGTGACGGTCGTCCGGCCCGGCCGGTCTCCTTCGGCGTCCCCTCGCTGACCAGACCGGCGCCGGCCAGGTCGGCGGTCAGCGCGCCGATGGTGCTGCGGTTGAGCCCGAGCGCGGTGGTCAGCTCCGCGCGGCTGGTGGCCCCGTGCACGTGCACGTAGCGGAGCAATGCGCCCAGGTTCTGCCGGCGGATCTCGTCCTGACTGGGACCCGCGCGCATTGCCACTGCCATTGGGTGTCCGTGCCCGGGGTCAGCGCGTGCCGGTCGAGGCGGCTCGCCGCCTCGACAGCGCGTCGATGGTTGCCGCGGCGAGCAGGACCACGCCGGTCACCACGAACTTGACGCCCGAGCTGTATCCCATCAGTCCCATGCCGTTGTCGATCACCGCGACCACCGCGCCGCCGAGCACGGCGTCGAGAACCCGGCCCTTGCCGCCGAAGAGGCTGGTGCCGCCGATGACGGCCGCGCCGACGGCGTAGAGCAGCACGTTGCTGCCACCGGTGTTGGGGTCGACCGAGTTGGCCCGGCTGGCCGCCACGATGCCGCCGATGGCGGCCATCCCGGAGCAGATGACGAAGACCGAGATGCGGATCTTGTCCACGTTGATGCCGGCGCGGCGGGCCGCCTCGGCGTTGCCGCCGACCGCGTAGATGTGCCGGCCGTAGCTGGTGCGGTGCAGCACGAACGTCCAGATCACCAGCAGCAGCGCGATGATCGGCACCACGATCGGCACGCCCTTGAGCGAGACCACCAGGACGTTGCGGCTGCGCTCCAGGTTGAGCACGTAGACCGCGACGCCGAGGATCACGGCTAGGCCGCCGATCCGCGCGGCCACCACCGCGATCGGGTCGGTGAGCAGGCCGCGGGCGGACCGGTTGCGGTGCCGCAGGAGCTGCACGGCGGCGTACCCGGCGACGGCCGCGACGGCCAGTGCCCAGCCCAGCACGGGCGGGAGGTTGCGGTTGGCGATCGCCACCAGCACCTGGTCCCGGACGGCGATGTTGGCACCGTCGTCCATCAGCGTCAGCACCACGCCCTGGAAGGCGAGGAAGCCGGCGAGGGTGACCACGAAGGACGGGATGCCGACCTTCGCCACCAGCAGGCCGAGCACGAGGCCGATCACCACGCCGGTGCCGATGGCGGCGAGCACCGCCACGTACCACGGGTAGCCGAGCACGGTGACCACGTTGGCCAGGATCGCCGCGCAGACGCCGCTGGCGAAGCCGGCGGAGAGGTCGATCTCGCCGAGCAGCAGGACGAAGACCAGGCCCATCGCGATGAGTGTGACCGCGGCGCCCTGGGTGAACAGGTTCGCCAGGTTGCCGGCGGTGAAGAACGACGGGCGGGCGATCGAGAAGCCCACGGCGAGCACCAGCAGCATGACCACGGCGGGCAGCGCGCCAATGTCGCCGCCGCGTACCCGGCGCCAGTAGTTGTGCACGTGGTTGCCGACGGTCGGCGCCGGCGCCAGGCCGGCCGGGCGTTCCTTCTTCACGGCGGTGGCGGTCATCGGACGGCTCCTGGGGTGGTGTCGGCGGGCGCGGCGCCGGCGCCGTTGCTGCCCGGTTCGCCGGCGAGGCCGAGGTCGCCGGAGCGGCCGGCGGTGATCAGCTCGACCACCTGCGAGTGGGTGATGTCGGTGGTCTTCACCTGGGCGACCATCTGGCCGAGGTAGAGCGCGGCGATCCGGTCGGAGACGGCGAAGACGTCGTTCATGTTGTGCGAGATGAGCACCACGGCCAGGCCGTTATCGGCCAGCCGGCGGACCAGCTCCAGCACCTGGGCGGTCTGCGCGACGCCGAGCGCGGCGGTCGGCTCGTCCAGGATGACCAGCTTGCTGTTCCAGAGCACCGCCTTGGCGATGGCCACCGTCTGCCGCTGCCCGCCGGAGAGGCTGGACACGTGCTGGCGCAACGACTTCACGGTGCGGACGCTGAGGCCGTCCAGGGTCTCGGCGGCCATCTGTTCCATGGTCGGCTCGTCGAGCACGATGCCGCTGCGCTTCTCCCGGCCGAGGAACATGTTCTGCACGATGTCGAGGTTGTCGCAGAGCGCCAGGTCCTGGTAGACGACCTCGATCCCGAGCGCGGCGGCGTCCCGGGGGCTGCTGATGCTCACCGGCCGGCCGTCGAAGAGGAACTTGCCGGCGTCGGTGGGGTAGATGCCGCTGATGCACTTGACCAGGGTCGACTTGCCGGCGCCGTTGTCGCCGACCAGCGCGGTCACCTCGCCGGGGTGCGCGGCGAAGGTGACGTCACGCAGCACCTGGACGGGACCGAAGCTCTTGTCGATCCCGCGTAGCTCCAGCAGGGGGGTTGCGGACACGGGGGTCTCCTTTGGGCGGAGGGAGGTCTCGGAGCCCGTCCGGCGTGGGCGCCGCCCGGCACGGGAGTGGTCCCGTGCCGGGCGGCGCCGCCTGAGGCGGGAGGGGGTCAGCTCACGCCGGCGTCGGTGCAGAGCTTGGCGAACGCACCGGTGCAGAGCTCTTCCTTGGTGACGTAACCGTCGGCCACGACCTCGTTGACGTTCTCCTTGTAGATGGCCTTCGGCTCCAGCAGCACGGCCGGCACGTCCCGGCTGCCCTCCGGGTCCTTGACGGTCTGGCCGGTGTCCTTCTTCTCGCCCTTGGCGAGCGCGATGGCCAGCTCGGAGGCGGCGTCCGCCTCCTTCTTGACCGCCTTGTAGACGGTCATGCACTGGTCACCGGCGAGGATGTTCTGCAGGCCCTCCTTGGTGGCGTCCTGACCGGTCACCGGGACCTTGCCGTTGAGCTTGTTTTTCTTCAGCACCGAGATGGCCGCGTTGCCGAGACCGTCGTTGGCGGCGAGCACGCCGTCGATCTTGCCGCGGGCCTTGGTGAGCTGCTGCTCGAAGATGGTGGCGGCCTGCGCGTTGTCCCACGCCGGCACCGAGTCGTCGGCGACCTTGGTGTATTCGTTGGCGTCGAACTTCGGCTTGAGCACCGAGTCGTACCCGTTCTTGAACAGGGTGGCGTTGTTGTCGGTCGGCGAGCCGTTCAGGTAGGAGATCGCCGGGTTCTTGACGCCCTTGTCGGTCAGGCACTTGACCAGGCCCTCGCCCTGGAGCCTGCCGACGGCCTCGTTGTCGAAGCTGACGTAGTACTGGGCGGAGCCGCCCAGCGTCAGCCGGTCGTAGTCGATCGTGGCCACGCCCTGCGACTTGGCCTTGTCGAGCACGGCCTTGCCGGTGCCGGAGTCCAGGTTGACGATCATCAGCACGTTCACGCCGTTGGTGATCATCTGGTCGGCGATGGTCTGGAACGCGGTCTTGTCGTTCTGCGCGTTCTGGATGTCGGACTCGACCCCGGCGGCGTCGAACGCGGCCTTGAGGAACTTGCGGTCCGCGCCCTCCCAGCGGGCGGAGGACTTGCTGTCCGGCAGGATCACGCCGATCTTCGGCTTCTTGTCGTTCGAACCGCCGGCCTGGTCGGAACCGCCGTCGTCACCGCAGGCGGTCAGGCCGCCGGTCGCGAGGAGGCCGACGGCCGCGAAGGTGAGGAAGCCCTTGCGCATGTGCACGGGTCCTTTCGGGGTGGGGGAGTTGCGTCCGGTTGTTTTGTTGTGTCCGGCAACGTATTCCGCGCTTCCCGCGCTCCGCAAGAGTGTCGAGGTCAGAAGTTTGTTGGCGGCGGTAACAATTCAGCAACGCGGTTGTCACCCCACCGACACCGGCTGCGGAAACGCTTCCAGGCGTCCGGTTCAGCCGGCCGCGATCGGGGCGGTCACGGCCCCGATCAGCGCCACCAGATCCTCCGGCGCGAGCCGCAACTGGAGACCCCGGCGGCCAGCCGAGACGTACACCGCCGGAAACGCCGACGCGGACGCGTCGACCACTGTCGGCAACCGCTTCCGCTGCCCCAGCGGGCTGATCCCGCCCCGCACGTACCCGGTGGCCCGCTCGGCGGTGACCCGGTCGGCCAGCACGGCCCGCTTGCCGCCGACGGCCGCGGCCAGCGCCTTCAGGTCCAGTTCCCGGTCACCGGCACCACCGCCACGGTCAGCCCGCCGTCCACGTCGGTGACCAGCGACTTGAACACCTGCTCCGGTGGCACCCCGAGGGCGTCGGCGACAAGCGCGCCATAGTTCGGCGCGTTCGGCGACACGTCGTACGGATGCGTGGTGAACGCGACCTTCCGCCTGGTCAGCAGCGCGGTCGCCGGAGTGCCCTGTCCCGCCATGACCGTCAAGCTAACCCGGCCGCCGGGTCGCGGCGACCCGGCACGGGCGCCGCGGCGGCGGGTGCCGCCGGTCAGCCGGCGGCCGGCACCGGGCGGCAGATCAGCACGGTGGGCGCGCCGGCCACCCGGGTCAGCACCAGGCTGGCCGGCTCGTCGCCGGCCAGCCGCAGGTCGCGGCGCAGCTTCTCCGGCTCCAGCGCCGACCCCCGCTTGAGGATCTCCACCCGGCCGATCCAGCGCTCCCGCAGCAGGGCGCGCAGCCGCTTCAACGAGAAGGGCAGCACGTCGGTGATCTCCAGGCAGCGGGCGAACGGGGTGGGTCGCGCCACGTCGGCATAGAGGTAGGCGATCGACGGGTCCGCGAGTGTGGCGTCGAGGTCGGCGGACAGCTCCGCGACCAGGTGGGCGCGCACCACGGCCGGGTCCGGGTCGTACAGGAACCGCCGGGCCGGGCCCACCGTCGCCTCGTCCGCTCCGGTGCCGGTGAGGTGATAAAAGGGGGCCCCTCCTCTACCGGAGGCGTTAACCGGGGGCCCCTCCTTGCTCCGCAGCACTGTGGCGCGGCGGGGGACGCCGGCGAGCGGGCCGCACCAGAGCGCGGCCTCCACCAGGTCGCCGTCCACGCTCACCCACTCGGCCTCGGCGCCGGCCGGGATCAGCGCGTGGTCCAGGCCGGGCGCCACCTTGACCACGGTGTGCGGCACCCGCGCGGCCAGCCCGGTGACGAAGTCCCACGGCGGCGAGTAGGCGTTCGGGTCGAAGATGCGCCGGCCGGTGCCGGCCCGCCGCCGCGCCGGGTCGCAGAACGCGCCGTCGACCCGGGACACGTCGAACGCGGTGGCGTCGCCGCACTCGACCGTGACCAACTCCGCCAGCCCGGCCGCCTCGGCGTTCGCGGCGGCCATCGCGGCGGTCACCGGGTCGGCCTCCACGCCGTACACCCGGATGCCGGCGCGGGCCGCGGCGAGCGTGTCGGCGCCCAGCCCGCAGCCCAGGTCGGCGAGGCGGGTCACGCCCGCGTCGCGCAGCCGGGCGGCTCGCCGGTCGGCTACCGGCCGGCGGGTGGCCTGCTCCAGCCCGGCCCGGGTGAGGAACATCCCGGCTGCTGCGGCGCCGAACTTGCCGGCGGCCCGGCGGCGCAGCTCCGCCTGGGTCAGCGCCGCCGCCGCGAGCCCACCCGGGATCCCGGCCGAGCGCAGCGCGGCCGCCGCCGCCAGCGGGTCGCCGCCGGCCACCTCCGCCGCCGCCGCGAGCGCGGCCGACCCCTCGGGGGTACGCAGCGCGGTGAGCTGGTCGAGATCCACCCGACCATTCTCCCGACCCGCCGTGGAGGCGACACGGTGGGCGTGGCGCTGGCACTCTCCTTGACGGAGTGCTAGCCGAGGAATAACCTGCGATTAGCACTCTCACCCTGAGGGTGCCAACCCTCGGGCTCTGGTGCCCGCGGGTTGAACGCCAGGCGGACCGGCACCCGCGACGACGGCCCCGCCCGGTGGCATGTGGCAGATTGACGCTGGTCGGCACGCCGACCGGTAACGACACCAAGTACCCCAGGAGGGTATGCCCGTGACTACCGCGACCAAGGTTGCGATCAAGCCGCTCGAGGACCGCATCGTGGTGCAGGCGAACGAGGCCGAGACCACCACCGCCTCGGGCATCGTGATCCCCGACACCGCCAAGGAGAAGCCGCAGGAGGGCACCGTCCTCGCTGTCGGCCCGGGCCGGATCGACGACAAGGGCAACCGCGTGCCGGTCGACGTGAAGGTCGGCGACACCGTTCTCTACTCGAAGTACGGCGGCACCGAGGTCAAGTACGCCGGCGAGGAGTACCTGGTGCTCTCCGCCCGCGACGTCCTCGCGGTCATCGAGAAGTAAGCAACCGATCAGTGTCGTTGCCCCGGTCCGGCTCGCCGGGCCGGGGCAACGTCGCTTCGAAGGGATACTGATGGCAAAGATCCTGAGCTTCTCGGATGACGCCCGGCACCTGCTCGAGCACGGTGTCAACGCCCTCGCGGACGCGGTCAAGGTCACCCTCGGCCCGCGCGGGCGCAACGTCGTCCTGGACAAGAAGTTCGGTGTGCCCACGATCACCAACGACGGCGTGACCATCGCCAAGGAGATCGAGCTCACCAACCCCTACGAGAACCTCGGCGCGCAGCTGGTCAAGGAGGTGGCGACCAAGACCAACGACGTCGCCGGCGACGGGACCACCACCGCGACCGTGCTGGCCCAGGCCATGGTCCGCGAGGGCCTGCGCAACGTGGCCGCGGGCACCAACCCGACCGGCCTGAAGCGGGGCATCGACGCGGCCGCCGCCAAGGTTTCCGAGGCGCTGCTCGGCAAGGCCGTCGAGGTCGCCAGCAAGGAGTCGATCGCGCACGTGGCGACCGTCTCCGCGCAGGACGCCACGATCGGTGAGCTGATCGCCGAGGCGATGGAGCGGGTCGGCCGCGACGGCGTGATCACCGTCGAGGAGGGCTCCGCGCTCACCACCGAGCTGGAGGTGACCGAGGGTCTGCAGTTCGACAAGGGCTTCATCTCGCCGAACTTCGTCACCGACGTGGAGTCGCAGGAGTCGGTCCTGGAGGACCCGTACATCCTGATCACCACGCAGAAGATCTCGGCGATCGAGGAGCTGCTGCCGCTGCTGGAGAAGGTCCTCCAGAACAACAAGCCGCTGCTCATCATCGCCGAGGACGTCGAGGGTCAGGCCCTTTCCACGCTGGTGGTCAACGCCATCCGCAAGACCGTCAAGGTCTGCGCGGTGAAGGCCCCCGGCTTCGGCGACCGCCGCAAGGCGATGCTGCAGGACATGGCGGTGCTGACCGGCGCCGAGCTGGTCGCCCCGGAGCTGGGCTACAAGCTCGACCAGGTCGGCCTGGAGGTGCTCGGCACCGCCCGTCGCGTCGTGGTCGACAAGGAGAACACCACTGTCGTCGACGGTGGCGGCCAGTCCGCCGAGGTCGCCGACCGGGTCGCCCAGATCCGCAAGGAGATCGAGGCCTCGGACTCCGAGTGGGACCGGGAGAAGCTCTCCGAGCGGCTGGCGAAGCTCTCCGGTGGCATCGCGGTGATCAAGGTCGGCGCGGCCACCGAGGTCGAGATGAAGGAGCGCAAGCACCGCATCGAGGACGCCATCGCCGCGACCAAGGCCGCGGTCGAGGAGGGTACGGTCCCGGGCGGCGGCGCCGCGCTGGCCCAGATCCTCCCGGTGCTCGACGACGACCTGGGCTTCACCGGCGAGGAGAAGGTCGGTGTCTCGATCGTGCGCAAGGCGCTCGTCGAGCCGCTGCGCTGGATCGCCCAGAACGCCGGCCACGACGGTTACGTGGTGGTGCAGAAGGTCGTCGGCCAGGAGTGGGGCACCGGCCTCGACGCCGCCACCGGCGAGTACGTCGACCTGGCCAAGGCCGGCATCCTCGACCCGGTGAAGGTGACCCGCAACGCGGTCTCCAACGCCGCCTCGATCGCCGGCTTGCTGCTCACCACCGAGAGCCTCGTGGTGGAGAAGCCGGCCGAGCCGGAGCCGGCCGCCGCCGGTGGCCACGGCCACTCGCACGGCCACGGTCACCAGCACGGCCCGGGCTTCTGACCCGAGGAGCACGGCCCGACGTCAGGGCACACCGCCACCCGGCGGTGTGCCCTGACACGTATCCGCCTTACGGAACGCTGACGAGATTGGCGGTCGGGCCGACCGGTCGACCACACTGGGCCGGGTGAGCCCGATCTCCCGCCGCCACGCGGCACTTTCCGGTGTCGTCGCCGCCGCGGTGGCGCTCGGCGTCGCCGAACCGGTGGCCGTCCTGACCGGCCCCCGGTCCGCCCCCCTGATCGCCGTCGGCGGCCTCGTGGTCGACCTGGTACCCGAGGCGCTCAAGCAGTTCGCCATCGACGTCTTCGGCACGTACGACAAGATCGCCCTGCTGGTCGGTACGGCGCTGCTGCTGGCCGGCTTCGCGGCGCTGCTCGGCCTGGCGGCGGCCCGACGCCTGGCGTTCGGCCTGGCCGGCATCGCCGCGTTCGCCGCGCTCGGCGTGACCGCCGCGCTGACCCGGCCCGGCGCGGACGCGTTCGACGCGCTGCCCTCGCTGGTCGGTGCCGGCCTCGGTGGGCTGACCCTCTGGGCCTTCGTGGCCGGCCCGCTGCGCGCGGACCGCGCCCCGGCCGGCTCCGCGACGTCCTCGGGTGTCACTGCTGCGACGGCGACGCGACCGGGGCCCGCACCGCACCCGGGCGACCCGGAGCCGGTGTCGCCTCCCGGACCGACGCCGCCGCCGATGGTCGCCGCGCTCGCCCGCGAGGAGGAGAAGCCGGGTGGTTGGGAGCCGTCGGAGAGCGGAGGTGACCAGGAGTCGCGCCGCCGGTTCCTGCGCGGTGCCGGCCTGCTGACCGGCGCGGCGGCGGTGGCCGGCCTCGGCGGGCACTGGCTGGCCGGCCGGCGCGGCGTCTCGGCGGCCCGGAAGGCGGTGACGTTGCCCGCGCCCGCCGGTCCCGCCCCGCAGGTGCCGACCGGGGCGGACCTGTCGCTGCCCCGGCTCGCCCCGTACGTCACCCCGAACCGGGAGTTCTACCGGATCGACACCGCGCTGGTGGTCCCGCAGGTGGACCCGGTCACCTGGAAGCTGCGCATCCACGGCCGGGTCCGCAACCCGATCGAGCTGAGCTTCGACGATCTGCTGGCCCGGCCGATGGTCGAGCGTTACGTGACGCTCGCGTGCGTCTCCAACGAGGTCGGCGGCGACCTGATCGGCAACGCCCGCTGGCTCGGCGTACCGCTCAAGGGCCTGCTCGACGAGGCCGGGCCGGAGGAGGGCGCGGACCAGGTGGTCGGGCGGGCGGCCGACGGCTGGACCTGCGGCGCCCCCACGTCGGCGTTGCGCGACGGGCGGGACGCGCTGCTCGCAGTCGGGATGAACGGCGAGCCGCTGCCGGTGGAGCACGGTTTCCCGGTGCGGATGGTGGTGCCCGGCCTCTACGGGTACGTCTCGGCGTGCAAGTGGCTGACCGAGCTGGAGCTGACCAGTTTCGCCGACTTCGACGCGTACTGGGTGCCGCGCGGCTGGTCCGCCGAGGGCCCGATCAAGACGCAGTCGCGGATCGACACGCCCCGCGCCCGTAGCCGCCCGGCCGCCGGCCCGGTGACGGTCGCCGGCGTGGCGTGGGCGCAGCACCGTGGCGTCCGCCACGTCGAGGTACGCGTCGACGGCGGTCCGTGGCGGGAGGCGACGCTCGCCCCGGCGGTGTCGTCGGACACCTGGGTCCAGTGGTCGTGGCGCTGGGACGCCACCCCGGGCGAGCACCGCCTCCAGGTGCGCGCCACCGACGCCGCCGGCGAGACGCAGCCGGAGCAGCGCAGCCCGGTCGCCCCGGACGGCGCGACCGGCTGGCACACCGTCACGGTGACCGTGGCCTGACCGCCGCCCGACCAGGTCGAGGCGCCCGAGCCGAAGAGTCGGGCGGAGGGTGCGCGGAGGGCGCGTGCCGACACCGGCCTCCAGGGCCACACCGGCCGGCGGTGTGGCCCGGTGGTCGGCGCGCTGGCGGGCCGGGGGACGTGCGGTCGGTGCCGCCCTTCGGAGCGCCTTTCGAGCTGATGTCAGAAGCGACTCAGGCGCCGTCCCGACCGTCGAGGCTTGGCAGCGGGCTCCGGCGCCCGGACTCGGGACCGGAAGCGGCGAGCGCCCCGGCCGTGGCTCATCTCCGGGCC
Organism: Micromonospora sp. WMMD980; assembly: GCF_029626035.1. NCBI lineage: Bacteria > Bacillati > Actinomycetota > Actinomycetes > Micromonosporales > Micromonosporaceae > Micromonospora > Micromonospora sp. WMMD980. The sequence goes on from NZ_JARUBE010000003.1 coordinate 6,330,325, forward strand.
GTTCCGAGGGTTCGCCCGATCCTGGGGCTTGAGTTGTTGGTGACGTCAGCTCGACAGGCTGCCCTGATTGTTCGCCGGGTCCTGGCTTGAGTTGTTGGTGCCGTCAGCTCGACAGGCGGCTCCGAGGGTTCGTCCGGTCCCGGCTCGAGTCGTTCGGGACGTCAGCGCGACAAGCCGGTCGCGGGGAATCCGGCCCATGCCCGGCGGCGACGGTGTCGGGTGGCGGGACCAGGGCACGGACGTGACACGACGCTGTGCCCCGGGTCGGGGCACAGCGTCGGGAAGCGAGCGGGTCAGGCGACCTTGCGCTGGTCGGGGACGGCGGTCTTGTGCGCGCGGCCGAGGCGTGCCTCCAGCCGGGCGATGTCCACCCGGGACTGCCGGCGGTCGGCCGCGTCCTCCCAGCCGAGGGCGAGCAGCCGCAGTCGCTCGGACTCGCTGAACCCGCCCCAGACGCCGTACGGCTCGCGGACGGCGAGGGCGTGGGCGGCGCACTCGGCGCGCACCGGGCAGGTGCCGCAGACCGTCTTGGCGCCGGTCTCGCGACGCAGTCGGGACGAGCCGCGCTCGCCGTCCGGGTGGAAGAACTGGGCGCTGTCGCGGCCCCGGCACGCTCCGAGCCGCTGCCAGTCCCAGAGGTCGACGATGGGTCCAGGCAGCCTACGTACGTTCGACATGAGCACCCCTCCTCCCGCGCGGCACCGCGGAGAATGTTCGTGGCCAGCTACCGGGCGGCGGTCCGCGCGGGATGCCGGTTCCGGATGAACGGTTCGGTACCCGAGCCGTCCCCGGCTCACACATCTGTGATCGAAAAGCTCGGACAGTCGGGGGCATATGCCCTATCTGTCGGAAAAGTTCGGATGATTGCTCGGAACCCCCTCCCGACCCCACCCGCACGTGGTCTGCTCTGAGGCGGAGAGGAGACCACAGTGCGTAGCGTTCTTGTATGCGTACGGACACCATTGGCGGCCCAGCATCTGACCTCCGCAGCGGCGCGGCTCGGGCTGTCCGGCGTCGTCCGGACGGCCGTCTCCGATCCCGAGGTGATGTTGCGGCTGGCCGAGCGCCCGGTCGACGTGGTGCTGGCCGACACCGCCCTGACCCGGCCGGACAGCGCCGGCTTCGTGCGGCGGGTGCTCGCCCGCGCGCCGCAGGCCGCGGTGCTGCTGCTCGGTGTCGAGGAGTCGGAGTCGGCGGCGGCCACCATCAGCGCGGGTGCGCGCGGGCTGATCCAGAACGCCGACCACGACCTGACCAGCGCGGTGGCCAAGGCGCTGCTGCTGCTCTCCGCACCGGGTCGGGCCAACCGGCACCGGGTGGCCGACACCGCCCGGGACGCGGCGGCGGTCGGCGGGCCGACCCGGGCCACCGCGCCGGGGCGTACCCCGGGCGGGCCGGGCTGGCCGGCGGCGGCGCCGGTGGATGCCGCGGGCCTGCCCACGATGGTGCCGGTGCAGCGGGGCGAGGACGCCAACGACCCGGCGGCGGAGGGGTCGGATGCGCCCCAGCCGAGCCCCGGCCAGCGCCCGGCGCGGACGCCGCGCAGCGCGATCGGGCTCACCGAGCGTGAGCTTCAGGTGCTGCTCGGTATGGCGGAGGGCAAGAGCAACGCGGAGATCGGGCGGGAGCTGTTCGTCTCCGAGGACACCGTCAAGACACACGCCCGGCGGCTGTTCCGCAAGCTCGGCGCGCGCGACCGGGCGCACGCGGTGGCCGCCGGTTTCCGGGCCGGCCTGGTCGCCTGAGCGCCGGTCGGGTCACTCCTGAGCGGCGTCGTCCGTGCCCTCGGTGAGCGTGTCGTGCACGCCGTCGGCGTAGCCGCGGGCGTAGTCCCAGCTCACGTAGTGGTCAGGGTCGGGGTCGAAGGCCGGCTCGTGCACCCGGGGACGCCCCGAGTTGAGCAGGTGGCGCAGGTTGCCCCGGAGCAGGTCCCAGTCGAAGTAGTGCGGCTCGCGGCAGTCCTCGCACTCGATCACCAGGCCCCGCACCCCGATCGGCTGGAGCAGGGCCTGGTAGATCTCCAGATCAGCGAGATCCTCCAGGACGTCCTGCCGCTCGACCTCGGTCAGCGGGTCGAGCGTCTCCTCCTCGCCGGAGTCGTGCAGGCCGGCAGCCGGATCGGCCGGGTCGCCGTTGAACGGGTCGATGGGCTCGTCGTGCACCCTCTCACCGTAGACCCCGCGCCGCCGGAAAGCCCGCCCCCGGCCGCGCTGTGGCCCGGCCTACCCCGGGCCCGCCGCTGCCCGGGACCGACCGGGCCAGTGGGTACGATGAGGCGACGCGCCGTCACTCCGGTGCGCGCCGGTGCCCGCGCGCGCCGCCTCGCTGCAGCCCGTTCGACCAGCTCAGGGGAGCAATCGTGGAGAATTCGCCCAGCACCGAAACCCCGACCGGCCTCGACGGCGGCGAGCTGGGCGGCCATCTGCCCGAGCTGCCGGCCGGCTCCGCCCGGGTGGTGCCGCTCGGGCTGACCTTCGACGACGTGCTCCTGCAGCCCGGCGAGTCGGACGTCGTGCCCAGCCGGGTCAACACCCGCACCCGGCTCACCCGCAACATCGAGCTGACCGTGCCGCTGCTCTCCAGTGCCATGGACACCGTCACCGAGGGTCGGATGGCGATCGCCATGGCCCGCCAGGGCGGCATCGGCGTGCTGCACCGCAACCTCTCCGTCGAGGACCAGGCGCTCCAGGTCGACCTGGTGAAGCGCTCCGAGTCCGGCATGATCACCAACCCGGTGACGGCCAGCCCGGACGACACGCTCCGCGACGTGGACGCGCTCTGCGGCCGCTACCGCATCTCCGGCGTCCCGGTGGTCGACGGGCAGGGCCAGTTGGTCGGCATCGTGACCAACCGCGACATGCGCTTCGTCTCCGACCCGGCCACGCCGGTCCGCGACATCATGACCCGCACCCCCCTGATCACCGCTTCGGTCGGGGTGAGCAAGGACGACGCGCTCGACCTGCTGCGCCGGCACAAGGTGGAGAAGCTGCCGATCGTCGACGGGACGGGCGCGCTGCGCGGCCTGATCACGGTCAAGGACTTCACCAAGAGCGAGCAGTACCCGGACGCCACCAAGGACGAGGCCGGCCGGCTCCGGGTCGCCGCCGCGATCGGCGTGGGCGAGGACTCGTACAAGCGGGCGCGCACGCTCGTCGACGCCGGCGTCGACGTGCTGATCGTGGACACCGCGCACGGCCACCAGCGGGCCGTGCTGGAGATGGTGGCCCGGCTCAAGCGGGACGTGACCATCGACATCGTGGGCGGCAACATCGCCACGTACGCGGGCGCGAAGGCGCTGGTCGACGCCGGCGCCGACGGCGTCAAGGTGGGCGTCGGGCCGGGCGCCATCTGCACCACCCGGATCGTGGCCGGGGTGGGCGTGCCGCAGATCACCGCGATCATGGAGGCGGCCCGGGCCGCCCGCCCGGCCGGCGTGCCGGTGATCGGCGACGGCGGCATCCAATACTCCGGCGACATCGCCAAGGCGCTGGTGGCCGGCGCCGACACGGTGATGCTCGGCAGCCTGCTGGCCGGCTGCGAGGAGAGCCCCGGCGAGCTGATCTTCGTCAACGGCAAGCAGTACAAGGCGTACCGGGGGATGGGCTCGCTCGGCGCGATGCAGTCCCGCGGCCAGGTCAAGTCGTACTCCAAGGACCGCTACTTCCAGCAGGACGTCACCAACGACGAGAAGCTGGTCCCCGAGGGCGTCGAGGGTCAGGTGCCCTACCGTGGCCCGCTCGCCCAGGTCGCGCACCAGCTCACCGGCGGACTGCGACTCGCCATGGGCTACGCGGGCGCGGAGAGCATCGCCGAGCTGCACGAGCGTGGGCAGCTCATCCGGATCACCGCGGCCGGGCTCAAGGAGAGCCACCCGCACGACATCCAGATGACCGTCGAGGCGCCCAACTACCACACCCGCTGACCTCTCCCTCCACCCCCGAACACAACTGGAGTCCCCATGCGTGACGTGGTCGAGATCGGGCTGGGCAAGACCGCGCAGCGCGGTTACCACCTGGACGACATCGCCATCGTGCCGAGCCGCCGCACCCGGGACGTCGACGACGTCTCCACCGCGTGGCAGCTCGACGCCTACCCGTTCGGCATCCCCTGCGTCGCGCACCCCTCGGACGCGACCATGAGCCCCGCCTCCGCGGTGCGCCTGGGCGAGCTGGGCGGCCTCGGCGTGCTCAACGTCGAGGGCCTCTGGACCCGCTACGAGAATCCCACCAAGATCCTGGAGGAGCTGGCCGGCCTCGGCGAGGACGCCCGGGCCACCAAGCGCCTCCAGGAGGTCTACGCCGAGCCGATCCGCCCCGACCTGATCGCCGAGCGGGTCCGCGAGCTGCGGGCCGGCGACGGCACGGTGGCCGTCCGGGTCTCGCCGCAGCACACCCTGGCGCTGGCCCCGGTGATCCTCGACGCGGGCGTGGACATCCTGGTCATCCAGGGCACGCTCGTCTCCGCCGAGCACGTCTCCACCACCGACGAGCCGCTGAACCTCAAGGAGTTCATCGCCGACCTCGACCTGCCGGTCATCGTCGGCGGCTGCACCGACTACAAGACCGCGCTGCACCTGATGCGTACCGGCGCGGCCGGCGTGATCGTGGGCATCGGCGGTGACGACTGGTCGACCACCGAGTCGGTGCTCGGCATCCGGGTGCCGATGGCCACCGCCATCGCCGACGCCGCCGCGGCCCGCCGCGACTACCTCGACGAGACCGGCGGCCGGTACGTGCACCTGATCGCCGACGGCGACATGCAGACCTCCGGCGACATCGCCAAGGCGCTCGGCTGCGGCGCGGACGCGGTGATGCTCGGCGAGCCGCTCTCGCTCTGCGACGAGGCCCCGGCCGGCGGCGCCTGGTGGCACTCCGCGGCCAGCCACCCGTCGCTGCCCCGGGGCGCGTTCGAGGTGGCCGGCGAGCCGATCGGCTCGATGCAGCGGCTGCTGTTCGGCCCCGCCGACGAGCCGGACGGCCAGCTCAACCTGTTCGGCGGCCTGCGCCGCGCGATGGCCAAGTGCGGCTACCGCGACCTCAAGGAGTTCCAGAAGGTCGGCCTGGTCCTGGACCGCTGAACGCCCTCCCGCGTCGAGTCGGGCCACGCCGGTCGCGGCCACCGTTTCGCCGCGACCGGCGTGGTCGACACCGTCGCGCGGCCTAGGGTCGATGGATGGCGTGGAGACGGGTCTGGACGGCGGGCGTGCTGGCGGTGGCGCTCGCGGCCGGCGGATGCACGGGCGAGGGCGGCGAGGGTGCGGGCGGCTTCCGGGCGGGGGCGGCGGACGCCGGTGACCCGTACGTGCCGGGGGCCGGCAACGGCGGCTACGACGTCGCGCACTACGCGTTGGACGTCCGCTACGAGCCGGCGGACGACCGGCTCACCGGCACCGCCACGCTAACCGTCACCGCCACCCGGGCGCTGTCGCGGTTCCAGCTCGACCTGGCCGGTCTCACCGTGGACCGGGTCCGGGTCGACGGCGAGCCGGCGACGCACCGGCACGACGGCGCGGAACTCGTCGTCACCCCGGCGCGCGGGCTGCCGGCCGGGAAACGGTTCACCGTCGAGGTGGCGTACGGCGGGGTGCCCCGCCCGCTGCCCGTCGCCGAGCTGGGCGACGGCGGGTTCCACCACACGCCGGACGGGGCGATCGCGCTCGGCCAGCCGGAGTCGGCGAGCACCTGGTACCCGGTCAACGACCACCCGTCGGACAAGGCCACCTACGACGTGGCGGTCACCGTGCCGGACGGGCTCGCCGCGATCTCCAACGGCGTGCCCCAGGGGAGGACCAGCGCCGGCGGCCGGACCACCTGGCGCTGGTCGGAACGCTCGCCGATGGCCAGCTACCTGACCACGCTGGTGATCGGCGACTACCGGGTCACCAGCGGCACGCACGCCGGCAAGCCACTCGTCACCGCCGTCGCCGCGGCGCTGCCCGCGGACGGTCCGGCCGCCGCGTCGGTGGCCCGCACCGGCGAGGTCGCCGACTTCCTGGCCGCGCGCTTCGGGCCGTACCCGTTCGACGCGTACGGGGGCGTCGCGGTCGCCGACGACCGGATCCGGTACGCGCTGGAGACCCAGACCCGCCCGGTCTACGGGCCCGGCTTCTTCCGGGGCGGCCGGCCGAACACCGAGGTGGTCGCGCACGAGCTGGCCCACCAGTGGTTCGGCGACAGCGTGTCGGTGGCCCGGTGGAGCGACATCTGGCTCAACGAGGGCTTCGCCACGTACGCCGAATGGCTCTGGGCCGAACACGACGGCGGGCGGAGCGTGGCGCGGACCGTCGCCGACCGCTACGCCGCCACCGACTGGTCGAAGCCGTCGGTGGACCCGGGTCGGGCCGGGATGTTCGGCGACGCGGTCTACCAGCGGGGCGCCCTCGCGGTGCACGCGCTGCGCCGGGCGCTCGGCGACGAGGCGTTCTACCGCGTCCTGCGCGGGTGGTTGGCCGAGCGCCGCGACGGCAACGCCACGACCGCGGACTTCGTCGGCTACGCGGAGCGGGCCGCCGGCCGGCCGCTGCGCGCGCTGCTCGACGCCTGGCTGATCGGCGCGACGCCGCCGGGTCTGCCGTGACGCCGCTGTGCCCGGACCCGGCGGTCGCCGTGACACCGGGCCGGGCGGCCGGCGGTCGGGCCGGCCGTGACGCGGACGTGATCGACAGTCGGTAGGCTGCCGCGGGCGGAACGGCCCGCGGGCAGGGCCGCCGTTCGGGCCCCGGGAGGGATCGAGGCGATGGCGCGGCGCGGCGGACGACGACGGCTCGGGCTGCTGGCCTGCGGGACGCTGCTGCTGGCCGGCTGCGGATCGGCCGAGCCGGACCGGAGCGCGGCGGCGCCCAGCGAACCCGGACCGACGGCGAGCCGCAGCTTCGCGCCCGGCGCGGCCGGTGCCGGCGACAGCTACTTCCCGAGCTACGGCAACGGCGGCTACGACGTCGCGAACTACACGATCAAGGTGCGCTACGACCCGGCCACCGACAAGCTGACCGGCACCACCACGGTGCGGGCCACCGCGACCACCGACCTGTCCGCGTTCAACCTGGACCTGGCCGGGCTGACGGTCCGCGCGGTCACCGTGGACGGCGTCGCGGCCCGGCACGCCCGCGCCGACGACGAGCTGGTCGTCACGCCGGCCACCGGCCTCACCTCGGGCAACGGCTTCGTCACCGAGATCCGGTACGACGGCAGGCCGGCGGCCCTGAGCACCGAGGCGCTGGGCGCGGGCGGTTGGCTGCACACCGCCGACGGGGCGATCGCGCTCGGCCAGCCGGAGTCGGCGAGCACCTGGTTCCCGGTCAACGACCACCCGTCGGACAAGGCCACCTACGACATCGAGGTCACCGTGCCGAAGGGACTCACCGCGGTCTCCAACGGCGTGCCGAAGGGAAAGTCGACGGCCGGCGACTGGACCACCTGGCGCTGGGCGGAGGGCTCGCCGATGGCCAGCTACCTGAGCATGGTGGCGATCGGGAAGTTCCGGGTCACCACCGCCGAGCACAAGGGACGGCCGGTCTTCAGCGCGGTCGCCGCGCAGCTACCCGAGGGCGGCGCGCCGGACCGCTCGATCGCCCGCACCGTCGAGGTCGCCGACTACCTGGAGAGCATCTTCGGGCCCTACCCGTTCGACGCGTACGGCGGTGTGGTGGTCGCCGACGACCGGATCCGGTACGCGCTGGAGACGCAGGTCCGGCCGGTCTACGCCGCCAGCTTCTTCCGGCGGGGCGACAACACCGACGTGGTGGCGCACGAGCTGGCCCACCAGTGGTACGGCGACAGCGTCTCGATCCAGCGCTGGCAGGACATCTGGCTCAACGAGGGGCTGGCCACGTACGCGGAGTGGCTGTGGGCCGAGCACAGCGGGTCGTCGACCGTCCAGCGTACGTTCGAGCAGACGTACGCGGCCGCGTCCGGGCTGGTCTGGCGGACGCCGCCGGGCAAGCCGGGGGTGGAGAACCTCTTCGGCAGCTCGGTCTACGACCGGGGCGCGATGACCGTGCACGCGTTGCGGGTGGCGGTGGGCGACACCGCGTTCTTCACCATCCTGAAGACCTGGGCGGCGGAGCGGAAGAACGGCAACGCCACCACCGCCGACTTCGTGGCGCTGGCGGAGCGGGTGTCCGGGAGGAAGCTGGACAAGCTCTTCGACGCCTGGCTGTTCGGCACCGAGCGGCCCGCCCTCCCCAAAGCGAAGTAAGGCGGGGCCCCTTGTTAACGCATTCTGCATAACAGGGGGCCCCTGCTAACACCTCAGGTCTTGACACGCAGGGAAGGGTGGGCGGCCAGGTAGGCGTCGACCTTGCCACCGCGCAACGCGGCGAGGAAGTCGCGGCCCGCCTGCTGGAGTTGCTCGCCGCGGTAGGACCCGCCGCTGCCCACCCCGGTGCCGGGCAGCCCGACCAGGGTGATCCGGTCCGCCGGCATACCGCCCAGGGCGTACGCGAAGTCGATCAGCTTTCGGCCGCCGCCGACGTACACCAGGGTCTTGCCGAGCGCGGCGACCACCTGCTCGACCCGCTGCGGGTCGCGGGGCGTGCCCTGGCCGAGGAGCTTGCCGGCCAGCGCGCGGATGAGCTGCTGCTGGTGCCGCTGCCGGGTGTAGTCGCCGCCGGCGGTGTAGCGCTGCCGGGCGTAGTCGAGCGCCTGCCAGCCGACCAGGTGCCGGTCGCCCTTCTGGTAGACCATCTGCGGCCCGGTGTAGCCGCCGCCGCCCAGCGGTCGCATCTTTCCGTCCGGCCGGCGGTGCCGGGAGGAAACCTTCTGGTCGACGTAGAGGTCGACGCCGCCGAGCGTGTCCACCAGCTTGTCGAAGCCGCCGAAGGTGATCACCGCGCCGGCGTCGATGCGCAGCCCGGTGTAGCGGGAGACGGTGGCGCGCAGCAGCTCGTACCCCTGGGCGGTGCTGGGGTGGGCCTTGTCGCCCGGCACCCGGCTGCCGTAGCTCATCGCGTGGGTGAGCTTCGTCTTCCCGCCCGGGTAGTGGGCCTTGGGGAAGGCCGGGATGTCGACCACCAGGTCGCGGGGGAGCGAGAACAGGTACGCGCGGTCCAGCCCGGCGGGCACGTGCAGCACCAGCACGGCGTCGGCGTGCGGCTCCCAGCCGGGGATGCTGACCCGGGTGTCGACGCCGACGAGCATCAGGTTGAGCGGGCCGGTCAGGTCGGCGCCGGGCGGCGGGGTGGGGCTGGCGCTGGTCGGCGCCGGGGTGGGCGAGCCGGGTGACGAGGTGGCCGGCGCGGCGGCCCGGGTCGGCGCGTGGTTGCCGACCAGCCGGGTGGTCACCACCGTGCCGCCGGCGAACAGCAGTGCCGCCATGAGGGCGGCCAGGCCGAGCAGGCGTCGTCTCGTCACGCGTTCTTTCCTCTCCCCGTGGTGCTCGACGCGTCCGGGCACCCCGAAGGTTGCACCGGTGGCCGGAGCGCTCTGCATGATCTGCGAAAAACCCGTGCTGGCGCCATAGCTACTCGTCGGTAATGATGCGTTCATGCGCTATGACGTGGTCGTCATCGGTTCGGGCTTCGGCGGCAGCGTCACCGCGCTCCGGCTGGCCGAGAAGGGCTACTCGGTGGGCGTCCTGGAGGCCGGCCGACGCTTCGCCGACGAGGAGTTCCCGAAGACGTCCTGGCAGGCGCGGCGCTTCCTCTGGGCGCCGAAGCTCGGCTGCTTCGGGCTGCAACGGATCACCCTGCTCCGCTCCGCCGACCGGAAGGCCGGCGGCGGGGTGATGGTGCTCTCCGGCGCCGGGGTCGGCGGCGGGTCGCTGGTCTACGCCAACACGCTCTACGAGCCGCTCGACGCGTTCTACGCCGACCCGCAGTGGCGGGACATCACCGACTGGCGCGACGAGTTGGCCCGCCACTACGACCAGGCGAAGCGGATGCTCGGCGTCACCACGTACCCGATCGACACCGGCGCGGACCGGGCCATGCGGGCGGTGGCCGAGCGGATGGGGGTGGCCCACACGTTCCACCCGACGCCGGTCGGCGTGCACATCGGACGGCCGGGCCAGCGCGTGGCGGACCCGTACTTCGGCGGCGTCGGGCCCGACCGCACCGGGTGCAGCCACTGCGGCTCGTGCATGACCGGCTGCCGGCACGGCGCGAAGAACACGCTGGTGAAGAACTACCTCTGGCTGGCCGAGCGGCTCGGCGCGCAGGTGCACCCGCTGACCACGGTGACCGCCGTGCGGCCGGAGGAGGCCGGCGGCTACGCGGTGCACACCGGGCGCACCGGCGCGTGGCTGCGCAAGCGCCGCGCGGTGATCCACGCCGACCAGGTGGTCTTCGCGGCCGGCGCGCTGGGCACCCAGCGGCTGCTGCACGAGATGAAGGCGACCGGCGCGCTGCCGGCGCTCTCACCCCGGCTGGGCGAGCTGACCCGGACCAACTCGGAGGCGATCCTCGGTGCCTCGGTGGGATCCGGGGCGGCCCGGCGGCGCGGCCTGGACTTCTCCGCGGGGGTGGCGATCACCAGCTCGTTCCACCCCGACCCGCAGACCCACATCGAGCCGGTCCGCTACGGCAAGGGCTCCAACGCGATGGGCCTGCTCCAGTCGCTGCTCGTCGACGGCGGGCCGCACCGCGTCCGGCGGTGGCTGGGCAGCATCGTCCGGCAACCGGGGCTGGCCGCCCGGATGCTGTCCGTGCGCGGCTGGTCCGAGCGCACCGTCATCGCGCTCGTCATGCAGTCGGTCGACAACTCGCTCACCACCCGCTGGCGGGGCCGCCGGCTGGTCTCCGGCCCCGGCCACGGTGCGCCCAACCCGACCTGGATCCCGGCCGGCAACGAGGCGGTCCGGATGCTCGCCGAGGAGATCGACGGCACCCCGGGCGGCGCGGTGACCGAGCCGTTCAACATCCCGATGACGGCGCACATCCTCGGCGGGGCGGTGATCGGCGCCACCCCGGCCGACGGCGTGGTCGACCCCTGGCACCGGGTGTACGGCCATCCGGGGCTGCACGTGGTGGACGGCGCGGCGGTCTCGGCGAACCTGGGCGTCAACCCGTCGCTGACGATCACCGCGCAGGCCGAGCGGGCGATGTCGTTCTGGCCCAACAAGGGCGACGCGGACCCGCGCCCGACGCCCGGCTCCGCGTACACCCGGGTCGCCCCCGTCCCCCCGCGCACGCCGGCGGTGCCGGCGCACGCTCCCGCCGCGCTGAGGTGAAAGGCGGGGCCCCTGTTAACGCCTCCGGTAGAGGCGGGGCCCCTTCTTAACACCTGGCGAGCGACGCGCCGCCGGGGCGCGTCCGCGTGGCCGGTGACTGTCGGTAGGCTTTGCGCACATGAGCACGCCTCGCCCCGTCCTCGTGGTGGACTTCGGAGCCCAGTACGCCCAGCTCATCGCGCGCCGCGTCCGCGAGGCGAAGGTCTACTCGGAGATCGTCCCGCACTCCATGCCGGTGTCCGAGATGCTGGCGAAGAACCCGGCCGCGATCATCCTGTCCGGCGGCCCGGCCAGCGTCTACGCGCCGGAGGCGCCGCAGATCGACGCCGGGGTGTTCGACGCCGACGTGCCGGTCTTCGGCATCTGCTACGGCTTCCAGGCGATGGCCCAGGCGCTCGGCGGCACCGTGTCCCGCACCGGCAACCGCGAGTACGGCGGCACCCCGCTGCGCCCGCGCCTGACCGAGCCCGGCGTGCTGCTCCGCGACCTGCCGGCCGACCTGCCGGTCTGGATGAGCCACGGCGACTGCGTGACCGAGGCGCCGGCCGGCTTCACGGTGACCGCCGAGTCGGCGGGCGCCCCGGTGGCCGCGTTCGAGGACCTGGCCGGTCGCCGGGCCGGTGTGCAGTTCCACCCCGAGGTGGGGCACACCGCGCACGGGCAGGAGATGCTGACCCGCTTCCTCTACGACATCGCCGGCGTCGCGCCGACCTGGACGCCCGAGAACATCATCGACGAGCAGGTCGCCCGGATCCGCGAGCAGATCGGTGACAAGGAGGTCATCTGCGGGCTCTCCGGCGGCGTCGACTCGGCGGTCGCGGCCGCGCTCGTGCACCGGGCGGTGGGCGACCAGCTCACCTGCGTCTTCGTCGACCACGGGCTGCTGCGCGCCGGCGAGGCCGAGCAGGTCGAGAAGGACTACGTGGCGGCGACCGGCATCAGGCTCAAGGTGGTCGACGCCCGGGAGCGGTTCCTCGGCGCGCTCGCCGGGGTGACCGATCCGGAACAGAAGCGCAAGATCATCGGTCGGGAGTTCATCCGCGTCTTCGAGGCCGCCGCCCGGGAGGTCGCCGCCCACGGCGACGTCGAGTTCCTGGTGCAGGGCACCCTCTACCCGGACGTGGTGGAGTCCGGCGGCGGCACCGGCACCGCCAACATCAAGAGCCATCACAACGTCGGCGGCCTGCCCGAGGACCTGAAGTTCTCGCTGGTCGAGCCGCTGCGCACGCTGTTCAAGGACGAGGTCCGCACGATCGGCCTGGAGCTGGGCCTGCCCGAGGCGATGGTGTGGCGGCACCCGTTCCCCGGCCCCGGCCTGGCCATCCGGATCATCGGCGCGGTCGACGAGGAGCGCCTCGCCGTGCTCCGCAAGGCCGACCTGATCGCCCGGGAGGAGCTGACCGCTGCCGGCCTGGACCGGGGTGTCTGGCAGTTCCCGGTGGTGCTGCTGGCCGACGTGCGCAGCGTGGGTGTGCAGGGCGACGGGCGCACCTACGGGCACCCGGTGGTGCTGCGCCCGGTCTCCAGCGAGGACGCGATGACCGCCGACTGGTCCCGGTTGCCCTACGAGGTGGTGGCCCGGATCTCCACCCGGATCACCAACGAGGTCGCCGAGGTCAACCGCGTGGTCCTGGACGTGACCAGCAAGCCGCCGGGCACCATCGAGTGGGAGTGACGCCGGGTCAGGCGGCGGGCGGCGGCCCGGCCTGCGGCCCCGGGCCGGCCGGGGGGACCGGCGTCCAGCCGGGCGCGGTGCCCGGCGGATGCGGCCAGGCGGGCGCGCCGGCCGGCTCCTCCGGCATCAGGAACCACATGATCGGGTACGCGAGCGCGGCGAGCCCGCCGGTGAGCACGGTGGCGGTGGCGAAGACCACCCGGACGAGGGTGGGGTCGAGCGCGAAGTAGCGGCCGAGCCCGCTGGCCACCCCGGCGATCATGCGGTCGCTGACCGGGCGGCGGAGCTGCTTGTACGGGGCCTGCGAGGGGTTCGTGGAGGTCATGTCTCCACGGTCCCGCGCCGGCCGGCGGGTGACCTCGGTGACCGCCCGGAGGCTTAGCCTGACCCGCCCCTGAGACGCCAGCGAAGAGTCAGGAATCTGACTCTTTTCGATGGAGGTAACCCGGTCCGGGGAGAATTTGCTTCCGTGACCACCTCGCTGGAGCCGCTGCGCAGGATCGCGGCATACGCAGTTTGTGCTGATTCAAACGGCCGAGTGTTGCTGGTCCGCGCATCGGAGCGCTCCGGCACCCCCGGCACCTGGTCCCTCCCCGGAGGGGCGGTCGACCACGGTGAGGACCCCAAGCACACCGTCGTCCGGGAGACCGCGGCCGAGACCGGGCTCTCGGTCGCCGTCGCCGGCCTGCAGGATGTGCTCGCCGACATGCGGGCGCTGCCCGAGCGGCGCATCACGATCCACACCGACCGCCTGCTCTACACCGTCTCGGTGCGCGGCGGGACGCTCACCGAGCGGGTCGACCGCCCCACCGACCTGGCTCGCTGGTTCACCATCGACGAGGCCCGGGAGCTGCCGCTGCGGTCGTTCACCGCGCGCGCCCTGGGGCTGCCCACCTCCAGCGCCGACGTCGTGCCGGAGGAGGTCCCCGAGTTCCCGTCGTTCTACGCCGTCCCCGGCCCGGACGGGCTGCACCGGGCGCAGCGCTTCGCCGCGTACGCGGTGGTGACCGACCCGGAGGAGCGGGTGCTGCTGACCCGGGTCTCCGACGGCTACCCCGGCGCCGGCTGCTGGCATCTGCCCGGTGGCGGCACCGACTACGGCGAGCAGCCGGCCGCCGCGCTGATCCGGGAGCTGGTGGAGGAGACCGGGCAGACCGGCCGCCTGGTCGAGCTGCTCGGGGTGGCCAGCCACCGCGACGCCGCCTCGCTGGGCCCGGAGGGCTACCCGATCGACTGGCACGGCGTGCGCGCCTTCTACCGGGTGGTGGTCGACCAGCCGGCCCCGCCCACCGTGGCCGACGTCGGCGGCTCCACCTGCGAGGCCCGCTGGTTCCGCCGCGAGGAACTCGGCGCCCTCCCCACCGACCGCCTCACCGAGGTGACCGCCGAGGCGGTCCAGGCCGCCCACCTCCTCTGACTCCCACCCCCACCCCCCGGTCCGTCGATCATGAGGTTGACGGGACGAAATGTCCGTCCCGGTGCCGCTAACCTCATGATCGACGCAGGAGCGGGTGAGGGAGGCACGGGGTGGAGCAGCGGCGACGGGTGGCGGCGTTCGGGATTCTGCGGGACGAGCACGGACGGGTGCTGCTGGCGCGCGGGGGGCCCGGCTGCCCCTATCCGGGGGTGTGGCAGCTGCCGGGCGGCGGAGTCGAGCACGCCGAGCACCCGGCCGACGCGGTGGTGCGCGAGTTCGCCGAGGAGACCGGGCTGACGGTGGCGGCCGGCCGGCTCTCCGACGCGGTCGCCGACGTGTCCTTCCATCCGCCCGACGGCGTCGCGATGCACACCGACCGGCTGATCTTCGAGGTCGAGCCGCGAGGTGGGCGGTTGCGGCCGGAGGAGGCCGGCGGCAGCGACGAGGTGGGCTGGTTCGCCCCCGATGAGGCCGTGACCCTGCCGCTGATGCCGTTCACCGCCGAGCTGCTCGGCCTGCCGGTGTCGCCGCTCCCGGCCGACCTGCCCCGGGCGCTGCCGCCCGCCCCGGTCGGTCCGGCCGCCGACCGGAGGCAGCGCTTCGCCGCGTACGGGCTGGTCACCGACCCGGACGACCGGGTGCTGCTCACGATGATCGCCGACGGATACCCGGGCGCGGGCCTCTGGCACCTGCCCGGCGGCGGCACCGACCACGGCGAGCAGCCGTCCGCCGGCCTGCGGCGCGAGCTGGTCGAGGAGACCGGTCAGCTCGGCCGCGTGATCGACCTGCTGGCCGTGGACAACCTGCACACGCCGGCCGCGCTCGGCCCGGAGGGCCGCCCGTTGGACTGGCACGGCATCCGGGTGGTCTACCGGGTGCGGGTGGACGTGCCGACCGAGGCGGTGGTGACCGAACTGGCCGGCGGTTCGACCGCCCGGGCCGCCTGGTTCACCGCCGAGCAGTTGGTAGGCATGTCGATGACCGAGGTGGCGGTCCAGGCCACCCGGCTGCGGGTGAGCTGAACCGCTCACCGAGCCGCCCTGGGCCACCTCCGGTACAGTCAGGAGTTGGGACAGGCCGATAAAATTGGGCGTTGAGGTCCGAGATGGGAATGATTGAGCGGTTCGCGCGGTTAAGGGAGTTATAAGTACCGCCGGCAGCTATACCCGCGCCCTTGTTTCCTGTGCAATGGTGTACTCCGCAAATGGGCTGCCGGGCCCGAAAGGTCCGGCACGAGACAGCCGGACACCCGCCCCGACGTGGGCGGACCGTCGATCCGGTGATGGAGGAAACGTGCCGAGAGCCCCATGGCGCCGGCGTCGTACGACTGACAGTCCGCGCCCCGCAGGGCGTCGCTGGGCGGGCCGGTTGCGCCGCAGCAGCACGTTCGCCCGCCAGGTGCTGCTGGTCCGGGTGGGCCGCCGGGACGGCCTGGCCGGTCCCCGGGCCGACCTGGTCACCCCCGACCACCGCTACGCCGACCGCCAGCGCATCCGCTACGCCCGGCTCGACGCCGACGTCGAGGCGCTACGCCCGATCAGCCCGGCGCTGCCGGCGACCGCACCGGTCGACGAGTCCCCGGCGATGTCGATCCCGCTGCTGCCGGGTGAGCGCACCGCCGCGCGGCGTGCCAAGTTCGCACTCGTCAACGCGTGCACCCTGAGCAGCCTCATGCTCGGCATGCTGGCCATCTTCCTGGCCATGCAGGGCGAGGTGCGGCTGGCCGCGGTCTGCCTGATCGCGTGCGTCGCGTTCGACGGCCTCGACGGCGCGCTGGCCCGCAAGCTCGGCGTGGCCAGCCCGTTCGGCGCGCAGATGGACTCGCTCGCCGACATGTGCTCGTTCGGCCTCGCCGCGCCGGTGGTGGTCTACGCCTCGCTGGCCGGTTCGGTGCCGCCGGCGGCCGCCGCGGTCGCCTGCGCGCTGGTCGCCGCGTGCGCGGCCATCCGGCTCGCCCGCTTCAACGTCTCGCCGAAGGACGGCCGCTTCTTCTGCGGCGTGCCCACCACCATGGCGGCCATGGTGCTCGCCCTGACCGTGGCGATCGGCGTGCCGGTCCCCGGCCTGGTCATGGTCGCCGGCGTGGCGCTGCTCGCCTTCGCCATGGTGTCGAGCTTCCCCTACGCCAAGCTCGCCCGGCTGCTGAAGCTGCCGCCGTGGCTCTGGTTCGTCCCGGTGGTCGGCGCGCTCGTCGACATCCGGCTCACCTTCGCCCTCGTGGTGATGGGCTACCTGGTCAGCGGCCCGCTGCTCTGGCTGCACCAGCGTCGCGCCGCCTGAGCCGACGACACGTACGACACGAAGGGCGCCGCTCGCGAGCGGCGCCCTTCGTCGTGTGCTTCCGGCGTCAGCGCCAGCGGGCGATGACGGTGGACCCGCCGACCACCTTGTCGCCGGGGCCGACCAGCGGATCCGCGGTGTCGGCCGGCAGGTAGACGTCGGTGCGCGAGCCGAACCGGATCAGGCCGAACCGCTCGCCCTTCGCCAGCAGCGAGCCGACCGGCGCGCGCTGCACGATCCGGCGGGCGATCAGCCCGGTGCGCTGGGCCACGACCACGGTGCCCCGGTCGGTGTCCAGCACCGTGTACGCCGCCACGTTGTGCTCGGCGTCCGGCTTCATGGCGTTGACGAACCCGCCGTCGGCGACGAAGTAGTCGACCACCTTGCCGGCCACCGGCGCGCGGTTGACGTGCACGTCGAGCACCGACAGGAAGACCGCGATCCGCAGCCACTCGCCGTCGCCGAAGCGCTCGTCCTGCAACCGCTGGACGGACAGCACCTGGCCGTCCGCGGAGGCGACCACTGCCGACGGGTCCTCCGGGACGTCCCGCTCCGGGTCGCGGAAGAACGCGGCCACCGGCCCGGCGGCCAGCGCCGGCAGCAGCCACAGCTTGGACTTCGGCCGGACGGCCCGGGTCAGGGCGGCCAGGCCGAGCGTGACACCGGCGGCGGCCACCCCGTTCGAGTCGATGTGCATCCGCCGGCTGAGCGGCACGCTCGACGGCCGGTACGCCGGCGAGAGCGAGGCGGCCAGCGCGGCCGGCGCCGGGGTGAAGCGCAGGTGGTGGACGCGCACCGGCGGGGAGTTGCGCAGCACCAGGTCGGTGCGGACGCCGTGCAGCACGCCCTGCCGGTCCAGCTCGGCGCCGGCGCCCTCGGTGCGGAACAGTGGCGCGCAGACGCTCAGCACCCCGCCCTCGGCAAGGTAATTGGACAACCCGTCCACCGCCGCGCGGGCCTCGTCGCCGGTGCCGGTGAACGGCTCGGCGACGACCACCACGGCGGCGGCGTCCGCCTCGGCGAGCGTGTCGACCACGCGGACCCGGTCGGCGACCCAGCGCCCCTGGGCGGTCACGTGCTCGCGCAGCGTCGCCGCGGAGAACCCCTTGGCCGGCACGACGACCAGCCGGTCGCCCGGGAGCAGCGCCTCGATCGTCGCGGCCAGCACCGCGGACTCCGGGGTCGCGCCGACCAGCAGGCCGGCCTTCGAGTCGTTACGCCGGGCGAACTCGGCGGCGAGCGTACGGGCGGCGCGCTCGCCGAGGCGGACCGCACCGGAGGGACCGGTGACGCGCACGGCGGGGGACTGGGTCATGTCGGATGGACTCCTGACGAGGTAGCGACGGACGGGGCCGCGGGCGGTGTCGCGGCCGACCGGCCGGACGGGGCGGGGGCCGGGAGCGCCGGGCACGGTCGGGGTGGCACGGACCGGACGGCAGCGGCGAGATCTCCCGCGACCAGCATAGGCCGCGGCGCGGAGCCGCCGCACCGGTGCGGTCAGACCGGCGGCTCCGCCGAGGTACGCCGGCCGGCGGGCGGCTCGCCGGCCTTGGGGTCGACCGACGGCAGTTCGCGGGTGACCGGGGTGGACCGGTCCTCGGGATCGAGCACTGACGGTTCCCCGGTCGGCGACCGCAGCCGCTCCCCGTCGGTGAGCGGGTCCTCGTGCGCCGGGGCGGGCAGGTCGCGCACGGCGTCGGTGGGCCACTCGTCAGCCCTGGTCGGGGCCGCGCCGGCGTCGGCCGGGGTGCCGTCCCGCCACGGCGCAGCCACGGTCGCCTCCGGCTGGCCGGGCCCGTCCGGCTGGCCGGGCCCGTCCGGCTGGCCCGGCCCGTCCGGCTGGCCGAGCGCGTCCGGCCGGGCCGGCTGGTCCGGACCGCGGACCGAGCGCAGCGCACCGACCAGGCCGAGCAGGCCGATCACGACCAGCCCGCCGGCCAGGAACCAGCCGACCGGGGGCACGGCCAACCCGAGGATCCGGGCCAGCAGCCACCAGAGCGCGAGCCCCAGGAAGACGAGACCGAAGGCGAACGACACGATGTCCGTCCGGTGGGCCTTCACCGGGTCACCTCCAGATTTCCGGCGTTCAAGTGGACGTAGAGGCGCAGGGTGCCCCCGCCGGGGCCGTCCGCGCCGGCGTCGGTGCTCTCCCAGTGACGGCCGTTCAGCCCGCCGGTGCGCCGGCCGAAGACGGACGCCTCGCCGGCGTTGACGTCGGCCACCGTGGTCACGTCCACGTTCGGCGGCACGACCACCGTCGCGTTGCCGAGGTTCACGTCGACGGTCACCTGGATGTCCTGCTTGTCGAAGTCGAGGCCGCGTAGGTCGAGCACCGCGTCGCCGAAGTTGTTCTCGTAACGGTCGGCCAGGTCGCGGCGGTCGGTCGGGGCCCAGGTGACGTTGCCGTCGATGCCCCGGACCCGGTCGTAGGACTCGGCGACGGTGGCGACGCCGAGCGCGGCGGCGGTCACCAGACCGAGAGCGATCAGCCAGCGCGCCCTACCGAACCAGGTGCCCACGAGCAGCCCGAGGCCGATGGTGGCGAGCGCCGCGGCGAAGTAGCCGGCGGCGCCGACCGGGAACACGTCCAGCAGGTCGAGCATCGCCACCAGGCCGAGCGCCAGGAAGATCAGCGAGAAGGTGATCGCGCCGAGCGGGGAGCGCTCCTTCGGCCGCTTCGGCGGTCGCGGTGGCCGGGCGGGCGCCGGGGTCGGCGGCGGCCCGGCGTACGGGCCGTGCGGGGCGAAGGGCGGGCGGTAACCGCCCGGCGGCAGCGGGGCGCCGACCGGCGTGGGCGGCGGCACGGCAGCCGGCTCGCCGACCGGGGCGCCGGTGGTCGGCGCGGCGGCCCAGACCGGCGTGGGGCCGGAGGCCGGCCACCCGGCGGTGTCACCGGCGCTGCCGGCCACCCCCGGCATCGCGACCGTCGTCCGCTCCGGCCGGCCCGGCCGGGTGCCGGCCGCGGCGGGCCACCCGGGGGCGGGCAGCGGCGTGGCCGGGTAGCCGGGTTCGGTGAGCGTCGGGGGTGCGAGTGGGTAGCCGGGCTCGGTGAGCGTCGGGGGCGCGGGTGGGTAGCCGGGCTCGGTGAGCGTCGGGGGCGCGGGTGGGTAGCCGGGCTCGGCACGGGTGGAGGACGCGGGCGGGTAGCCGGGCTCGGCGAGCGTGGCCGGGTGGCCGGTGTCGGGCCGGCGGGGTGACGTGAGGTCTTCCGCCCCGGTCCGGACGCCCGCGCCCGAGGGCGCGCTCCCCGCCGGCCAGGTCGACGGTGTGACGCCGACCGGTCCGCCGGGTCCGGACGAGCCCGGGGCTCCGGCCGGGGGCGCGTACCCGCCGGGCCAGGGCGTCCCGGGCGGGCCCGGCGCCGCGCCGGCGCGGGCGCCGAAGCCGCGCTGGTCGCGGTTGAGCATCAGCGCGCCGCCGATCAGGATCACGGCGCCCAGCAGGATGGCCCGGAACCCGTCGGTGACGACGTACGCGAAGCCGACCGCGACCACGATGCCGAGCACGATGACGGTGATCGGGGACATGCTGGAGCGGCCCCGGCCGAGCATCGACTCCACCGGCGAGGCGGTGTCCCCCTCGCCCGGGATGATCAGCCAGGCGGCGACGTAGACGAGCAGCCCGATGCCGCCGAAGAAGCCGAGCACGGCCAGCAGGACGCGCCAGAGCACCGGGTCGGTGTTGGTGGCCCGGCCGACGGCCGCGCACACCCCGGCCAGGTAGCGACCCTCCCGGGGCCGGATCAGCCCGTAGCGGGTGGTGAAGCCGGCGGCGCCGGGCGGTGGGGCGTACCCACCGGGTGGTGGCTCGGCGAACGGCGAGCCGCCGGGCGGCGGAGGCGTCCCGTCGGCGGCGGACGCCGCCCCCGGCGGGGGCGGCGGCGGGTCGTCAGGTGCTGCCGCCCAGGGGCGGGGCGGACGGGCAGCGTCGTCGGTCATGCCTCCGATACTGCTGCCCCGGCCGCCCGGACGACCTCAGGAACCGACCCTGACGCCACCCTGAGATCCGCCGATGGTGAATGTCCGGGGCGTCCCCGTGGTCCCTGGCGATCCTGGCGTGTGACGATCGGGGCGTCGGCCGTCGCCGGCACCTCCGCGCCGACCCGGGAGCTGAAGATCAGCAGCACCGTCACCCCGCATCCCCCGCGCCTCTACCGGGCCACCGAGCACCGGTTGGCCGCCGGGGTGGCCGCCGGCATCGCCGAGCACCTGGGCATCCCGGTGCTCCGGGTCCGGGTGGCGTTCATGGTGCTGCTCGGGCTGAGCGGTCTCGGCCTGTTGCTCTACGCCGCCTTCTGGGCGGTGGTCCCGCCCCGGCCCGGCGACACCGCCGCCCCGCCCCGCCGCGACCTGGCCCAACTGCTGCCGTTCGTGGCGATCGGGCTGGGCGTGCTGCTGCTCCAGGTGGTCGCGTTCGACTCGGTCGGCGCGGCCGGCACCGCCGGTTGGCTGGTGGCGATCATCGCGGTCGGCGCCGGCGTCATCTGGCACCAGTCCGGGCCGGAGCGACGCCGGCAGTGGGGCGACTCGGCGGTGCCCTGGCTGGGCGCGGTGGTGGAGGAGAGCGACCGGCGGGCGTTCGTGCTCCGCTTCATCGGCGGCGGCGTGCTCGTCGCGGTCGGCATCATCGGTGTGGCCGCGGTCTACTCGCCGGCGCAGAACTTCGACGCGGTGCTCAACGGCGTCATCTTCGCGCTGGTCGGGCTGGCCGGCGTCGGTCTGGTGACCGGCCCCGTGCTCTGGCGCACCTGGAACCAGCTCCGCTCGGAGCGGGAGGGGCGGATCCGCGAGCAGGAGCGGGCCGAACTGGCCGCCATGGTGCACGACCAGGTGCTGCACACGCTCGCCCTGATCCAGCGCAACGCCAGCGACGTCAAGACCGTGCAGCGGCTGGCCCGGGGTCAGGAGCGCTCGCTGCGCAACTGGCTCTACAAGCCGACCGCCTCGCCGACCGAACGCTTCGCGGCCGCCCTGGAACAGGCCGCGGCCGAGGTGGAGGACACCTTCGCGATCACCGTCGAGGCGGTGGTGGTCGGCGACCGGGAGACCGACGAGCGGGTCGGGGCGCTGGTCGCCGCCGCCCGCGAGGCGCTGGTCAACGCGGCCCGGCACGCCGGGGTGCGGACCGTGTCGCTCTACGCCGAGGTGGAGCCGGAGCAGGTGAGCGTCTTCGTGCGGGACCGGGGCAAGGGCTTCGACCCCGATACGGTGGAGAATCACCGGCACGGTGTCCGGGGCTCGATCATCGGACGGATGAAACGGCACGGCGGCCGGGCGGAGATCCGGTCCGAGCCGGGAGAAGGGACCGAGGTCCGGCTGATCCTGCCGATCAGCGGCTCCGGCGCCACGGCGGAAAGGGACAGATGACCATGTCCGAGCAGGAACCGGTCGAGGGCGCGGCGCCGCGCGGGCCGCTGCGGGTGTTCCTCGTCGACGACCACGCCATGTTCCGCGCCGGCGTCCGCGCCGAGCTGGGCACCCGGGTCGAGGTGGTGGGCGAGGCCAGCTCGGTGGCCGAGGCGGTGGCCCGGATCGCGGCCACCCGGCCGGACGTGGTGCTGCTCGACGTGCACATGCCCGACGGTGGCGGCCGGGCCGTGCTGGAGGCGATGCGGCGGTCCCACCCGCAGGTGAAGTTCCTGGCGCTGAGCGTCTCCGACGCGGCGGAGGACGTGATCGGCCTGATCCGGGCGGGTGCCCGGGGCTACGTCACCAAGACCATCTCGCCGGAGGAGCTGACGGACGCGATCCGCCGGGTGGCCGACGGGGACGCGGTGTTCAGCCCACGGCTGGCCGGGTTCGTGCTGGACGCGTTCGCGTCCCGGCCGGACGCGCCGGTCGCCGACCCGGAGCTGGACCAGCTCACCAACCGGGAGCGCGAGGTGCTCCGGCTGCTCGCCCGGGGGTACGCGTACAAGGAGATCGCCAAGGAGCTGTTCATCTCGATCAAGACGGTCGAGACGCACGTCTCCAACGTGCTGCGCAAGCTCCAGATGTCGAACCGGTACGAGCTGTCCCGGTGGGCGGCCGACCGCCGGCTGGTCTGAGCCCCGCCCTCGATCCTCTCGCCCACCTGGGCGGCGACGATGTCCGCACAGCCGAAGGTGCCCTCGGCCGGACGGACAAAACTGTGCGTGTCGGATGCCACTCCGGCAGGCGTCGGCGGGTGTCCGAGCGCGCTCCCCGCCGCGTGGCTGCTGGGCGGTGTGGATAAGTGTGGGCACGTCTTACCTGTTCAGGGCCGCCCGGTCCGCGATCTTTGTGATCTTTTCTCAAGTATCGGCAACGTGGCGAGCAACTAACGGCTTGATAACGGCACCTTCACGGAAAGGGCCGGTGGGTGTCACAGTGGCAGCACCTCACCCCCCGGTGTGAGGCATCTCGTCGGGCCCGCCGACCACGTGACGCCGTTACCCGCGTCGCCCCGTGGTTGTCGACCCTGCGCGGTGTCGTCGTCGAAGGGTGTGGCGCCCGGCGGATCGGTGCCCCTGGGGTGTCCCGATTTCCTCTGCGGTAAACCGGCGTCCCGCGGTTCGGGCCGTCGGCGGTGTCACCCCCCACACGTGCGTGAAACCCACGACGGAACCAGGTTAAGAAAGAGGAGGCCCCTCGGAATGAGAGTCTCGAAGCGGGCGAGCGGCGCGCTCGCGGTGGGCGCGGCGTTCGCGCTCATCGCGTCCGGCTGCTCCAGCGGCGACAACGACGGTGGCGAGAGCGGCACCAGCTCGGACGGCGCGATCGTCATCGACGGCACCCAGCCGGAGAACCCCCTGGTTCCGGCGAACACCACCGAGACCGGTGGCGGCAAGATCATTGACTGGATGTGGAGCGGTCTGATCGAGTACCCCAACAACGGTGGGGCGCCGCAGAACCTGCTCGCCGAGTCGATCGACACGAGCGACTCGAAGGTCTTCAAGATCAAGATCAAGCAGAACACCAAGTTCCACGACGGCACCACCGTCAAGGCCGAGAGCTTCGTCAAGGCCTGGAACTGGGCGGCGTACGGGCCGAACGGCGCGCAGAACGCCTCCTTCTTCTCCGACATCCAGGGCTTCGGCGACGTCTACACCGAGGACCCGGACGGCCCGGACGGCCCGCAGAAGGCCCCGGAGCCGAAGGCCAAGGAGATGTCCGGCCTGAAGGTCGTCGACGATTGGAACTTCGAGGTCACGCTCGCCGCGCCGACCGCCGTGTTCCCGGTGAAGCTCGGCTACAGCGCCTTCATGCCGCTGCCGGACGCGTTCTTCTCCACCACCCCGGCGGAGTTCGGCAAGAAGCCGATCGGCAACGGCCCGGTGAGCCTCGTCTCCTGGCAGGACGACGTCGAGATCAAGCTCACCCGGTTCGACGACTACGGCCTGCGCGACAAGATGAAGATCAAGGACGTCACCGTCAAGATCTACCAGGACGACACGGCGGCCTACAACGACCTGGTCTCCAACAACCTGGACTTCCAGCAGCAGGTCCCGGTCTCGTCGCTGGCCGGCGAGAAGTGGAAGACCGACCTGGGCGAGCGGGCCGTGGCGACGACGACCCCGTCGACCGGCATCATCGCCTTCCCGATCTACGACAAGCGCTTCACCAACCCGAAGCTGCGTAAGGCGATCTCGCTCTCCATCGACCGGCAGGCCATCACCGACAAGATCTTCTTCGGTAACCGCAAGCCGGCCGACAGCTGGGCCAACCCGCTCACCCCGGGCGCCGAGCCGGGCAACTGCACCGCCTGCAAGTTCGACCCGGCGCAGGCCAAGCAGCTGCTCCAGGAGGCCGGTGGCTTCCAGGGCAAGCTGACCCTGTCGTACAACGCGGACGCCAGCCACAAGGAGTGGATGGAGGCCGTCGCCCAGCAGATCAAGACCAACCTGGGCATCGACGCCGTCGCCGTCGGCGTGCCGACCTTCGCGGTCTTCCGGGCCAACATCAACAACTACAAGATGACCGGCGCGTACCGGGCCGGCTGGCAGCAGGACTACCCGGACGTGGAGAACTGGATCAACCCGCTCTACGTGACCGGCGGTTCCTCGAACGACGGCAAGTACAGCAACCCGCAGGTGGACGCCCTCGCCAAGGAGGCCTCCGCGGCCCCCAGCCTCGACGAGGCCCACCAGAAGTTCGGCGAGGCCGTCAAGCTGATCGACCAGGACGTGCCCACGATGCCGATCTACTTCGGTGGCCAGCAGTCCGGCTACTCGGAGAAGATCAAGAAGATGGAGCTGACCAACGTCGGCGAACTCGACATCACCTCGGTCGAGCTCTGATCCGAACGGTCTGACCCCGGGTCGGGCTCGCCTCACCGGTGAGCCCGGCCCGGGGCCGTTCCGCGAGGGGGTGTACAACGAACCCCTCGCACGTTGTCGTCACCGCGTCGGGTGCCCGGCGCTCCCTGTCTGGAGGACCACCCCATGGGCCGTTATCTCGTGAGACGGCTGCTGCAACTCGTGCCGGTGTTCATCGGCACGACGTTCCTGATCTATTGGCTCGTCTGGTCGGTGCCCGGCGACCCCTTCGCCGGCAAGTGCGGCGACCGTGGCTGCCCGCCGAACTACCGGGCCATGATGACCGAGAAATACCATCTCGACGATTCGATCTGGGTGCAGTACGCCAGCTACATGAAGAACCTTTTCCAGGGTGACTTCGGTATCACGTTCGGCGGTCGCGAGATCAGCGACATCATCGCCACCTCGTACCCGAACACCCTGAAGCTGGCGGTGGTCGCCCTCGCCATCGAGGCCGTGATCGGCCTCGGCGCGGGCGTCCTCACCGGGCTGCGACGCAACGGCTTCCTGGACAATTTGGTCCTGGTCTCCACCCTCTTCCTGATCGCCCTGCCGGTCTTCGTCATCGGCTTCGTGCTCCAGTGGGTGCTGGGCGTCAAGTGGGGCATCATCAACCCGACCGTCTCCAACGAGATGCGGTTCAGTGAGCTGATCGTGCCCGGCTTCGTGCTCGGCAGCGCCTCGATGGCGTACATCGCCCGGGTGGCGCGCACGAGCATCGCCGAGAACCGGCGGGCCGACTACGTGCGTACCGCGATCGCCAAGGGGCTGCCCATGCGCCGGGTGGTCGGCGTGCACCTGCTGCGCAACTCGCTCATCCCGGTGGTCACGCTGCTCGGCACCGACCTGGGCGCGCTGATGGGCGGCGCGATCGTCACCGAGGGCATCTTCGGCATCAACGGCATCGGCCGGCAGGTGCTCCGCTCGATCGTCACCAAGGAGAGCGCTACCGTTGTCGGCATCGTGGTGGTGCTGGTGGTCGTCTACCTCGTGATGAACCTGCTGGTGGACCTGCTCTACGCCGCCCTCGACCCGAGGATCCGCTATGAGTGACCGGCGCAGCGAACGAATCGTCCCAGCAGTCTGCGCGGGCAACCACGCCCGCGCCGAGCGCAGCGAGGTGCGGGCATGAGTGAACCGAACAGCGCGTCGGTCGTGGCGCCACCGCCGTCGACCATGCCCACCGAGGCCGGTTCCGGCGCGCCCACCGACGCCGGCCTGCCGAAGAACGCCAAGCAGCAGAAGCCCCGTGGCCTGCTCGGCGACGCCTGGCTCGACCTGCGGCGCAAGCCGCTGTTCTGGATCTCGGCGACGTTCATTCTGATCTTCCTGGTGATGGCCGCGTTCCCGTCGCTGTTCACCTCCGGTGACGCGGTCAACGGCGCGTTGCAGCGCAGCCGCGTCGAGCCCTCGTCCGACGCCTGGTTCGGCTATGACGTACAGGGCCGCGAGGTCTACGCCCGGGTCATCTACGGCGCCCGCGCGTCGATCGTGGTGGCCGTCGTCTCCACCCTGCTCACCCTGCTGTTCGGCGGCGCGATGGGCATCATCGCCGGCTACCGCGGCGGCTGGGTGGACGCGCTGCTGTCGCGCGTGGCGGACATTTTCTTCGGCCTGCCGTTCGTGCTCGGCGCGATCGTCATCCTGACCACGTTCAACGGCTCCGGCACCGACAACGGCGAGTGGACGATCATGGGGCTGGTCATCCTGTCCCTGAGCGTCCTGAGCTGGCCGGTGGTGATGCGGCTGATGCGCTCCTCGGTGCTCGCCACCAAGGAGGCCGACTACATCGTCGCCGCCCGCGCGCTGGGCGCCGGCACCGGCCGGATCATCCTCAAGCACCTGCTGCCCAACTGCCTGGCGCCGCTGCTGGTCTACGGCACCATCATGGTCGGCTCGTTCATCGGCGCCGAGGCCACGCTGTCGTTCCTGGGCATCGGCCTGAAGAGCCCGGTGGTCTCCTGGGGCATCATGATCAGCGAAGCCCAGAACTACATCCGGGTCTCGCCCTTCCTGCTGTTCTTCCCCGCCGCGTTCCTCGTCACCGCCGTGCTGAGCTTCGTGATGCTCGGCGAGGCGGTCCGCGAGGCCCTCGACCCGAAGCTCCGATAGGGGAACTGAGTTGTCCGACATTCTCGTGTCCGAGCAGTCCTCGGCGGGCGTCGACGGATCCGGCCGCCCCTCGGGCCGCCTGCTCGAGGTCGACGACCTGCGGGTGGAGTTCCGCACCCGGGACGGCGTCGCCAAGGTCATCAACGGAGTGACGTACCACGTCGACGCGGGGGAGACCCTCGCCGTGCTCGGCGAGTCCGGCTCCGGCAAGAGCGTCACCGCGCAGACCGTCATGGGCATCCTGGACACCCCGCCCGGGTTCGTCACCGGCGGCCAGGTGCGCTTCCACGGCAAGGACATGCTCACGATGTCCGCCGAGCAGCGGCGACGGATCCGTGGCGAGGGCATCGCCATGATCTTCCAGGACTCGCTCTCGGCCCTCAACCCGGTTTTCACCGTCGGCTTCCAGATCGCCGAGCAGTTCCGCATCCGGCGCGGCCTCAGCCGCGCGGACGCCAAGAAGCGCGCGACCGAGATGCTCGACCAGGTGAAGATCCCCAATGCCAAGGGTCGGTACAGCAACTACCCGCACCAGTTCTCCGGCGGTATGCGGCAGCGCGCCATGATCGCCATGTCGCTGGCGCTGGACCCCGAGGTGCTGATCGCCGACGAGCCGACCACCGCGCTTGACGTGACCGTGCAGGCCCAGATCATGGACCTGCTCGGCGAGCTCCAGCGGGAGCGGCAGATGGGCATGATCCTGATCACCCACGACCTCGGCGTGGTCGCCGACGTCGCGGACCGGATCGCGGTCATGTACGCCGGCCGGATCGTCGAGGAAGCCAACGTCTACGAGCTGTACGCCAAGCCGGCGCACCCCTACACGCTCGGCCTGCTCAACTCGATCCCGCGAATGGACGAGAAGGGGCACGAGCTCCGCACCATCAAGGGGCTTCCGCCGAACCTGATGAACATCCCGCCGGGCTGCGCCTTCAACCCGCGCTGCCCGATGGCGCAGCCGGTGTGCCGGGAGAAGGTCCCGCCGCTGCTACAGCTGGGCAACGGCCGGGCCAGCGCCTGCCACTTCGCCGAGGAGCTGGTGAACCGTGACTGAGAACATCATCGAGGTCCGCGACCTGGTCAAGCACTACCCGGTGACCCAGGGCATCGTGTTCAAGAAGACCATCGGCCAGGTCAAGGCGGTCGACGGCGTCTCCTTCGAACTCAGGACCGGTGAGACGCTGGGCGTCGTCGGCGAGTCCGGCTGCGGCAAGTCGACGCTGGCCCGGGTGCTGATGAACCTGGAGAAGCCGACCGCGGGCCAGGTGCTCTACAAGGGTCAGGACATCTCCAAGCTCTCCGGTGGCGCGCTGCGGCGGCTGCGCCGGCAGATCCAGCTGGTGATGCAGGACCCGTACACGTCGCTCAACCCGCGGATGACGGTCGGCGACCTGATCGGCGAGCCGTTCGAGATCCACTCCGACGTGGCTCCGCGCGGCAGCCGGCGGAGCAAGGTCAAGGAACTGCTCGACCTGGTCGGCCTCAACCCGGAGCACATCAACCGCTATCCGCACCAGTTCTCCGGCGGTCAGCGGCAGCGCATCGGCATCGCCCGGGCGCTGGCGCTGCGGCCCGAGGTGATCGTCTGCGACGAGCCGGTGTCGGCCCTGGACGTGTCCATCCAGGCCCAGGTGATGAACCTGCTGGAGAAGCTCCAGGCCGAGCTGGGCCTGTCGTACGTCTTCATCGCCCACGACCTGTCGGTCGTGCGCCACCTGTCCGACCGGGTCGCCGTGATGTACCTGGGCAAGATGGTGGAGATCGGCACCGAGGACGAGATCTACGAGCGCCCGACCCACCCGTACACCCAGGCGCTGCTCTCGGCGGTGCCGGTGCCGGACCCGACCCTGCGGGAGACCAAGGCGATCATCCGGCTCCAGGGCGACGTGCCGTCGCCGGTCAGCCCGCCCTCGGGCTGCCGGTTCCGCACCCGGTGCTGGAAGGCACAGGACGTCTGTGCCCAGGAGGTGCCGCTGCTGGAGATCCGGCCGGGCTCGGACCACCCGAGCGCCTGCCACTTCGCGGAGAAGCGGGAGATCGTCACCGCCCACCCGATGGCCTGAGCCAGACCGAACCGCCTGCCGTCGTCACCTCGACGTCGGCAGGCGGTTCGTCGTTTCCGGCACCCGCGCCGGGCCGGTCACAGCGGGCCGCGGCCGGCGCGCAGCAGCAGCAGCGCGAGCTGGGTGCCGTCGGCGCCGAGCTCCGCCCGGAACCGTTCCAGGATCTCCCGCTCCCGGGAGAGCACCAGCCGGGTCCCGCCGGAGGCCATCCGGGTCGCGCCGACCTCCTGGGACAGCGCGGCCCGTTCCTGCCAGAGCGTGACGAGCGTGCGGTCGATCTCGTCGATCCGCCGCCGGATCTCGCCGATCCGCTCGGCCGCCGCCGAGTCGTCGGTGCCGGTACGCGCCGCCGCGGCGCCGGTCGGGTCGCTGCCGGTCGGCCGCTCGTGCCGCGCCAGGCTGCCGCTGGACTCCACCACGTCAGTCATCATCGTCGTCCCTCTCAGGGCTCGGGCCCGGTACCCGGATCCCGGGACGGAAAAGCCCCGGGCTCTGGGAGCCCGGGGCTTTTCCGTAGGTCTGACGATCAGGCGCGACCCACGGCTGCCGGAATCCCGGAGCCGTAGTAAAAAGAGCGCTGATCGAACACGCCGTCGAGTATGCCGACCGCCGGGGCGGGCGCGCAAGGAAACCGGCCAACAGGTGGGACGCGACGCCGTACGCGGACCGGCGGCGCGGGCGGGGAAGTGTCCGGGCGGCGGCATAGACTCGGACTGCGATGCATCCTCTCTTCGACATTCCCGCGTCCCCGCCCGCGCCGGAGTCCCGGCCGACCCCGCCACGCCGCCCCGGGGGCGCGCGGTCGGATCCGCAGGCTCTCCTCGACGGGCTGAACGGCCCGCAACGGGACGCGGTGACCCACGCCGGCTCCCCGCTGCTGATCGTGGCCGGCGCCGGCTCGGGCAAGACCCGGGTGCTGACCAACCGGATCGCCTACCTGCTCGGCGCCCGGGACGTGCACCCCGGCGAGATCATCGCGATCACCTTCACCAACAAGGCCGCGGGCGAGATGAAGGAGCGGGTGGCCGCGCTGGTGGGCCCGCGCGCCCGGATGATGTGGGTGTCGACGTTCCACTCGGCCTGCGTGCGCATCCTGCGCGCCGAGCACGAGCACGCCGGTCTCAAGTCGACCTTCTCGATCTACGACGCCGACGACTCGCGTCGGCTGATGCAGATGGTGGCCCGCGAGCTGGACCTGGACCCGAAGCGCTACCCGGCCCGGGGGCTCGCCGCCCAGGTCTCCAACCTGAAGAACGAGCTGGTCGACCCGGAGGAGTTCGCCGGCCGGGCCAAGGGCCCCAACGAGCGCGCCCTGGCCGAGGCGTACACGCTCTACCAGCGCCGGCTGCGCGAGGCGCACGCGCTGGACTTCGACGATCTGATCATGACCACGGTGCACCTGCTCCAGTCGCACCCGCACGTGGCGGAGAGCTACCGGCGTCGGTTCCGGCACGTGCTGGTGGACGAATACCAGGACACCAACCACGCCCAGTACGTGCTGATCAAGGAGCTGGTCTCCGGCACCGAGGGGATCCCGCCGGCGGAGCTGTGCGTGGTGGGCGACGCCGACCAGTCCATCTACGCCTTCCGCGGCGCCACCATCCGCAACATCCTGGAGTTCGAGCGGGACTTCACCGACGCCCGCACCATCCTGCTGGAGCAGAACTACCGCTCGACCCAGACCATCCTCAACGCGGCCAACGCGGTCATCGACCGGAACACGTCGCGCAAGCCCAAGCGGCTGTGGAGCGACGCCGGCGCCGGTGAGCAGATCGTTGGCTACGTGGCCGACACCGAGCAC
The DNA here is from genome assembly GCF_029626035.1 of Micromonospora sp. WMMD980. NCBI lineage: Bacteria > Bacillati > Actinomycetota > Actinomycetes > Micromonosporales > Micromonosporaceae > Micromonospora > Micromonospora sp. WMMD980. Next base: position 6,361,114 of record NZ_JARUBE010000003.1, read on the forward strand.
GCCGAGGCGGACTGGGTGGCCCGGGAGATCGACCGGCTGGTCGACGCCGGCGACACCCGCCCGGGCGACGTGGCCGTCTTCTACCGCACCAACGCCATGTCCCGGGTGTTCGAGGAGGTGTTCATCCGGGTCGGCCTGCCCTACAAGGTGGTCGGCGGGGTGCGATTCTACGAGCGCAAGGAGGTCCGCGACGCGCTTGCCTACCTGCGTGCCGTGGTGAACGACGACGACACGGTCAGCCTGCGCCGGGTCCTCAACACTCCGCGCCGGGGCATCGGCGAGCGGGCCGAGGCGTGCGTCGAGGCGCTGTCCGCGCGGGACCGCGTCTCCTTCGGCGCCGCGCTGCGTCGGGCCCGCGAGGCGCCCGGCATCTCCACCCGCGCGGCCAACGGCATCGCCGAGTTCGTCGCGCTCTTGGAGTCGGCGCGTGAGCTGGCCGACACCGGCACCCCGGAGGAGGTGCTGGAGGCGGTGCTGACCCGCTCGGGCTACCTGGCCGAGCTGGAGGAGAGCCTCGACCCGCAGGACGCCGGCCGGGTGGACAACCTCCAGGAGTTGGTGAGCGTCGCCCGGGAGTACACCGAGCGGATCGAGGCGCTGGGCGCCGACGACGAGCGGGCCACCCTGGCCGGCTTCCTGGAGCAGGTGGCGCTGGTCGCCGACGCCGACCAGATCCCCAGTGACGACCCGGACCATCAGGGCGTGGTCACCCTGATGACGCTGCACACCGCCAAGGGGCTGGAATTCCCGGTGGTCTTCCTGAGCGGCCTGGAGGACGGCGTCTTCCCGCACCTGCGCTCGCTCGGCGACACCCGCGAGCTGGAGGAGGAGCGCCGCCTGGCGTATGTGGGCATCACCCGCGCCCGGCAGCGGCTCTACCTGTCCCGGGCGGTGACCCGCTCGGCCTGGGGCGCGCCGGCCTACAACCCGCCGTCGCGGTTCCTGGAGGAGCTGCCGCCGGAGCTGGTGCGGTGGGAGCGCACGGAGGGGTCGTACACCTCGTGGGGTGGTGGCGGAGGTGGCGTCGGTGGCCGGGCGGACCGGTTGTCGGGTGGGTTCACCGGCGGCACGCCCAAGGCGGCCCAGCTCGCCAAGCGGCTCGGGGTGGACGCCAGCCGGCTGTCCACGGCGAGCGAGCTGAAGCAGGCGCCCAAGGTGTCGGCCGGCGACCGGGTCAACCACCAGCGCTACGGCCTGGGCCGGGTGCTGGCGGTCGAGGGCGCCGGGCCGGGCGCCCGGGCCCAGATCGACTTCGGTGACCAGACCATGTGGCTGGTGCTGCGGCACGCCCCGATCGAGAAGCTCTGATCGACGGGAGGGCCCGGTCCGGCACCGCGCCGGACCGGGCCCCTGCTCGTGCGGCAGCCGTCAGCAGGCCACGTCGACGCCCCGGGCGCGGAGGAACGGCGCCGGGTCGATCTGGTTCCACATCGCGCCCTGGTGCACCTCGAAGTGCAGGTGCGGGCCGGTGGCGTCGCCGGTGGCGCCCTCGTAGCCGATGACCTGACCGGCCCGCACCCGATCGCCGACCTCGACGAGGAGCCGGCTCTGGTGGGCGTAGTGGGTCAGGTAGCCGTTGTGGTGGTCGACGAAGACGGAGTTGCCGTATCCGTCGCCCACGTCACCGGCCTTGACCACGGTGCCGGCCGCGGCGGCCCGGATCGGGGTGCCGGCGGGCATGGCGAAGTCGATGCCGGCGTGCAGGGTGCCCCACCGCTGCCCGTAGCAGGAGGTGATGTCGGCGCCCTGCATCGGGATGACCCAGCTCGGCTTCGGCGCGGCCTTCTTCTTCGGCTTCGGCTTCGGCTTCGCCGTCTTCCTCGGCTCGGGGCTGGTGGTGCTGGGGCTCGGCGTCGGGCTGGACGGGGTGGCGGACGGCAAGACCGGGCTGACCGACTCGCGGGCCGACCGGTCGGCCCGGCCGGCGGCCTCGGCGCGTGCCCGGGTGTCGACGTCGATCGCGGCGGGGGCCGGGGCGGGGTCGTCGCCGGTGGCCACCACGACGCCGCCGAGGCCGAGCAGGGCGACCGCACCGGTGACCAGGTAGGCGGTGCGCCGGCCGGAGCGGCGGTGCCGGGCGGGGGCGTGGTCCAGGGTGTTGCCGTTCGGGGTGGGACTGCTGTGTTGCACGAGAACCTTCACCGGTCGAGGGGCACACGGACCTGGAAATACTGGTGTCGGTCCCGGGGATGGCGGGTGGCGGGTTCGGGGCTTCCACGGGGGCCCCGTCGGCCGTTGTCCGGCTTCGCGTCGACTGGGTGGTTCCCGAGAAGAGTCGATCACGAGGCGATGTGGTCCCGCTCACACTTCCCGATGTGACGTGCCAGACTTGTCGACACGCGAAACCGCCCGGATCGAGGGATCCGGGCGGTTGTCGGGCGATGCGGAGAGTCAGGAGGCGGCCACGTCGCCGTAGAGTGCCTCGGTTTCGAGCTTGATGTCCACTCCGCGGTCCACGAGCCACGGCACCGGGTCCAGCGGCTGACCGTTGACATGGACCTCGAGGTGCAGGTGCGAGCCGTAGGAGTGGCCGGTGTTGCCGACCAGGCCGAGCTGGTCGCCGGCCTTCACCTGCTGGCCCTCCTTGACCGTCACCGCGGAGGAGTGGCCGTAGATGGCCTCACTGCCGTCGGCGTGCTTGACGATCACCGCGTAGCCGTAGCCGCCGAACCAGCCGGCCTTGGTGACCGTGCCGGCGTGGATGGCCTGGTAGGGCGTGCCCTCCGGAGCGACCAGGTCGACTCCGGTGTGCAGCTTGCCGAAGCGCACGCCGTAGGGCGACTTGAAGTCGTAGCCGTGCAGGGGGAGGAGCCAGGTGTCCTGCTCCGTGGCGTCCACGCCGCCGCCGGTGCGCTCGTCACGGGTGGCGCGGTCGATGGTGTCCGCCCGGTCGGCGGCGTCCTGGCTGGCGACCGAGGCCTGCCGGAGCTCGTCGAGGACCGAGGGGCTGACGCTCTTGGCGTCGGGAAGGGCGTTCGCGCCGAGGGCGACGATGCCGGCGCCGACGAAGGCGGTGGTGACGACCGCCGCGTAGCGGCTCCGCGGGGGGGTGGGTACGCGACGACGGCCGCGATATCTATCGGGCTCAGACGACAGGCGCTGGCGCACGCACACCCTCCGTTGTCGGGGATCCGATGCGACCTCGGACCGTTCGGTGAAGCTTGGTCGAACCTCCGGTGCCGCGTCGTCACCCGTCCGTGGACTCGATGACAACCGTGGACACGTTAGCCAACCGCCACTCCTGTCACAAGCCGAAGCGCCGAACCAGCGATTCTTTATGTCCAGCTCCGTCCGAGCTTGTCATAGCTCGTGCCCCCGGACGGACGGCCCGTCGACTGTCCATTCGTCGCGGACGGTGACCATTCGGCGGAGGTGTCCGGCTTCCCGACCGCGCGATCGGGCGGTAGGGGTCGGCCCGGCTTCCGGCCCGCCCTCCGGCCGGGTTACCGTTCGTTCAGGTCAGGAGTGCCGGTGCCGGGGAAAGGTGTACGCGAATGAGCTCTCGTATCCGGGTCGTCGTCGCGAAGCCCGGCCTGGACGGCCACGACCGGGGCGCGAAGGTCGTCGCCCGCGCCCTGCGGGACGCGGGCATGGAGGTCATCTACACCGGCCTGCACCAGACTCCCGAGCAGATCGTCGAGACGGCGATCCAGGAGGACGCGGACGCGGTCGGCCTCTCGGTGCTCTCGGGCGCGCACATGACCCTCTTCCGGCGGGTCCTCGAACTGCTCACCGAGCGCGAGGCCGCCGACATCGTGGTCTTCGGCGGCGGCATCATCCCGGAGGGCGACATCCCGGAACTCCAGCGGCTCGGCGTCGCGAAGATCTTCACCCCGGGCGCCACCACCGGCTCGATCGTCGACTGGGTGCGGGAGAACGTGGCCCAGCCGGTCGGCTGAACGCCACCGGAGCCGATCGCGGGCAGGGGGAGGGGCCGGACGCACCCCTCACACGCCCGGCCCCTCTATGCACGATGCCCCGCCGCCACCCCTCGACCGACAGGGCATCGGCCGCTCCCGTCATCGCGCTTGACCAGCGCTCCGACATCAGACTCAACGACGCCCCGGACAGGTGGTTACGCCCCGGTGCGGACATCCCCCGGACGGCTGACGTCGCGCCGTGCCGGCACCGACCGTGGCGTCGACGGCTGTGCATTACCGCACACCACGCACCCGCTCGGTTGCCGCCGGTTCCCATCTCGTTAGGCTGCGGCAAATGGCCTGTCTGTTGTGATGACAGGCGTCAAACTGATTTTCCAACGCTGGTGGCGGCGCGACGGCGCGCCGCGGAGACGGGACGGGACGCGCAATCGTGGACCTGTACGAGTACCAGGGGCGGGACCTGTTCGAGCGGCACGGCTTGCCCGTGCTCGCCGGCGGCGTCGCCACTACCCCGGAGGAGGCCCGCGCGATCGCCGAACGCCTCGGCGGCCGGGTGGTCGTCAAGGCGCAGGTGAAGGTCGGTGGCCGCGGCAAGGCCGGCGGCGTGAAGCTGGCCGAGGGCGCGGAGGAGACGGTGGCCCGGGCCACCGACATCCTCGGCATGGACATCAAGGGTCACACCGTCCACAAGGTCATGATCACGGTGACCGCGGACGTGGCCGAGGAGTACTACTTCTCGTACCTGCTCGACCGGGCGAACCGCACCTTCCTCTGCATCGCCAGCGTCGCCGGCGGCATGGACATCGAGGCGGTCGCCGCCGAGACGCCGGAGAAGGTCGTCAAGGCCCCGATCGACGCCAACACCGGCGTGGACGAGGCCACGGCGCGCGAGATCGTCGACGCGGCCGGCTTCCCGGCCGAGGTCGCCGACCAGATCGTCGACGTCGCGGTCGGGTTGTGGCAGGCGTTCGTCGCCGAGGACGCCACCCTGGTCGAGGTGAACCCGTTGGCCACCACCAAGGACGGCAAGCTGCTGCTCCTGGACGCCAAGGTCACCCTGGACGAGAACGCCGCGTTCCGGCACCCGGACCACGAGGCCCTGGTCGACCAGGCGTCGGTGGACCCGCTGGAGCAGGCCGCCAAGGAGAAGGACCTCAACTACGTCAAGCTCGACGGCGAGGTCGGCATCATCGGCAACGGCGCCGGCCTGGTCATGTCCACGCTCGACGTGGTCGCCTACGCGGGCGAGCGGCACGGCGGCGTCAAGCCGGCCAACTTCCTGGACATCGGCGGCGGCGCGAGCGCCGAGGTGATGGCGAACGGCCTGGAGATCGTCCTGTCCGACCCGTCGGTGAAGAGCGTCTTCGTCAACGTGTTCGGCGGCATCACCGCCTGCGACGCGGTCGCCAACGGCATCGTGCAGGCGCTGGCGCTGCTCGAGCAGCGCGGCGAGAAGGCCACCAAGCCGCTCGTGGTCCGCCTCGACGGCAACAACGCCGAGGCCGGTCGGGCCATCCTCGACGGCGCGGCCAACCCGCTCATCCAGCGGGTCGACACCATGGACGGCGCGGCCGAGCGGGCCGCCGAGCTGGCAGCTGCGGGGGTGTAGACAATGGCTATCTGGCTGACCAAGGACTCCAAGGTCATCGTGCAGGGCATGACCGGCTCCGAGGGTTCGAAGCACACCCGGCGGATGCTCGCCGCCGGCACCACCGTCGTCGGCGGCGTGAACCCGCGCAAGGCCGGCACCACCGTCGACTTCGACGGCACCGAGCTGCCGGTCTTCGCCTCCGTCGCGGACGCGATGAAGGACACCGGCGCCGACGTCACGGTCATCTTCGTGCCGCCGCAGTTCACCAGGGCCGCGGTGGTCGAGGCGATCGACGCCGGCATCGACCTGGCCGTGGTGATCACCGAGGGCGTGCCGGTGCACGACACCGCCGCGTTCTGGGCGTACAACGTGGCCAAGGGCGAGCGGACCCGGATCATCGGCCCGAACTGCCCGGGCATCGCCTCGCCGGGCGCGTCGAACGCCGGCATCATCCCGGCCGACATCACCGGCGCCGGCCGGATCGGCCTGGTCAGCAAGAGCGGCACGCTGACCTACCAGATGATGTACGAGCTGCGCGACATCGGCTTCTCCACCTGCGTCGGCATCGGCGGTGACCCGATCATCGGGACCACCCACATCGACGCGCTCGCCGCGTTCGAGGCGGACCCGGAGACCGAGGCGATCGTCATGATCGGCGAGATCGGTGGCGACGCCGAGGAGCGGGCGGCCGAGTTCATCAAGGACAACGTCACCAAGCCGGTCGTCGGCTACATCGCCGGCTTCACCGCGCCGCCCGGCAAGACCATGGGCCACGCTGGCGCCATCATCTCCGGCTCGGCGGGCACCGCCGACGCCAAGAAGGCGGCGCTGGAGGCGGTCGGCGTCAAGGTCGGCAAGACCCCGACCGAGACCGCCGAGCTGATGCGGGAGCTCATGTCCGGCCGCTGAGCGGTCCTGTGACGTGCCGAGGGGGTCGACCGGTTCGCCGGCGGCCCCCTCGTCGCTCAGCGGTACCAGTACGGGTAGTAGTAGTGCCCGCGGGCCCGGACGATGGCGCTGGCCACGATGTTGATGACACCCACCGCGATGGCCAGCCAGCCGAGCAGTTGCGACTTGCCGTTGCGGCGCGCGTCGCGGAGCGACAACCAGCCGAAGACGATGCCCAGGATGCCGCAGCAGAGCAGGCCGAGCACGATGCCGAGGACGCCCCAGAGCGTGGTCCGGTCCCGGCCGGCGGCCGGCGGCGGCGGGGGCGGCGGATACGGAGCGTTCACGGCTTCCTCCGAGCGGTCGGTGCCGCGACAGGAAAAGGTCGCGCCTCAAGCCGAGGCTAGACCGGATCACCGGGGCCGATCCGCAGGTTCGGCGAACTCACCACCGGCACGGCCCGGTATCGGACTGCCGTCCTCAGCGCGGCGTGCCAGAGTAGACGGCGATGTCACGTGTCACCCCTGACCAGCCCCGCCGCGCGACCGCCGGCCCGACCGCCGGCGCCCGGCCGCGCGGCCGGGCCCGCCCGACCGCGCGAGGGCCCGTGCCCCGGCCCGGCGACCCGTCCCGCAACCGGGCCCCGCTGCCCGTCGCCGCCGGGGTGGCCGCGCTCTGGGCCGCGGTGACCTCATGGCTGCCGGTCACCGTGGTGCTCGGCCTGGCCCAGCTCACCGAGGACGCCGGCTCGCTCGCCGGCGCGCTGCGCGCCGGGCTCGCCGGCTGGCTCCTCGGGCACGGGGTGCCGCTGCAGACCGCCGCGGGCCCACTCGGCCTGGCGCCGCTCGCGCTGAGCGTGCTCGTCGTCTGGCGGCTCACCCGCGCCGGGGTGCACGTCAGCCGCGCCGTGGGCGCCCGTGGTGGCGGCTCGCCCCGGCAGGCGCTCACCGTCGCGGTCGCGGTCGGCATCGCGTACGCGCTGCTCGGCGCGCTCGCCGCGCTGACCGTCAGCGCCGGCGGGCTGCGGGTCTCCCCGGCCACCGCCGCGCTCGTCTTCGCCGCGTTCGGCGCCCCGGCCGCACTGGTCGGCGCGTTGCGCACCACCGGGGTGTGGGCGTTGCTGGCGCGGCGCAGCCCACCACCGGTCCGCGACGGGCTGCGCGCCGGCGTGGTCGCCGCGCTCCTGCTGTGCGGCGCGAGCGCCGGCGCGGCCGGGCTGTCGGTGGCCACCGGCGGGGGCGACGCGGCCGACATGATCGGGGCCTACCGGACCGGGGTGGCCGGTCAGGCGGGCATCACCCTGGTCAGCCTCGCCTACGCGCCGAACGCCACCGCCTGGTCGGCCAGCTACCTGCTCGGGCCCGGGTTCGCCGTCGGCACGGACACGGCGGTCCGCACCAGCGAGGTGTCGGTCGGCGCGCTGCCGGCCGTACCCCTGCTGGCCGGCCTGCCGCGCGGCCCGGTGGACGGGGCCGGCGCCGGGCTGCTCGCGGTCCCGGTGCTGGTCGCGATGGCGGCCGGCTGGCTGCTGGCCCGGCGGTCGCTGCGGGCCGCGGCCGAGGAACGGGCCGAGGTCGGCTGGCGGGCGCTCCTGGTCCCGGCCGCGCTCGCCGGTCCGGTCGCCGGCGCGTTGCTGGGGCTGGTCGCGGCGGCTTCGGGCGGGCCGCTCGGCGGCGGCCGGCTGGCCGAGATCGGGCCGCCACCCTGGCCGGTGTTCGGCGTGGCCACGGTGGTGGTCGCGGTCGGCGCGATGCTCGGCGCCGCGGCGACCCGCACCCTCACCCGGCCCGCGCCGCCGGCCCGCCCATCGGCCCCGCCCCGCGCCACCCCCGACCCGCGCTGACCCGCGCCGGGAGGCGCGAGCGGGCCGGAGCCCTCGCCGTCGCCGACGACCTGGGCCGGCGAGCACGCGGCAGGGACGCGCGAGGGGCGCCCGGCCAGTCGCCGGACGCCCCTCGTGGGAACCGGTCAGGAACCGAAGTTGCCCATGTTGATAGCGGCACCGGCGATGGCGCTGATGATGCCGACGACCACGCCGACCGCACCGCAGATCAGGGCGGCCCGGGCCTGGCCGGCGTTGCTGGCCTCGCCGGCCTGCACCTTCTTCTGGCCGAGCACACCGAGCACCACGCCGGCGATGCCGGCCGGGACGCCCAGCAGCGGGCAGCATAGGCCGAGCACGATCGACGCGATGCCGACGATCATGCCGATCAGGCCCAGCGTGTTGTTCTGGCCCTGACCCGCGCCCGGGCCGGTTGGGTAGCCCGCGGCCGGATACTGCGGCGCGGCGCCGTACGGCTGCTGCTGCGCGTACGGGTCCTGGCCATAGGGCTGGCCGGAGGTGGGCTGCCCGTAGGGCTGGCCCGAGGTCGGCTCGCCGTAGGGCTGACCGGAGGTCGGCTGCTGCCCGTACGGCGGCTGCTGCCCGTACTGCGGGGGCTGCGGCGGCTGGCCGTACGGGTCGTGCGGCTGGGCGGTCGGGTCCTGGTTCGGCTGCTGGCCGTACGGGTCCTGTCCGGGGTAACCGGGCTGCATGTCAGGGAACTCCTCAGATTGGTTCGGCTGTCGGTCAGTTCGTGCCGCTGCTGCCGCCGACGAGACCCGCCAGGCCACCGAACAGGCAACACACCACAATGATGCCGATCCAGACCAGGCCGACGATCAGGGCCCACTTGGACCACTTCTTGGACTCGGCCGCGGCGGCCTGGGCGCCCGCGTAGTCGCCCTGCTGGATCAGCGGGTTGACCTTGGAGGCGTTGATGATCGCCGGGATGGCGAGCGGCCAGAACAGGAAGATCGCCACGATCGACATGGTCATGTTGTTGTCGATCTGCTGCGGGGGCTGCTGCTGGGGGTAACCGGGCTGCATGGGGTGACTCCTAGGTCCGGCGGCACGGGCGAGGTGCCGGGTTCTCTGGGGATGCGGGTCGGGCGTAGGCCGGACACCGGGCGACCGGCAGCGTACCGCGACGGTGCCACCGGGGAGATCACCCGACAAGCCGCCGCCCGACGGCCGGACCGGCCGGCCTGCCCGATAGGGTTGCCGCGTGACCGAGCCCGCGTCCGTCGCCCGCCTCGTCGTCCTCGTCTCCGGCTCCGGCAGCAACCTCCAGGCGCTGCTGGACGCCGCCGCCGACCCCGGCTACGGGGCGCGGGTGGTGGCCGTCGGCGCCGACCGGGACGGGATCGCCGGCCTGGACCGGGCCGCCGCCGCCGGCGTGCCGTCCTTCGTCGAGCGGGTCAAGGACCACCCGACCCGGGAGGACTGGGACAAGGCCCTCACCGCCCGGGTGGCCGAGCACCGGCCGGACCTGGTGGTCAGCGCGGGGTTCCTCAAGCTGGTCGGGCCGGAGTTCCTGACCGCGTTCGGCGACCGCTACCTGAACACGCACAACACGCTGCTGCCGGCGTTCCCCGGCATCCACGGTCCCCGCGACGCGCTGGCCTACGGCGTGAAGGTCACCGGGGCCACGTTGTTCTTCGTCGATGCCGGGATGGACACCGGCCCGATCGTCGCCCAGGTCGCCGTTGCGGTGTTCGACGACGACGACGTGGAGACGCTCACCGAGCGCATCAAGTCCGCCGAGCGGCGCCAGCTCGTCGAGCAGGTCGGCCGCCTGGTCCGTGAAGGTTGGACGATCACCGGCAGAAAGGTCAGCATTCCGTGAGCACCACTGAGGAAGGTCGCCGCCCGATCCGGCGCGCGTTGGTCAGCGTCTACGACAAGACCGGCCTGGCCGAGCTGGCCCACGCCCTGCACGAGGCCGGCGTGGAGATCGTCTCGACCGGCAGCACCGCCTCGACGATCTCCGGCGCGGGCGTGCCGGTCACTCCGGTCGAGCAGGTCACCGGCTTCCCGGAGATCCTCGACGGCCGGGTGAAGACCCTGCACCCGAAGATCCACGGTGGTCTCCTGGCCGACCTGCGCAAGGACACCCACGCCGGCCAGCTCGACGAGCACGGCATCGCCGGGATCGACCTGCTGGTCTCCAACCTCTATCCGTTCCAGGCCACGGTCGCCTCCGGCGCGGGCGCCGACGAGTGCGTCGAGCAGATCGACATCGGTGGCCCGGCGATGGTGCGGGCGGCCGCGAAGAACCACGCCTCGGTGGCGGTGGTGACCGACCCGGCCGCGTACCCGGCGGTGGTGGCCGCGCTCGCCGACGGTGGCTTCACCCTGGCCCGCCGGCGCGCGCTCGCGGCCCGGGCGTTCGCCGACATCGCCGACTACGACGTGGCGGTGGCGGACTGGTTCGCCACCACTGTCGCCCCGGCCGAGGACGGCTTCGGCGAGTTCGCCGGGCTGGCGCTGCGTCGCCAGGCCGTGCTGCGCTACGGCGAGAACCCGCACCAGACGGCGGCGCTCTACGCCGACCCGGGCGCGCCGGCCGGGCTGGCCCAGGCCGAGCAGTTGCACGGCAAGGAGATGTCCTACAACAACTACGTCGACGCGGACGCCGCCTGGCGGGCCGCGCACGACTTCCCGGACCAGCCGGCGGTGGCGGTCATCAAGCACGCCAACCCGTGTGGCATCGCGGTCGGCGCGGACGTGGCCGAGGCGCACCGCAAGGCGCACGCCTGCGACCCGGTCTCCGCGTTCGGCGGCGTGATCGCGGTGAACCGGCCGGTGAGCGTCGAGCTGGCCGGGCAGGTGGCGGAGATCTTCACCGAGGTGCTGGTGGCGCCGGGCTTCGACGACGGCGCGCTGGAGCTGCTGCGGGCGAAGAAGAACATCCGGCTGCTGCGGGCGCCCGCGTTCGCGCCGCGGCCGGCGGAGTGGCGGCAGGTCAGCGGCGGCATGCTGGTGCAGGCGCGGGACGCGGTGGACGCGCCCGGCGACGACCCGTCCGGCTGGACGCTTGCCACCGGCGACCCGGCCGACGAGGCGATGCTGCGCGATCTGGCGTTCGCCTGGCGGGCGGTACGCGCGGTGAAGAGCAACGCGATCCTGCTGGCCCGCGACGGCGCCACCGTCGGCGTGGGGATGGGCCAGGTCAACCGGGTCGACTCGGCGCGGCTCGCGGTCAGCCGGGCCGGCGAGGACCGGGCCCGCGGCGCGGTCTGCGCCTCGGACGCGTTCTTCCCGTTCGCCGACGGGCCGCAGATCCTCATCGACGCCGGCGTCCGGGCGATCGTGCAGCCCGGCGGCTCGATCCGCGACGAGGAGACCATCGCGGCCTGCAAGGAGGCCGGCGTGACCATGTACCTCACCGGGACCCGGCACTTCTTCCACTAGGTCGGGTCCGCGCGTCGCACCTCACCGCCGGTGACCGTGGGTGAGCCCCAACGAAGGAACAGCCGGGTTTGAGCGGTATACCCCGCAGGCATGGTGGTGCCTCTGAGGCATACCGCTTCCACCACGTCGATTCCGCCGGGGCCCCCGACACACCGGAGGCCGGTGGCCCCGGCGACCACGGAGGAAGACCGGGGTGGCCCGCCATCCGTCGCGTCCGACCGTGCTCCGTTGCCGGCCGCCGTGGCCGGTTGCTAGCGTGTGCCGGCGGCGGTCGATCGACCGTCTCCACTGTTCATGAGCCCCGGCAGGTGTGCCATGCGCGTGCGCGACCGGTCGGCCGCCGTCGTCGTCACGCTGGCCTTCGTCCTCGTGGCACTCGGCTCCGCCGCCGGCCCGGCCGCCGCCGCGCCCCCGCCCGGAAACCGGCCCGCCGCCGGGCCGCTCGGCGCCGCACCGGCCGCCGGATGCCGGGCCGGGTCGGACCCGGTCGCGGTGGTCGGGGCGTACCCGGGACGGCCCTGCGCGGAGCTGTCCGGCGGGTGGTGGGGCGACCGGCGCGGCGGCGTCGCCTACGGCGACGGGCCGGACGAGCCGCTTCCGGCCGCGCCCCCGAGCGTGGCCGGCCCGGTCGTGTCGGCGCGGTCCGTGCCCGCGCGCCGGCCGCCGGCCCCGCCGCTGCGCCCGCGCGGCGTGCGCGCCGCGCGGGCACCGCCCACCGCCTGAGCCGCACCGGAACCCGCCGCGTCGACCCGGCGGTTCCGTAGCGGGCCGTCGTCGCCCACGGGGGCGCGCCTCACGCACCCCGTCCGCGTCTCGCGAGGCCTCGTCCCCACTTCCTCCGGGGGACGGGGCCTCAGACGTCCGCGCGCACCTCGGCGAAGTGGCAGGCCGACGGGTGCGGGTCGGCCGCGCGGGGCACGGTCTGCGGGTCCTGGACGGCGCACACCTCCTCCGCCTTCCAGCACCGGGTGCGGAACCGGCAGCCGGACGGCGGGTCGGCCGGGCTGGGCACGTCACCGGTGAGCCGGATGACGGTCCGCCGGTCGCGGGCCTCCGGGTCGGGCACCGGCACCGCGGAGAGCAACGCCTGGGTGTACGGGTGGGTGGCGCGCTGGTAGATCTGCTCCTCGGTGCCGATCTCCACGATCCGGCCCAGGTACATCACCGCCACCCGGTCGCAGATGTGCCGGACCACCGACAGGTCGTGCGCGATGAAGATGTAGGAGAGCCCGAACTCGTCCTGGAGCTGCTCCAACAGGTTGATCACCTGGGCCTGGATGGAGACGTCGAGGGCCGACACCGGCTCGTCGCAGACGATGATCTCGGGCCGTAGCGCGAGCGCCCTTGCGATGCCGATGCGCTGCCGTTGGCCACCGGAGAACTGGTGCGGATAGCGGTTGACGTGCTCCGGGTTGAGCCCGACCACGTCGAGCAGCTCCCGCACCCGCTGCCGCCGACTGCCCTTCGGCGCGGCGTCCGGGTGGATCGCGAACGGTTCGCCGACGATGTCGCCCACGGTCATCCGCGGGTTGAGCGAGGTGTAGGGGTCCTGCATCACCATCTGCATGTTCCGCCGCAGCCGGCGCAGCTCCCCGCCGGACGCGGCGAACAGGTCCCGTCCCTCCAGCGTGGCCCGGCCGGAGGTCGGCGTCTCCAGCCGCATGAGCAGCCGGGCCAGCGTGGACTTGCCGCAGCCGGACTCGCCGACCACGCCGAGTGTCTCGCCCCGACGCAGCTCGAAGCTCACCCCGTCGACCGCCCGCACCGCGCCGATCTGCCGCTTGAACAGGACGCCCTGGGTGATCGGGAAGTGCTTCACCAGATCGTCGACCGCGAGGACTGTCTCGCCCCGGAGCTTGGTGGAGCTAGCGGGCACGGTCATCGTGGACCTCCTGCGCGAAGTGGCATGCGCTGGTCCGGCCGTCGCCGAGGACCAGGTCGTGCGGCACCTCGTCCACGCAGACCTGCCGCGCGTAGGGGCAACGGGGGTGGAACGGGCAGCCGGCCGGGATCCGCATCAGGTTCGGCGGCAGCCCCCGGATGGTCGACAGCGCCTGGCCGCGCACGTCGAGCCGGGGGATCGACTCCAGCAACCCCTTGGTGTACGGGTGGGCGGGCGCCCGGTAGAGCGGGCGCACGTCGGCGTGTTCGACGATCCGGCCGGCGTACATGACCGCGATCCGGTCCGCCACGCCGGCCACCACACCGAGGTCGTGGGTGATCAGGATCAGCGCCATGCCGAGGTCCCGCCGCAGGTCGGCGAGGAGGTCCATGATCTGGGCCTGCACGGTGACGTCGAGCGCGGTGGTGGGTTCGTCCGCGATCAGCACCTTCGGGTCCAGCGCCAGCGCCATGGCGATCATGACGCGTTGACGCATGCCGCCGGAGAACTGGTGCGGGTGGTCGCCGAGCCGCTTCGCCGCGGCCGGGATCCGGACCAGGTCCATCAGTTCGACGGTGCGTCGGCGCGCGTCGGCGCGGGACAGCCCGGCCCGCTGCCGCAGCGACTCGCCGATCTGCCACCCAACCGGGAACACCGGGTTCAGCGCGGACAGCGCGTCCTGGAAGATCATCGCAATCTCCGCGCCGCGGATCCGACGGCGCTCCTCCTCCGACCGGGTGAGGAGGTCCCGCCCCTGGTAGAGGATCTGGCCGGAGCGGACGCGGGCGGGCGGGGTGTCCAGGATGCCCATGATCGCCTGAGCGGTGACCGACTTGCCGGAGCCCGACTCGCCGAGCACGGCGAGCGTCTCGCCGGCGTCCAGGTGGTAGGTCACCCCGTTGATCACCCGGGCCACCCCCTCGCCGGTGCGGAACTCGACGTGCAGGTCCCGCACCTCCAGCAGGTGCCCGTCGGGCGGAGTGGGGGAGGCCGGCGTCGGCCGGACCGCGGGTTCGGTCATGGTCTCTCACCGCAGCTTCGGGTCGAAGGCGTCGCGGATCGCGTCGCCGAGCATGATGAACGCGAGCACGGTCAGCGCGAGGAAGGCCGACGGCACGATCAGCGGCGTCGCCGACTCGCGCATGTGCACCCGGCCCGCGTCGATGTCGATGCCCCAGGAGATGGTCGGCGCCTTCAGGCCGATGCCGAGGAAGCTCAGCGTGGCCTCGGCCGCGATGAACGAGCCGAGCGCGATGGTGAGCACCACGATGGCCGGTGCGAGCGCGTTCGGCAGGATGTGCCGCCACATGATCCGGCCGTTGCCGGCGCCCAGCATCCGGGCGGCGGCCACGTAGTCCTGCTCCCGGGCGGTGATCACCGAGGAGCGCACCACCCGGGCCGCGGTGGTCCAGCCGAGCAGCGCCAGCACCAGGATGACCGCGAACAGGCGTACCGTCTCGCCGCTGGTGCTGACCCGCTTGAGCAGCACGATCGCGGCCAACAGCAGCGGGATGCCGAGCACGATGTCGATCACCCGGGAGAGCACCGCGTCGACCCAGCCGCCGAAGTAGCCGGCGAGCATCCCGACCACGAGCGCGATCACCCCGGTGATCAGCGCCGAGAACGCACCCACCAGCAGCGAGGCGCGGGCGCCGTAGACCGCGCGGGCGAACGTGTCGCAGCCCTGGAAGTCGTACCCGAAGATCGCCCCGCCGGACGGCCCGGCGTGCTGGCGGGAGAGCACGCAGTCGCGCGGGTCGTTGGCGGTGAACAGCCCGGGCGCGACGGCCATCGCGGCGACCAGCACCACCAGCAGGAGGCTGAGCCAGAAGACCGGGTTGCCGCGCAGGTCGCGCCAGGCGTCGCCGGCCAGGCTGCGCGGCCGACGCGGCTCGCCGGCCCGGTCCGGGGTGCCGGGCTCGCCGGAGACCCCCCGCCGCGCCGACTGGTCCTCGGTCGCCGCGACCGTCTCGAAATCGCTCATGCCCGCGCCCCGCTCCGCTCGGCGCGGTCACGAGCGACCGGACACGCTGCGTTGATGATTCGTTCGCTGCGCTCACTCATAGCGGATCCTCGGGTCGAGTACGGCGTAGAGCACGTCCACCACCAGGTTGGACAGCAGGTAGACCACGACGAGCACGCTGACGATGCCGACCACCAGCGGGCCGTCCTCGGTGCGGATGCCGCGGAACAGGTTGAAGCCGACGCCAGGGATGTTGAACACGCCCTCGGTGATGATCGCGCCGCTCATCAGGTTGCCGAGTTCGACGCCGAGGAACGTGACCACCGGGATGAGCGAGTTGCGCAGCACGTGCACGCCGACGACGCGGCGTCGGGCCAGACCCTTCGCGCGGGCGGTCCGCACGTAGTCGGCGCGCAGGTTCTCCGACACCGACGTCCGGGTCAGCCGCAGCGCGGTGGCCAGCGACAGTGAGCCGAGCACGATGCCGGGCAGCAGCAGCGCCCAGAGCGACGGCTGCGCGCCGGCGGTGGGCGGGAAGATCGGCCAGCGTACGCCGAGGAAGTACTGCGCCAGCGGGGCCAGCACGATGGTCGGGATGCCGAGCACCAGCAGCGTGAGCACGAGCGTCGCGTGGTCGAAGACGCCGGCTCGCCGGATCCCGGCGATCACCCCGGCGGTGACCCCGACGAGAACGGTCACGGCCATCGCGATCAGGGCGAGCTTCACGGTGACCGGCCAGGCGGCGGCGAGGATGTCGCCGATCTGCCGGCCGGTCAGCGACTGGCCGAGGTCGCCCCGGAGCAGGCCGCCGAGATAGTTGAGGTAGCGGTAGAAGAACCCGCCGACGCCGGTCGCGTCCAGGTGGTACTTCTCGGTCAGGTAGGCGCGTTGGGCCGCGGTGACCGGTCGTTCCCCGGCGAGCGCCTGGATCGGGTCGCCCTGCCCGGCGAACATCAACGCGTAGACGATCAGCGTGGTCCCGAAGAAGGCGAGGACCATCTGGAGCAGTCGCCGCAGGATGAACCGGAGCATGCTGGCCAGTGTGCCGAAAACAGGAGAAATGCGGGCCAATGCCAGGGCCGGGCCACCCGGTGGGGGTGGCCCGGCCCGTGGTCGGTCAGGTCAGGCGCGTTCGATCTTCAGCAGGTCCACCCGGTCGAAGAGGTCCACGTGGACGTTCTTGACCTTGGTCGAGTGACCGAAGTTGTTCTGCCCGTACCGCAGCGGGATCACCGGCAGGTCCTGCGCGAGCAGGTCCTCCGCCGCCTGGTACTTCTTGATCGCCTCGTCCTCGGTCGCCGCGCGGGCGCCCTCGGCGAGCAGCCTGTCGAACTCCGGGTTCGAGTAGCCGTAGTAGTTCGACGAGCCGTTGGTGCTGTACAGCGGGCCCAGGTAGTTCTCCATGGACGGGTAGTCCATCACCCAGCCCATCCGGAACAGGCCGACCGACTGCTTCTGCTTGAGCTTGGTCAGCAGGTCCGCGAACTTCGGCTCGGCGTTGCCCACGCACTCCACGCCCAGGTTGGCCTTGAGCTGGTTGCAGGTGGCGTCGATCCAGTCCTTGTGGCCGCCGTCCCCGTTGTAGGACAGCTCGATCTTCTTCGGGCCGCCCGCGGCCTCGTACATGGCCTTGGCCTTGGCCGGGTCGAACGCGCCGGCGGTGCCGATGGTGTTCTCCCGGTAGCCCGCGACCACCGGCGAGACGAACGAGCGAGCCGGCTGCTGGGAGTCCTTGAAGATCGACTTGGTGATCTCGTCCCGGTCGATCGCCATCGAGATGGCCTTGCGCACCTCGGGCTTGCTGAACTCCTTCTGGAAGGTCGGGAACGCCAACACCTGGAGCGACGAGGCCGGGCTCTGCTGGAACCGGTCGCCGAGGTCGGTGGCGGCGGTGGACAGGTTCTCGGTCGGGATCGTCTTGATCACGTCGAGGTTGTCCGACAGCACGTCCGCGTACGCGGCGGTCGGCTGCTGGTAGATCCGGAACTCGACGCCACCCACCTTGGGCTGCTGGCCCGGGAACGCGTCGTACTTCTCCACCTCGACCTTGGCGTCGTGCTGCCAGTTGCCCTTCATCTTGAACGGGCCCTGGCCGATCGGCGCCTGCTCGTAGCCGTCGGCGAGCACGCCCGGCGCGGAGAACGCCGCCTTGGGCAGCGGGTAGAAGGCGGTGTAGCCGAGCATGGTCTTGAAGTCCACGTACGGCTCGGTGAGCGTCACGGTGAAGGTGAGGTCGTCGACCTTCTTCAGGCCGCTCAGCGTCTGGGCCTTCGGCTTCTCGCCCTGGAGGTCCTCGTAGCCGGCGATCTTCTCGAAGAAGTAGCTGGAGTTCTGGCCGTTCGGCGCGTACGCGCCGTAGTTCCAGGCGTCGACGTAGTTGTCGGCGGTGACCTTCTCGCCGTTGTGGAAGGTGTAGCCGGGCTTCAGCTTGATCGTCCAGACCTTGTTGTCCGACGACGTCGCCGAGTCCGCCGCCACCTCGTGCGGCTTGTTCGCCTCGTCGTAGTCGACGAGCGGGCTGAACAGGGCCGACAGCACCTGCGAGCCACTGGTCTCGTTGGTGTTGGTCGGCACCAGGTGCTGCGGCTCGGCGATCTCGATCCGCACGGCCGCGTCGGGGTCGCTTGCGCCGCCGCTGCCGCCGCCCGTGCCGCAGGCCGCCAGGCCCAGGGTCACCGCGAGCGGGAGAGCGGTCCAGGCCGCGAGCCTACGAACACGCATGGAGTCTCCTCTTCTCCTCACGCTGCGCGGTCGGCCCGGCGCTGGGTGACGCTGCGCAACGAGCCGTAACGGTAGGTCGCGATGCGGCGGGTCGACAACGGTTGGGTAACGGAGAGGTGACGCATCGTGCCCGAATGTTCCGTTTCAAGGCATGTCTCGTGACTCTGAGTGGCGAAGGCCACGTGCCGGCGCGATGTCGGCGGGCGTCGCGGTCCCGCGACCCGGACGTGAGACGATCACCTGGTGACGGCGACGATCCTGGACGGCAAGGCCACGGCGGCGGAGATCAAGGACGAACTGCGGGCGCGGGTCAAGGCGCTCGCCGAACGCGGCATCACCCCGGGCCTCGGCACGGTCCTGGTCGGGGAGGACCCCGGCTCCCAGGCGTACGTCAACGGCAAGCACCGCGACTGCGCCGAGGTCGGCATCGCCTCGCTGCGGGTCGCGCTGCCCGCCGACGCCAGCCAGGAGCAGCTCGACGCGGCGCTGGCCGAGCTGAACGCCGATCCGGCCTGCCACGGCTACATCGTCCAGCTTCCGCTCCCGGCCCACCTGGACACCCAGCGGGCACTGGAGTCCATCGACCCGGACAAGGACGCCGACGGCCTGCACCCGGTCAACCTGGGTCGGCTCGTGCTCGGCTACGACGCCCCGCTGCCCTGCACGCCGCGCGGCATCGTCGAGCTGTTGCGCCGGCACGACGTGCCGCTGCGCGGTGCGAACGTCGCCGTGGTCGGCCGGGGCAACACGGTCGGCCGGCCGCTCGGCCTGCTGCTCACCCGGCGCAGCGAGAACGCCACCGTCACGCTCTGCCACACCGGCACCCTCGACCTCGCCTCGCGCACCCGCGCGGCCGACGTCGTGATCGTCGCCGCCGGGGTGCCCGGCCTGCTCACCGCCGACATGGTCACCCCCGGCGCGACGGTGGTGGACGTCGGCATCACCCGGGTGATCGGTGACGACGGCAAGGGGCGCTACACCGGCGACGTCGACCCGGAGGTGGTCGAGGTGGCCGGCAAGGTGGTGCCGATGCCGGGCGGCGTCGGCCCGATGACCCGGGCCATGCTGCTCACCAACGTGGTCGAGCGGGCCGAGCGGGACGCCTGACCACCCAGACAGGTCATAACCGTCCGCCCCTCGCCCGTTCGGTGCCAGGATGGCTGATACGGTCCGGGAAACCGACTGGTATCAGGGAGTGGGACGACCATGGGTAAGAAGGTCACTGTCGTCGGGGCCGGCTTCTACGGCTCCACCACCGCACAGCGTCTGGCCGAGTACGACGTCTTCGACACCGTCGTCATCACCGACATCGTGGAGGGCAAGCCGGCGGGCCTCGCGCTGGACCTCAACCAGTCGCGGCCGGTCGAGGGCTTCGAGACCACGATCGTCGGCGTCACCACCGGCCCCAACGGTGAGGGCTACGAGGCCATCGAGGGCTCCGACGTCGTCGTCATCACCGCCGGCCTGCCGCGTAAGCCGGGCATGAGCCGGATGGACCTGCTGGAGACCAACGCCAAGATCGTCCGGCAGGTCTCCGAGAACGTCGCCAAGTACGCCCCGAACGCCGTCGTCATCGTGGTGTCGAACCCGCTCGACGAGATGACCGCGCTGGCCCAGATCGCCACGCAGTTCCCGAAGAACCGGGTGCTCGGCCAGGCCGGCATGCTCGACACCGCCCGGTTCACCAACTTCGTCGCCGAGGCGCTGAGCGTACCGGTGAAGTCGGTGCGGACCCTGACCCTCGGCTCGCACGGCGACACCATGGTCCCGGTCCCGTCCAAGAGCACCGTGAACGGCAAGCCGCTGCGCGACGTCATGCCGGCCGAGCAGATCGAGGAACTGGTCGTCAAGACCCGCAACGGTGGCGCCGAGGTCGTCGCGCTGCTGAAGACCGGCTCGGCCTACTACGCCCCGTCCGCCGCCGCGGCGCGGATGGCGAAGGCCGTGGCCGAGGACTCCGGCGACGTCATGCCGGTCTGCGCATGGGTCGACGGCGAGTACGGCATCTCCGGCGTCTACCTGGGCGTCGAGGCCGAGATCGGCGCCCAGGGCGTGAAGCGGGTCGTCGAGACCGACCTGGACGCCGACGAGCTGGCCGCCCTGAAGGAGGCCGCCGAGGCCGTCCGCGCCAAGCAGGCCGACATCTCCTCCCTCTGACCCACCCCGCACCACCCGCCGAAGGGCGGCCGGCGGCCCGCCGGCCGCCCTTCGGCGTCCCCCGGCCCGACGGCGACCGGGTCCCGACGGGCCGCCTCGCGCTACCGCGCGTCGGTGGCGCCGGGGAACGCCGCCGCGCGTGGCTGGAGGGAAGGACCCGCCCGGTCCGGCAGCGCGGTGATCGTGATAGACCCGAGCGTGTGCGTCAGCGGCATCCGGGAAGGATGCCACCACGAGGCCGGCTGGGGCGCCCCGGGCGGTTTCCAGTACGCTCGTACTGCTTGAGCACGTGTCCCCCGAGAGGAGCGCCGGCCGATGGCGAAGATCAAGGTAAACAACCCGGTCGTGGAAATCGACGGCGACGAGATGACCCGGATCATCTGGAAGCAGATCCGGGAGCAGCTGATCCTGCCCTACCTCGACGTCGACCTGCACTACTACGACCTGTCGATCCAGTACCGCGACGAGACCGACGACCAGGTCACCGTCGACGCCGCCAACGCCATCAAGGAGCACGGCGTCGGCGTCAAGTGCGCCACCATCACCCCGGACGAGGCCCGGGTGGAGGAGTTCGGCCTGAAGAAGATGTGGCGGTCGCCGAACGGCACCATCCGCAACATCCTCGGCGGCGTGGTCTTCCGCGAGCCGATCATCATGTCGAACGTGCCGCGGCTCGTCCCGGGCTGGACCAAGCCGATCATCATCGGCCGGCACGCGCACGGCGACCAGTACAAGGCCACCGACTTCGTGGTCCCCGGCCCGGGCAAGGTCACCATCACCTACGCCCCGGCCGACGGCTCCGCGCCGATGGAGATGGAGGTCGCCGACTTCCCCGGCGGCGGCATCGCCATGGGCATGTACAACTTCGACGAGTCGATCCGGGACTTCGCCCGCGCCTCGTTCCGCTACGGCCTGGACCGCAACTACCCGGTCTACATGTCGACCAAGAACACCATCCTCAAGGCGTACGACGGCCGGTTCAAGGACATCTTCGCCGAGGTGTTCGAGGCCGAATTCAAGGCCGAGTTCGACGCCGCCGGCCTGACCTACGAGCACCGGCTGATCGACGACATGGTCGCCGCCGCGCTCAAGTGGGAGGGCGGTTACGTCTGGGCCTGCAAGAACTACGACGGTGACGTGCAGTCCGACACCGTCGCCCAGGGCTTCGGCTCGCTCGGCCTGATGACCTCGGTGCTGCTCTCCCCGGACGGCCGTACCGTCGAGGCCGAGGCCGCGCACGGCACGGTGACCCGGCACTACCGGCAGTACCAGAAGGGCGAGAAGACCTCGACCAACCCGATCGCGTCGATCTACGCCTGGACCCGTGGCCTGGCCCACCGGGGCAAGCTGGACGGCACCCCGGCGGTCACCGAGTTCGCGAACACGCTGGAGAAGGTCATCGTGGAGACCGTCGAGGGCGGCCAGATGACCAAGGACCTCGCGCTGCTCATCTCGCGGGACGCTCCGTGGCTGACCACCGACGAGTTCATGAACGCGCTCGACGAGAACCTGGCCCGCAAGCTCGCGGCCTGACGCGCAAGGAAGGGCCCCTTCTTAACGCCTGGCGTTGTAGAAGGGGCCCTTCTTAACACCTCAGAGCCCGTGCGGGCCGGCCCGGCGACACTCGACTGGCGTGACTTCGCTCGGTGCGCCCTCGTTGACTCTGGTGGACGAGATGCCAGTCGCGTCCAGGAAGGTCGGCCGCGATCACGCGCCGATCAGCCGACCTTCGTGGCTGCTGAGCGCAGCCAGCCGTCCCTTTCTGCGGGGGGCCCTGTCCCGGGCCCCCCGCGCCCTCACGCCTTGCGCCGATGGTTGAGAAGGGGCCCTTCCTCTACCGGAGGCGTTAAGAAGGGGCCCCGCCTTTCACGCGGTGCGCAGCAGTTCGGCGGCGCGCTCCGGGGCGATGTCGTTGATGAACACGCCCATGCCGGACTCGGAACCGGCCAGGTACTTCAGCTTGTCCTTCGCGCGCCGGACGCTGAACAACTGCAGGTGCAGGTGGCCCAGTTCCCGGTCGACGCGCACCGGCGCCTGGTGCCAGGCGGCGATGTAGGGCATCGGCATGTCGAACAGCCCGTCGAAGCGACGCAGCAGGTCGAGGTAGAGCGGGCCGAAGGCGTCGCGCTCGGCGTCGTCGAGCGCCGGGATGTCCGGCACCGGGCGGTGCGGGGCCACGTGCACCTCGAACGGCCAGCGGGCCGCCGCCGGCACGTACGCGGTCCAGTGTTCGTTGCTCGCCACCACCCGGTCGCCGGCGGCCCGCTCGGCGGCCAGCACGTCGGCGTAGAGGTTGCCCCCGGTGCGCTCGGCGTGCCGCCGGGCGGCGGCCAGCAGGCTCCGGGTCCGCGGCGTGACGAACGGGTACGCGTAGATCTGGCCGTGCGGGTGGTGCAGCGTCACCCCGATCTCCACACCCCGGTTCTCGAACGGGAACACCTGCTCCACGCCGGGCAGCTCGCTCAGCGCGGCGGTGCGGTCGGCGAGCGCGTCCAGCACGGTGCGCACCCGCAGCGGGGAGAGGCGGGCGAAGGACGCGTTGTGGTCGTCGGTGAAGCAGACCACCTCGCATCGGCCGAGCCCGGGCCGGACCGGGGTGAACGGCGTGATCTGGGCCGGCTCGTCGGCCGGGCGTTGGCTCAGCGACGGGAACCGGTTCTCGAAGACGACCACGTCGTAGTCGGGCGCCGGGATCTCGCTATGCCGGTCGGCGCGGGAGGGGCAGAGCGGGCACTGGTCGGCGGGCGGCAGGAAGGTGCGGGTCTGCCGGTGCACCGCCACCGCCACCCACTCGTCGGTCAGCGGGTCGTGGCGCAGTTGGGAGGCGGGCGGCGGTGGGGGCAGGTCCCGTCGGTCCGGCTGGTCGCGCACCGCGTCGTCCCGCTCGTCGAAGTAGATCAGCTCACGGCCGTCGGCCAGCTCGATCTGCGTACGCTTCACTCCGCCCCCTTCGTCGCCGGCACCGTCACCAGCTCACCGACCCTGTCCTCGAGTACCCGCCGCGCGTCGGGTGTCAACCGGTCGTCGGTGACCAGCACGTCCGCCGCGTCCAGGCCGACGATGGAGGAGATGCCGACCGTGCCCCACTTGGTGTGGTCGGCGAGCACCACGAGCGCGTCAGCGGCGGCCACCAGCGCCCGGTTCGTGTCCGCCTCCATCAGGTTGGGGGTGGTGAACCCGGCCCGCTCACTGATCCCGTGCACGCCGAGGAAGAGCAGGTCCAGGTGGAGCGCGGCGATCGCGGCCACGGCCAGCGGGCCGACCAGCGCGTCCGACGGGGTGCGGACCCCGCCGGTGAGCACCACGGTCTGGTCGGGCCGGCCGCCGACGTGCAGGATCTCGGCCACCGGCAGCGAGTTGGTGACCACCGTCAGGCCGGGCACGTCCACCAGCCTGCGGGCCAGTTCCGCGGTGGTGGTGCCGGCGGAGAGCGCGATCGCGGCGCCGGGGCGGACCAGCCGGGCGGCGTGCTCGGCGATGGCCGACTTCTCCGCGGACTGGCGCACCGACTTGGCCCGGAAGCCGGGCTCGTCGGTCGAGCCGGGCCCGGCGAGCGTCGCCCCGCCGTGCACCTTGGCGAGCAGCCCCTGCTCGTGCAGCGTCTCCAGATCCCGCCGGATGGTCATGTCGGAGACGCCGAACTCGGCGGCCAGGTCGGTGACCCGGACCCCGCCGGCGGCGCGGACCCGTTCCAGGATGGTCGTCTGCCGCTGTCGCGCCAGCATCCCCGCCTCGCCTCCCGAGCGTCACCGACCGTGTGAACGCGGTCGAACGTGTTCCAACAAAGACGAACACTACCGCGCAGGAGAAGTGGACGCGAGGTGGGACGACGACGGTCGGCGGGTCGGCGCCGGGGAGGATCAGGCCGGCTGGAGGCGGGGCTCCACCCAGCCGGTCTCGCCGAGGTGCTCCATCACCCGCTGCACCGCCTCGTCGACGGTCAGGTCCGAGGTGTCCACCACCAGGTCGGCGTCGGTGGGCTCCTCGTACGGGTCGTCGATGCCGGTCATCCCGGTGATCAGGCCGGCCCGGGCGCGGGCGTAGAGGCCCTTGCGGTCGCGCCGCTCACAGACGGCGAGCGGGGTCGCCACGTGGACCAGCAGGAAACCGGCCCCGGCCGCCTGCGCCATCTCCCGGGCGGTGGCCCGGGCGGCCGCGTACGGCGCGATCGGGCAGCAGATGCCGACGCCCCGGTGCCGGGCGATCTCGGCGGCCACCCAGCCGATCCGGCGCACGTTGAGGTCGCGGTCGGCCTTGCTGAAGCCCAGCCCGGCGGACAACTCCCGCCGCACCACGTCACCGTCGAGCAGCGTGATGGTCCGGTCGCCCTGCTCCCGCAGCACGTCCGCCAGGCCCCGGGCGATCGTCGACTTGCCCGAGCCGGAGAGCCCGGTCAGGAAGATCACCAGCCCGCGGTGCCGCCGGGGTGGGCGGGCCCGGGC
Source organism: Micromonospora sp. WMMD980 (assembly GCF_029626035.1). Taxonomy (NCBI): domain Bacteria; kingdom Bacillati; phylum Actinomycetota; class Actinomycetes; order Micromonosporales; family Micromonosporaceae; genus Micromonospora; species Micromonospora sp. WMMD980. Next base: position 6,385,875 of record NZ_JARUBE010000003.1, read on the forward strand.
CAGCTCCCGGGCCACCGCGGGCGGCGTGTGCCACTCGGGCAGCGGGAAGCCCCGGTCGAGCAGGTCGTCGATCTCCTCCCGGCTGAGCGCCAGCCGACGGTTGCGCGGCGGGATGTCCTCCCGCCAGCGCCACTGCCCGTCCCGGTTGTCGTACGCCAGCTCGCGCGGCACCAGCACCCGCAGGCCGGCGCCGGAGAGCATGCCCTCGGTGGAGAGCAGGTGGGTCACGCCGTAGGCGGCGGCCACCCGCGCCCGCAGCAACGCGTCGCTGATCTCGTCGGGCCGCCGGGCCAGCGGCACCGCCACCAGCGTGGCCGGCGGCATCCGGTCGCGGGCCGCGAACACGCTGCGCACCAGTGCCTCGGCCGGCAGGCCACCGGTCGACTCCTCGCCCACCGGAATGAGCACCAGCAGGTGCGCGCCGAGCGTACGGGCCGCGTGCGCGATCTGCGCCAACTGCGGGCGGTGCAGCGGGCGGTCGGCGAAGACGCCGAGCACCCGGCCCGGCGGCAGCAGCCCCCGCACCTCGTCCGGGCTGCGCCGCAGGCGCTGGAACGGCCCGTGGCCGCCGTCGCCCAACCGGCGTACCGCGCCGCCCACACCCACCGTGCCCTCGCGGGCCGGCCACACGTCGGTCACGTCCATGGCCGCCACCGGGGCGCCCTCGCCGTCGGTGAGCACCAGCGCCCGACGGGCCGGGTCGGTCAGCTCCAGCCCGTCCGCGAGCGCGGGCGGCACCTGGAGCGTCACCGGCACCGGCCACGGCGTGCCGTCGGCGAGCCGGCCGCGCCGGGCCAGCGCGGCCAGGTCCGCCCGGGTCATGAAGCCGGTCAACGGCGCGTACGCCCCGGTCAGCAACAACTCGAGATCGGCCAGCTCAGCGGGCCTGGGCGCGTACGACGGCGCATCCCGCAGAACATCCTCGGGCAGGATCCACCCGTTGCTCATCGAACCCCCAACTCGCCGGCCGGCACACAGTTTCGCAGCCCACCAGCGATCGGTCGAGAGCGCCACTCCACCTCCCGGCCACGCCGCTGTCGGCCGGCCGTCGCCGGTCGCTCAGCCGGCGGGGGCCAGCGCCGCCGCGCCGAACGAGACGGCGAACCGTTCGCACCAGATCGAGACGCTGGTCAGCCCGGTGAGATCGGTTCCGGCGGGAATCGGGTACGCCTGGTCGCCCCGGTTGCCCTTGAGCGGACCGAGCGCCACGTGCCGGCCGTCGTCGAAGACATGCCACCCGGACGGACCGGTCCGAACCGGCTGGTCGGTCAGCCAGACCTGAAGATCCGGGCCGTTGGAGGTGTCCAGCCCGACCAGCTCCAGCCGGTGCCGCCCGTCGGCGGTGCGGACGATCCGCGCGGCGCCCCTGGTCTCGTGCTCGTGGCTGACGAAGGAGCCGCCGCCGACCAGCACCGGGCCGGCCGGCGTCGACGCGGGTACGGCCGACGACGCCGGGCCGGACGGCGACAGCGCCGGCGCGGACGGCACCGCCACCAGCTCCTCGTGCACCTCGGTGTCGGTGACCAGCTTCCAGGGCTGGAACCAGTAGAGCGCGGTCGCCGCGCCGAGCGCGAGGACGGCGACGGCGACCCAGGTCAGCGGGGCGCGCAACAGACGCATCGGCATGCGTCGAGTCTCCCGGGCGCCGGCCGCCCGGTCACCGGTCCGGCCGCTTACGGAAGCCTTACCGGCGGCCTACGGGCGGAATCAGGGACATCCCCGAGCGTTTCCCGGTGCACCGGCGAGCCCTCGCTTCCTAGGCTGGCAGCGTGACACTGCTCGCGACCGAGTCGCTGACCAAGACGTACGGAGGCCGGGTCACCGCGTTGGCCGACCTCACCGTGTCGGTCGAGCCCGGGATCATCGGGCTGGTCGGTGCCAACGGCGCCGGCAAGTCCACCCTGATCAAGATCCTGCTGGGTCTGCTCCCGCCGACCACCGGCCGGGTGCGGGTGCTCGGCCTCGACCCCACCACCGACCCGGCCGCGGTCCGCGCCCGGGTCGGCTACATGCCCGAGCACGACGCCCTCCCGCCGGACCTGTCCGCCGCCGAACTGGTCACCCACCTGGGCCGGATGAGCGGGCTGCCGCGCACGGTCGCCCGGGAACGGGCCTCCGAGGCGCTGCGCCACGTCGGCCTGCACGAGGAGCGGCACCGAGCGGTCGGTGGCTACTCCACCGGCATGAAGCAGCGGGTCAAGCTCGCCCAGGCCCTGGTGCACGACCCGGACCTGCTGCTGCTCGACGAACCCACCAACGGCCTCGACCCGGCCGGCCGGGACGCGATGCTCGCCCTGATCCACCGGATCGGCACCGAGTTCGGCATCTCGGTGGTGGTCTGCTCGCACCTGCTCGGCGAGGTGGAGCGGATCTGCGACACGCTCGTCGCGATCGACGGCGGCCGGCTGCTGCGCGCCGACCGGGTCGCCGCCATGACCACCGCCACCGACGTGCTCGCGGTCGAGGTGAGCGAGGGCACGGAGGAGTTGGCCGCCCGGCTGGCCGCGCTCGACCTGCCGGTGTCCCGCGACGGGCGACTGCTGCTCGTCCCGCTCGCCGACGACCACACCTACGACCTGATCCTCGGCGCGGTGGCCGAGCTGGACCTGCCGTTGCACCGGCTGGACCAGCGGCGGCACCGGGTGGCCGAACTCTTCGCCCCGAGGGAGCCCAGCCATGCCTGAAGCCACCGGCGTCATCCACGACATCGGCTACCAGCGCTACACCGGCCCCCGGCTGGGTCGCCGGCAGGTCTTCGGCGCGCTCTACGGCCACGGTCTGCGTACCGTCTTCGGGCTGGGCCGCAGCGCCAAGGCGAAGATCTTTCCCTGGCTGGTGGTGGCCGTGGTCACCGTGGTGGCCGCCGGGCTGACCGCGGTGCGCAGCCAGATCGGCCAGGTGGTGCTGACCTACGCCCAGTTCGCCGACGCGATGAGCTGGCTGGTCATCTTCTTCGTCGCGGTGGCCGCGCCCGAGCTGGTCTCCCGCGACCTGCGCAGCGGCGTGCTGCCGCTCTACTTCTCCCGGCCGCTGCCGCGCGGCGACTACGCGCTGGCGAAGCTGCTGGCGCTCGTCACGTCGCTCTGGCTGCTGCTCGGTGGCCCGCAACTGGTGATGTTCCTGGGCGCCGCGTTCACCACCTCCCGGGGCATGCGCGGGGTGTGGGACGAGCTGCTCGACCTGCTGCCCGGGCTGCTCTACGCCGGCTTGTGGGCGGTGGTCTTCGCCTCGATCGCGCTGCTCGTCGCCTCGCTCACCGGCAAGCGCGCCTTCGCCGCCGGCGGCATCGTGGCGGTGTTCCTGATGACCACGCCGGTGGTCGGCGTGCTGAACATCATGCCCTCCCGGACGGTGAACGAGCTGTCCTTCCTCGCCTCCCCGTCGACGCTCGTCGGCGGCGTGGGCAACTGGGCGCTCGGCGACAAGCTGACCCAGGGGCGCGGCGGCATGCCGATCGGCGACTTCGGCCCGGTCTACGCCGTGGTCGCCGTCCTGCTGGTCGCCGCCTGCGTCAGCCTGCTGCTCCTGCGATACCGGAAGGTGGCCGCCCGATGACGGCGCTGCACACGCAACCGGCGGCCGACGTGCCCGCCGCGACGACCAGCACCCTCGACCTGGCGGGCGTCTCCCGCTGGTACGGCAACGTGGTGGCGGTCAACGACGTCACCATGCGGCTCGGCCCCGGCGTGACCGGCCTGCTCGGCCCGAACGGCGCCGGCAAGACCACGCTGCTGCACATGATGGCCGGGTTCCTCGCCCCGTCCCGGGGCACGGTGACGCTGGATGGGGAGCCGACCTGGCGCAACCCCGGCGTCTACCGGCGGCTCGGCCTGGTCAGCGAGCGGGAGGCGGTGCACACCTTCCTCAGCGCGTACGAGTTCGTGCTGGCCAGCGCGAAGCTGCACCGGTTGCCCGACCCGGAGGCGGCGGCCCGGCGGGCGATCGAGCTGGTCGAGATGGAGAGCGCGCAGGGCCGGCGGATCGGCACCTACTCCAAGGGCATGCGGCAACGCACCCGGGTGGCCGCCGCGCTGGTGCACGACCCGCAGGTGCTGCTGCTCGACGAGCCGTTCAACGGGATGGACCCGCGGCAGCGGCTGCACATGATGGCGCTGCTGCACCGCCTCGGCGACGCCGGCCGGACCATCCTGTTCAGCTCGCACATCCTGGAGGAGGTCGAGCAGGTCTCCGGCACGGTCCAGGTGATGGTCGCCGGCCGGCTGGCCGCGTCCGGCGACTACCGCACCATCCGCCGGTTGATGACCAACCGGCCGCACGTCTTCACGGTGCGCTCCACCGACGACCGGGCTCTGGCGGTGGCGCTGATGGCGGAGACCTCGGTCTCCGGCGTCGAGCTGGGCCGCGCCGGGCTGACCGTGCAGGCCGGTGACTACGGCGCGTTCACCCGGGCGCTGCCCAGGATTGCACTCCGCCACGACATCCGGGTCCGGCAGTTGCTGCCGGAGGACGAGTCGCTGGAGAGCGTCTTCTCGTATCTGGTGGAGGCCTGATGTCCACAGTCACCTGGATCACCGCCCGCGGCCTGTTCGGTCGCAGCCGGTTCCTCATGCTCCTGCCGTTGCCGCTGATCCTGATCGGCCTGGCGGTGCTCTGCCGGTCGCTCGGGGTGGACCCCGGCCAGTGGGGGCCGCCGGTGCTCGTCGGCCTCGGCCTCGCGGTGGTGCTGCCGGTGGTCGCCCTGATCGTGGGCACCGGCGTGCTCGGCGCCGAGATCGACGACGGCACCGTGGTGCACATCCTCACCAAGCCGCTGCCCCGCTGGCAGATCGTGCTGCCGAAGCTCGCGGTGGCGGCCGTGGTCAGCGCCGTCACCGTCGGCATCCCGCTCTACGTCGCGGGCGTGCTCGCCGACTCGGTACGCCTCGGGCTGGCCCTGGTCGCCGCGTCCGCGGCGGGTGCGCTCGCCTACTCGGCGCTGTTCCTGGCGCTCAGCCTGGTGAGCCGGCGGCCGGTGCTGCTCGGCCTGGTCTACGTGTTGATCTGGGAGGGTCTGCTCGGCCGGTTCGTCAACGGCACCAAGGTGCTCTCGGTCCAGCAGTGGGTGATCGCGTTGGCCGACCGGATGGCCCCCACGTCGCTGCTCGGCACCACGGTCTCGGTGTCCGTCGCGGCCGTGCTGACCGCCCTGGTGGCGGTCGGTTTCACGGTGCTGGCGATCGACCGGCTCCGGTCGTTCAGCGTGGCCGGCGAGACGAGCTGAGCCGGGCGGGACCCCGGCCCCGCGCGCTACGGCGGCGGAAAGGGGTCCCGCCCGACCTCCGTGGTTCTGTTACGTTGCGGCGGCGACAACACCAGACACGGGGAGAACAATTTCCGTTCCGCTCGACACGCCCTGCTGGCTCCGGCCGCGGCGGCGCTGATCATCATGTCCGGCTGCACCACCGACGGTGACGACACGTCGGTGGCCGAGCCCGCCGGATCGTCCGCGCCGGCCGCGTCGACGCCGACCGCGTCGTCGGTGTCACCCGCCCCGGTCGGTCTCGACGAGGCCACCCGGACCACCTGCGCCGCCGCCGAGAAGGACATCAAGGCGGCCCTGAAGGAGGTGGCCGAGGCGGAGAAGATCGGCCCGCCGGCCGGGCACTCCGCGGTGAGCGCGCAATACTCCGCCGGCGCGGCGACCCTGTACACGCACGCGTTCACCAGTAGCGACGAGGTCAACGGCGCGGTGAAGGCGGTCGCGACCGAGATGGGCGACCTGGCCGACACCTGGGCCGAGGCGCCGAAGAAGGCACCGAGCAAGGCGGATCTCGCCGCCGCCCAGGGCAAGCTCAAGACGGCCTGCGCGGCCGGCTAGCCCGCCGGGACGGGCGGTCGGCGTCTGCCGGCCGCCCGTCCCGTCCTCAGAACGCGCAGGCGATGACCAGCTCTCCGGTGCGGTCGGGAAGCAGGTCGAGCTTCGCGATCCGCCCCGCCGCTCGCAGGTCGTCGGCCACGGTGGTGAGCTGGTCGAGCACCGCCGCCGGCCCGAGCGCCTCGGCCAGCGGCACGTCCGCCTTCATCGACAGCTTCCGTTCCGACTTGGCCCGGCGCACCTGCCCCAACGCGTCGGCGGCCAGCCGCAGCAGCTCCGGGTCACCGGGCACGGCCATCGCGCGGCCCACCTCGTAGGTGGTCGGCCACGTGGAGCGGTGCACCGAGCCGTACCGCCACCAGGACCAGACCTCCTCGGTGACGAACGGCAGCACCGGGGCGAAGAGCCGCAACTGCACCGACAGCGCGGTCGCCAGCGCCGCCCGGGCCGAGTCGGCCGCCGGGCCGGAGCCGTAGGCGCGCTCCTTCACCAGCTCGATGTAGTCGTCGCAGAACCGCCAGAAGAACGCCTCCGTGGCCATCAGGGCGGCCGTGTGGTCGTACCCGTCGAGGGCGGTGGTCGCGGTGGCGACCACGCCGGACAGTTCGGCGAGCATCGCGGTGTCCAACGGTTGCGTCACCGGCGCCCGCAGCGCGTCGGCGGCGCCCAGCCCGAGCGCGAACCGGGACGCGTTGAGCACCTTCGTGGCCAGCCGGCGACCCACCTTGACCTGGGCCGGGTCGAAGGCCAGATCCATGCCCGGCTTGCCGTTGGCGGCCCAGTAGCGCACCGCGTCGGAGCCGTGCTGCTCCAGCAGCCCCATCGGCGTGACCACGTTCCCCTTGGACTTGGACATCTTCTTGCGGTCCGGGTCGAGGATCCAGCCGGAGAGCACCGCCGTGCGCCAGGGCAGCACGCCGTGCTCCAGATGGGCCCGGACCACGGTGGCGAACAGCCAGGTGCGGATGATGTCGTGCCCCTGCGGGCGCAGGTCCATCGGGAAGACCCGGCGGTGCAGGTCCGGATCGGTCTCCCAGCCGCCGACGATCTGCGGGGTCAGCGACGAGGTGGCCCAGGTGTCCAGCACGTCCTGCTCCCCGGTGAAACCGCCGGGGACGTCGCGCTGCGCCTCCTGGTAGCCGGGCGGCGGCTCGCTGCTCGGGTCGATCGGCAACATCGCCTCGTCCGGTGTGAGAGGGTGGGTCCAGTCCGGTTCGCCAGTGTCGTCGAGCCGGTACCACACCGGCACCGGCACGCCGAAGAACCGCTGCCGGCTGACCAGCCAGTCACCGGTGAGACCGCCCACCCAGTGCTCGTAGCGGTGCCGCATGTGCTCCGGCACCCAGCGCAGCTCGCGCCCCCGGGCCAGCAACTCCTCGCGCAGGTCCGCGTCCCGGCCACCGTTGCGCAGATACCACTGCCGGGTCGAGACGATCTCCAACGGCCGGTCGCCGCGCTCGTAGAACTTCACCGGGTGGGTGATCGGGCGCGGCTCGCCGACCAGGTCGCCCGCGTCGGCCAGCAACTCCACCAGGGTCCGCCGGGCGCCGTTGACCGTCTGCCCGGCCAGCGCCGCGTAGGGCCCGGCCGGCACCCCGGCCGGCGGCTCCGGCAGCAGCCGACCGTCCCGGCCGATCACCACCCGGGTGTCCAGCCGCAGCTCCCGCCACCAGGTCACGTCCGCCAGGTCACCGAATGTGCAGACCATCGCGATGCCCGTGCCCTTGGCCGGGTCCGCCAGCGGGTGCGCGCGCACCGGCACCTGGACCCCGAAGACCGGGGTACGCGCGGACGCGCCGACCAGGTCGCCGTAGCGCTCGTCGTCCGGGTGACAGACCAGCGCCACGCAGGCCGGCAGCAGCTCCGGCCGGGTGGTGTCGATCAGCACCTCGCGCCCGCCCGGCCCGGTGAACCGCAGCCGGTGGTAGGCGCCCGGCCGCTCCCGGTCCTCCAGCTCCGCCTGGGCCACCGCGGTGCCGAAGCCCACGTCCCAGAGCGTCGGCGCCTCCGCCTGGTAGGCCTCGCCCCGGGCCAGGTTGCGCAGGAACGCGCGCTGGCTGGCCGCCCGGGCCGCCCGCCCGATCGTGGTGTAGGTCAGCGACCAGTCCACCGACAGGCCGAGCCGGCGCCACAGCGCCTCGAAGACCTTCTCGTCCTCCACGGTCAGCGTCTCGCACAGCTCGATGAAGTTGCGCCGGGAGATCGCGGTCGGGTTCTTCCGCGCGTCGTCGCCGACCGGGGCGGCCGGCGGCCGCCAGTCCCTGCCGTACGGCAGCGCCGGGTCGGGGCGCACCCCGTAGACGTTCTGCACCCGGCGTTCGGTGGGTAGCCCGTTGTCGTCCCAGCCCATCGGGTAGAACACCGTCCGCCCGCGCATCCGCTGGAACCGGGCCACCGTGTCGGTGTGCGTGTAGGAGAAGACGTGCCCCATGTGCAGCTCACCCGACACGGTCGGCGGCGGGGTGTCGATGGAGTAGACGTCCGACCGCTCCTTCGACCGGTCGAACGCGTACGTGCCGTCGGACTGCCAGCGGCGGGACCAGGTCTCTTCGAGTCCGTCCAGGCTCGGACGCTCGGGGACCCCGGCGCGGGCCGTCCTCGTCGTGTCGGTCATCTGCCGATGGTAGGCAGGTGCACCGGACCGCTCCACGGCTTTCGCGGGCCAGCCGACGAACCGGGCGAACAGCGCTTGCGGTGACGGTGCCTCGTTCGGGTTGAGGCGGTGCAGGTCGGTCGCCGCTTCGTAGAGCTGCCCGCACAGGTAGACCGACATGCCCACCCGATCATCCGCGTACTCGGCGACCAGGGCCAGGCGGGCGACCGCGCACGGCCATGGCTGGGCGCAACGCTTGCAGAGCCAGATCGGGCGTAACGGCAGGTGCGGGCGGCCGGCGCCGCTCATGCCCGCACCGACGCCTTGCCGCGGGGCGGGCGACGGCTGGAAGGCACTGCCCGAGTGGGAGCAGTGAGCCAGCGCAGCCCAGCGGGCTGTACGAACAGTTCCCGCTTGGCGACCGCCTCTCCCGCGACGTTCAGCGCGTAAGCCTCGATCCAGGTCCAGCCGTCGTAGCAGTGCCGGTCGGTGATCTCTCGAATGACGCGGACGATGATCGGACGGACGAACTGGACGCTTGCGGAGCGGGCCAGGTGCAAGACGTCTCCGCCCTTGATCAAGCCAGTGGTCGCCGGCATCCTTCCCCTTCCGTTGCTGGGAAGGGGCCGTCCCTGGCTGCTCGGCCACGGACGGCCCCGGGCAGTGCTCCCGCCGGAAATCGGGCCTCCCCCGGGTAGCACCGCTCATCTGCCACCCTGCCGAGAGCGACGGGATCAGTACACAGCGTGCATGTATGGTGCCGAGATATCCGGGGCGTCCATAGGGGAGGCGGGATGAACCACGTACTCCAAGCGGCGATGGCCGCGGCCGGTGAGACAGCCGAGAGCCTTGCAGCTCAGACCGGCGTAGACCCGAAGACGGCGGCGCGTTGGATCTCCCCGGGACGTGTGCCGCAACCACGCCGACGCGCGCAGCTGGCCGCACTCCTTGGCCGGGACGTGGGGGACCTATGGCCCGATGTCCTGAAGCGACGTGAGCCCCAGTGGCTGCGCGAGTGGGTCGACTGGGAACGGGAGGCCGTAGCCCTCCGCTGGTTCGAGCACTGCTGGATACCTGGCCTGCTTCAGACCGAGTCGTACGCGCGGGCGACGCTTGCCGGTGAGGCGCTGACCTCGGCGGAGGTGGACGAGCTGGTTGCCTCACGCATCGAGCGGCAAGCCATCCTGCGCCGGGAGTGCCCACCCCTGTACGTCGCCGTCATCTTCGAAGGGGTGCTGTACCAGTCGGCGTACGGCGATCGTGAGCTGATGCGCGAGCAGGTCGAGCACCTTGCCCGCTGCGCAGCTCTCCCCATGGTGCAGGTGCACATCGTGCCGAGGGGGGTTGGCATGTATCCAGGGCTCGGCGGGGGCTTCATCATCGCCGAGCTACCCAGCGGTGAGCATGTCGCGCACGTCGACAGTCAGGGGCCGGCGCAGATCGTAAATGAGGCTGCGCCCGTTGCTACGCTCAGTCGCAGGTGGGAGCGCATCAGGGGTGAAGCCCTCTCCCGCAACCAGTCTCTAGACCTGATCAGAGAAGCGGCAGGATCATGGACATGACCGGTGCGCAGTGGCGCAAGAGCACGAAGAGCGGCAACAACGGTGGCTCATGTGTCGAGATCGCCGACAACCTTCCCGGCGTCGTCCTGGTCAGGGACACAAAGGACCGCGACGGCGGAACGCTGACCTTCGGGCCGGCATCCTGGCGGGGCTTCGTCAACCTGGCCAAGAAGATCGGCCCCTCGGGCTGACCAAGGACCAAGAGCAGCCCCGGCACCCATCAGGATGCCGGGGCTGCTTCGTGTCGGGGTACGTGAGAAATGGTTATCACCAGCCGCCCTGTTGCATCGAACGTACGAACAGCCGTCCGATATGGTGTCTCCGGCGCACGACATTAAACCCGAACTACTCCCTGAGAAGCAGGCCGGCGCGCCCGTCCTGACGCTAGCGGGGGACGGACCCCCGACCTCTGAATCTCAGGGAGCGTGGCGAGTGACGACGCGCCGAAAGGGACCTTCGGGCCCCATGAGGTACCGACCGACCAGCACCAATCGGTGGCGGGAGGTCACGGAGTGGGCGGCACTGATACTCAAAGTGCTTGCCTACGCCGCAGGGCTCGCGGTGACGGTAGCCAGCCGGGGATGCGGGCCCAACTGACCAACCGTCAGCCAACCCCACATCCCCACCCGAGGAAGGTAAGGCCCCTCGCCCGGCTCCCATACCTGTGGCGGGGGGTACTTCCTGTGCTGTGCTGTCGTGCACGGTCTCGTTCGGTCGTGCACGGTCTCACTCTGTCTCAGACGATACACAACACGGAAGAATGCCAAGCGGCGATGTAGCGCCATTTTTCTGCGCCGTGTAGCGAGTATGCGAGCTTGCTCGTCTAGTTAGCGACGCCTTCTCGCCGCCTATCGTCGTGTCCGGAAGTCTCCGCAGAGCTTGATAGGGCCGTGACCTCCGATATTTCCGGGGTCGGGACATGCAAACTGCGGAGCTTCACTCCCGGTGAGGTGGCCAACTGCATCTCAGGACGGTAGGGGCGGGAACCGTGGCCCGAATCTTGAGATGCGTAAAGATCTTGGTATGAAAGTGCCCCTATGGGGGCCATTTCGTACCAAGATCGCCTCGCGCCTCGCGCCTCGCGCCTCGCGGACGATCGGCCTGAGACGCGTTCAGAGCAGCGAGTCGCGCCACTGGCGGTGCAGCGCGGCGTAGCGGCCCCCGGCGGCGGCCAGGTCGGCCGGCGAGCCGTCCTCGACGATCCCGCCCGCGTCCAGCACCAGCACCCGGTCGGCGATCTCCACAGTGGAGAGCCGGTGCGCGATCACCAGCGCGGTGCGGTCACGCAGCACGTTCCGCAGCGCCCGCTGCACCAGGCGTTCGGTCGGCACGTCGAGCGACGACGTGGCCTCGTCGAGGATCAGCACCCGGGGGTCGGCCAGGAACGCCCGGGCGAACGCGACGAGCTGCCGCTGCCCGGCGGAGAGCCGGCCGCCACGCCGGTGCACGTCGGTGGCGTACCCATCGGGCAGCGCGGCGATGAACTCGTGCGCGCCGATGGCCCGCGCGGCGGCGACCACCGCGGCGTCGTCGGCGTCCGGGCGGCCGAACCTGATGTTCTCCGCCACGGACCCGCTGAACAGGTGGGTCTCCTGGGTGACCAGCACCACCGCCCGGCGCAGCTCGGCGTCGGCCAGGTCGCGCAGGTCCACACCGTCGAGGCGGACCGCGCCGGCGTCCGGGTCGTGGAACCGGGCCAGTAGCTTGGCCACTGTGGACTTGCCCGCACCGGTCGGCCCGATCAGCGCGACCGTCTGCCCCGCCGGCACGGTCAGCTCCAGGCCGGACAGGATCGGCGTCTCCGGACGGTAACCGAAGGAGACCGAGCGGAAGTCCACCGCGCCGCGAGGCGGCCCGGCGGGCAGCGGCGCCGGCCGGGCCGGCTCGGCCACCGCCGGCCGCTCGTCGAGCACCCCGGCCAGCTTCTCCAGCGCCGCGGTCGCCGACTGGAGCGAGTTGTAGAACTGGCTCAACTCCTCCATCGGCTCGAAGAACCGCCGCAGGTAGAGCAGGAACGCGGCGAGCACGCCCACCTCGGTGTGGCCGCCCAGCACCCGCCAGCCCCCGTACGCGAGCACCGTCGCGGCGGTGAGGTTGCCGATCAGCCGGATGCCGGGGGAGTAGACCGCGATCAGCCGGAACGCGCGCAGGCTGGCCCGCCGGTAGTCGTCGTTCACCGCGTCGAAGATGCGCTGGTTGCGGGTCTCGCGGCGGAACGCCTGCACCGCCCGGATCCCGCGCAGCGACTCGACGAAGTGCACGATGACCAGCGCCACCGCCTCCCGGGTGCGCCGGTAGGCCCCGGCCGACGCCCGGGCGAACCAGCGGGACAGCCAGAACAGGAACGGGAACGCGAACAGGGTGACCGCGGCCAGCGGCAGGTCCAGCCAGAGCAGGATGCCCGCCACCGACAGCACGGACAGCACGGCCATGACCAGCCGGTCGATCCCGCCGTCGACCAGCTCGCCGATCGACTCCAGGTCGCTGGTCAGCCGGGACACCATCCGACCGGACGTGTAACGCTCGTGGAAGCCGACGTCGAGCCGCAGGAAGTGCGCGTAGACCCGGCGGCGCAGGTCGAGCAGGACGGCCTGGCCGATCCGGGCGGCGAGGGCGAGGAACGCGCGCCGGGCCGCGTACTCGACGGCGGTGGCCACCACGAAGGCGGCGGCCACCGCGACCAGCGGGCCCGCGTCGCCGGCCCGCAGCGGACCGATGCCCCGGTCGATGCCGAGCATGACCAGGTACGGACCGGCCATCGCGGCCGCGTTCTGGGCCAGCAGCAGCGTCACGGCCAGCCCGAGCGGGCGCCGGTGCGGGCGGAGCAGTTGCCGCAGCAGGAGCCGGCTACGGGCGCGGAGCCGGGTCACCGCCGCGGGTGACGAGTCCTCGGCGCGGCTTCGGTCGGCGTCCGGGTCGGTGGCCCGCCCTCGCCACCGGGACAGGTCGCCGTCGGGCTCGGGCTCGTCGGTGCCGGCGTGGCGCGGGGCGGCGGCACGTCCGTTGGACGCGCCACCCCGCGGCAGGACGCGTGGGGCGCGCCAGGTCACGAGCGCACCAGGCCGACGCCGCCGGCACGGCGCTCCGGCTCGGCGGAGAGCACCGCCCGGTAGGCCGGCACTTCCGCCAGCATCTCCGAGTGGGTGCCGACGGCGACGATCCGGCCGCCCTCCATCAGCGCCACCCGGTCGGCGAGCGCCACCGTGGAGGGTCGGTGCACGACCAGCAGCGCCGTCGTGTCCCGCAGCACCCGTCTAAGCGCCGCCTCGACGAGTGCCTCGGTGTGCACGTCGAGCGCGGAGAGCGGGTCGTCGAGGACCAGCAGCGCGGGCCGCCCGAGCACGGCCCGGGCCAGCGCCAACCGCTGCCGCTGGCCGCCGGAGAGGGACAGTCCCTGCTCGCCGATCCGGGTGGCCAGCCCCCACGGCAGCTCGTACGCGAAGTCGGCCTGTGCCAGCGCCAGCGCGGCCCGGACCTCCTCGTCGCCGGCGTCCGGCCGGCCCAGGGTGAGGTTCTCCCGGACCGACATGGAGAACAGCGTCGGTTCCTCGAAGGCCACCCCGACCAGCCGGCGCAGCGAGCCGAGCCGCAGGTCGCGCAGGTCGTGCCCGTCGAGCGTGATCCGGCCGCCGGTTACCTCGTGCAGTCGAGGGACCAGCGAGAGCAGCGTGCTCTTGCCGCACCCGGTGGCGCCGACCAGGGCGAGCGTCTCGCCCGGTTCGAGGGCGAGATCCAGCTCGTGCAGCACCGGGGTGGGCGCGCCCGGGTAGCGGAAGCTCACCCGCTCGAACCGGAGCCGGCCATGGACCTCGCCTCGTCGCAACGGCCGGGCGTGCGGCGCGTCCACGATGGTCGGCGGCGTGTCGAGCACCTCCTGGATCCGGTCGGCGGCGGTGGCGGCCTCCTGCCCGTTGGCGATGATCCAGCCGAGCGACTGCACCGGCCAGATCAACATGAGCTGGAGGCTGACGAAGGCGACCAGTTGCCCGATGGTGAGCGCGCCCCCGGCCACGGCCGCGGCGCCGGCCACCAGGACCGCGCCGAGCGTCAGGTTGGGCACCAGGTCGAACAGCGCGGACGTGCGGGCCAACAGCCGGGCCTTGCCGACCCCGGTGTCGTGCAGCCGGTGGGCGCCGGCGGTGAACCGGGCGGCCAGCTCCGGGCCGCGCCCGTACGCCCGCATGGTGCGCAGGCCCTGCGCCGTCTCCTCGACGAGCGTGGCGACGTCGCCCTGCTGGTCCTGCATGCGGCGGGACGCCGCATGGTAGTGCCGGGCGAACCGGCGGCTGATCAGGAACAGCGGCACGGCGCTGGCCGCGACCAGCAGCCCCAGCCACGGGTGCAGCCGGATCAGCAGCACCACCACCGCGACGTAGGTGATCAGGTTGAGCACCAGGAAGAGCAGGCCGAAGGAGAGGAACCGGCGGATCACCGAGAGGTCGCTGGTGATCCGGGAGAGCAGTTGGCCGGACTGCCAGCGGTCGTGGAAGCCGGCCGGGAGGCGTTGCAGGTGCGCGTAGATGTCGGCCCGGATGGCCGCCTCCATGCCGACCGAGGAGGAGGACTGCGTCCAGCGCCGGATGAAGATCAGCACCGCCTCGGCGAGCCCGAGCAGCAGCGCGAGCATGCCGAGGCGGAGCAGCCCGGCCTCGTCGTGCCGGGCGACCGGGCCGTCCACCACCCGCTGCACCACCAGCGGGACGGCCAGGCTCGCCGCGGTCGCGGCCAGCGCCGCGACCAGGAGCCAGGCGAACTCCGCCGCGTATGGGCGCAGGTAGGGCCGCAGCCGCCAGAGGTTGCGCAGCGGCTGGGACCGGGCGTCGGGTGGCGCCGCGGGATTGCCGTCGCTGGGCGCGGGCACCAGCCGACGGTAGCGGCCCGGTGCGACGGTGCGGGGTCAGCTAGCCGTCACCCGTCCCTCATGCCCGAGAAGCCACTTCTTCACGTCCAGCCCCCAGCGGTAACCGCCGAGCGTGCCGTCGGTGCGCAGCACCCGGTGGCAGGGGACGAAGAGCGCGGCGGCGTTGCGCGCGCAGGCCGCCGCGGCGGCGCGGACCGCGGCCGGCCGACCGGCCAGCGCGGCGAAGCCGGTGTAGGTCACCGGGTCGCCCGGCGTGACGTCGCGCAGCACCCGCCAGGCGTGCGCCAGGAAGCGCCCATCGGTGTGCTGCTCCACCTCGACCGCGTCGATCGCGGCCAGGTCACCGTCGAGGTAGGCCCGGACGGCGGCGGTCACCGGGCCGAGGTCGGTCCGCTGCCGCAGGTCGCCGCGCAGGCTGAGGTGCGCCAGCGGCACCAGCGTCGCCGGGTCGGCGGTGAAGCCGGCGGCGCGCACCGCCCCGGAGGGACCGGCGAGCACGCTCAGCGGGCCGGCGGGCGTGTCGATGACGGTGCTGTCCAACGTGGTCATGCCGCTCTCCAGAGTCGGATCGTCGCGTAGGACCGCCAGGGGCGCCAGCGGTCGGCGTGGGCGTGCAGGGTCTTCGGGTCGTCGGGCAGGCCGAGCGCGGCGGCGCCGCGGCGGACGCCCAGGTCGGTGGCGAGCACGACGTCGGGGTCGCCGAGCGCGCGCATGGCCAGGTAGCCGGCGGTCCACGGCCCCACCCCGGGCAGCGCGGAGAGCTGCCGCACCGCCTCCTCCCGGTCGCCGCCCGGCTCCAGGTCCAGTTCGCCGTCGGCGATGGCCCGGGCCAGCGCCCGGATCGTCTCCCGCCGGGCACCGGGCATCCGGAACGCGGCATCCGGCGCCGCGAGCACCTCGGCCGGGCTCGGGAACGCCCGTAGCCCGCCGTCGGCGGCCGCCGCGTCGGCGCTCCGGACGGCGGCGAGCAGGTGGCCGAGCGTGGTCCGGGCGGAGCGGAGCGAGACCTGCTGGGTGGTGACGGCACGGACGGTCATCTCGAAGCCGTCCACCGCGTGCGGGAGCCGGACCCCCGGCTCGGCGGCGACCGCCGGCGCCAGGGCCGGATCGGCGGCCAGGGCGGAATCCACCGCGACCGGGTCGGCGTCGAGGTCGAGCAGGCGGCGGCAGCGGGCCACCGCGGGGGCCAGGTCGCGCATGTCGGCCAGCCGTAGGGTGGCGGCCACGTGCCCGTCGGCCGGGGTCAGCGCCACCGCGCCGGGCCCGTGCGGCAGGCGCAGGCCCCGGTGGTACGTCCCGTCGCCGACCTTCTCGACGCCGGGCAGCGCGCGCAGCGCGAGGAAGTCGAGCAGCGCGCCCGCGTGCAGCGGCGGCCGATGAGCCAGGCGCAGCGAGAGGGTGCCCGCGCCGTCGGCCGCCGGTCGGCTGCTCCGGCCGGCCCGCAGCTCGGACGGGGTGGTGCCGTAGACCTCGCGGACCGTGTTGTTGAACTGCCGCACGCTGCCGAAACCGGCGGCGAAGGCCACCTCGGCGAGGCCGAGCCCGGTGGTCTCGACCAGGATCCGGGCGGTCTGCGCGCGCTGCGCCCGGGCCAGCGCGAGCGGACCGGCGCCCAACTCCGCCCGGAGCATCCGGTGCAGGTGCCGCTCGGTGTAGCCGAGCCGGGTGGCCAGCCCGGGCACGCCGTCGCGGTCGACCACGCCGTCGGCGATCAGCCGCATCGCGCGACCGACCAGGTCGGCCCGGGCGTCCCAGAGCGGGGAGCCCGGCGCGGCGTCGGGCCGGCAGCGGCGGCAGGCCCGCAGCCCGGCACCCTGGGCGGCGGCGGCGGACGGGAAGAACCGGACGTTCTGCCGTTTCGGCGTCATCGCCGGACAGGACGGCCGGCAGTAGATCCCGGTCGAGGTGACACCGGTGTAGAACCAGCCGTCGAACCGCGGGTCGCGGCTGTCGACGGCCCGGTAGCACCGCTCGAAGTCCAGTTCCATGACACCGATCCTGCCTCGCAGGTCGAACGCTCGGCTGGCGGGATTCGGACGTGACGTGCGGCAGCGCCGCCAGCTCGGGGAGGTGGCGGTTTCCCGGGTCCCCGGATGCCGCCACCGCGGCGAGGTGGCGTGGATCTTGGCGACCGACCCGGGAAACTGTCGTAAGTGGTCGGTACCGTCCCGCCACCAACTCAAGAAAAGGTGCGTGGCATGGCGAGCGTGGCCGGGCGGGGTGTCCGCTGATGCGATCGGGGCGAGCGCGCATCGACGCCGCGGTGGTGCAGGGCTTCTACGACCGGATGCGGGCGGTGGCGCCGGCCGCCTACGGCGCGATCGAGCGGGACCGGGTCGGCGACCCGGGGCGACCCTTCCCCGACACCGCCTGCGGCCGGCTGGTCGGCTCGCTCGACCCCGCCGGGCTGCGGGCGCTGGGCATGTGGGCGCACCACTGGTGCATGCGGTTCTACGACGACGACACCCGGGCCGGGGTGCGGTTGGTGCGGGAGATCGCCGCCCGGTCCGGCCTCGGCTGGACCGTCGACGAGGTGCGCTGGCTGCTCGACCGCTCCCACGAGGCCGGGCCCGCCGTCGCGCACCGGTTCGCGCTGCCGCTCGCCGCCGCCGCCGAGCTGCCGCCCGACGGGGTGGCCGACGCGGTGGCCGACGACGCCCGGCCCGACGGGTGGCGCCGGCTGCGGGCCGGCTGAGGGGGCGACACCCCGACCTCGGGTCCAGCGGCCGGCGCGCCGGGCCGGCCGCCGGTCGCGGTCCGGTCCGGAAGCTGGCCGAGCACCAGGGCGGCGACGGCCACCGCGAAGCCGGCGAGCTGGACCGGCCCGAGCGCCTGGCCGAGCACCAGCCACCCCAGCGCCGCGGCGGTCAGCGGGCTGAGCGCGCCGAGCATCGACACCTGCGCCACCGGGAGCCGAGCCGCGCCCCGGAACCACAGCACGTACGCCAGCGCGGTGCCGACCAGCCCGAGCCACGCGTACCCGAGCAGGGCCGGTCCGTCGGGCGCGGGCGGTGCGCCCTCGACGGCGGCGGCGACCGGCACGATCAGCAGGCCGCCGGCGACAAGCTGCCAGCTGGTGGCCGCCAGCGTGCCCACCCCCGGCGGTCGGCCCCAGCGGCGGGTGAGCACCAGCCCGGTGGCCATGGCCGCGGTGCCGGCGAGGCCGGCGGCGACGCCGAGCGGGTCGAGCCCGGCGCCGGGCCGCAGCACGACCAGCGCGACGCCGGCCGGGGCGGCCACGGCGGCGAGCAGCGCGGGGCGGCCCGGCCGGTCCCGGAGCAGGGTGACGGTGAGCACCGCGACCAGCAGCGGCTGGGCGGCGCCGAGCACCGCCGCGGTGCCGCCGGGCAGCCGGTAGGCGGCGAGGAAGAGCAGCGGGAAGAACGCCCCGATGTTGAGCGTGCCGAGCAGGGCGGCCCGCCCCCACCAGATGCCGTGCGGTCGGCGGCGGGTCAGGGCCAGCAGCAGCAGGCCCGCCGGCAAGGCCCGGATCGCCCCGGCCCAGAGCGGGCGGTCGGCGGGCAGCAGTTCTGCGGTCACCAGATAGGTGGTGCCCCAGGTGGCGGGCGCGAGCGCGGTGAGCGCGACGTCGGTCCGGCGGGTCATCACGGCCTCTTTCTATGACACTAAGTATCTTAGCCCTAAGCCACTTGGTGTCGAGTAAAAGCGGAAGGGCGAGGTACGGCACAATCGACAGCCGTGGCAACGGACGAGGTCGACGCGATCGTCGAGCAGTGGCGTCGGGAACGGCCCGGCATGCGGCCCGAGCCGATGGCGGTCTTCGGTCGCATCTACCGGCTGGCCCGGCTGGTCGGCGACCGCCAGGAGAAGGTGTACGCCGGCTGGGGCATCGGTCGGGGCGAGTTCGACGTGCTCGCCGCGCTGCGCCGCGCCGGCGCGCCGTACACCCTCGCGCCGAAGGCGCTCACCGCCACGCTGATGCTCACCTCCGGCGGGATGACCGGCCGGCTCGACCGACTGGAGCGGGCCGGGTTGGTGCGGCGCGCGCCCGACCCGGCCGACCGGCGGGCGCTGCGGGTCAGCCTCACCGACGCCGGCCGCCGGGTGGTCGAGGAGTCGGCGGAGGCCGGGCTGGAGGTGCAGCGCCGGATCCTCGACGCGCTGCCCCCCGCCGAGCAGGACCGGCTGGCCGACCTGCTGCGGACGCTGCTCGCCGCCGCCGAGGCGGCGGAACCGGCGCCGGACGGGGCACAATGATCTCGACAGCCACCGGCCGGAAGGACGCCCGTGCCCGCCTCTGAACCGACGATCGTCGCCACCAGCATGGGCTACTTCAGCCGGCGCCGGGGCCCGTGGGACGCCCGGCCCAGCCAACTCTTCGAGCACATGGCCGAACTGGCGCAGGCCGGCGACGCGCCCCGGGTCTGCTACCTCGGCCAGGCCGTCGGCGACCAGCCCACCGGCCTCACCGTGTTCTACGGCGCGTTCGCGAACACCCGGTACCGCGCGTCGCACCTGGCGCTCTTCCCGATGCCCACCGTCGACGACGTCCGGGCGCACCTGCTCGCCCAGGACATCATCTGGGTCGGCGGCGGCAGCGTGGCGAACCTGTGCGCGGTGTGGCGGGTGCACGGCCTGCCGGAGATCCTGCACGAGTGCTGGCAGGCCGGCGTGGTGCTCGGCGGCGTCTCCGCCGGCTCGATCTGCTGGCACACCGGTGGCGCGACCGACAGCTACGGCCCCGACCTGCGGGCCTTCACCGACGGGCTGGGCTGGCTCCCGTACGGCAACGGGGTGCACTACGACAGCGAGGAGCAGCGCCGGCCGCTGATGCACCGGCTGGTCGCCGACGGGACGCTGCCGACCAGCCACTGCACCGACGACGGCGTCGGGCTGGTCTACCGGGGCACCGAGCTGGCCGAGGCGGTGGCCGACCGGCCGGACGTGGCCGCGTACGAGCTGGTGCGCGCCGAGGACGGCACGGTGCGGGAGACCCGGATCGAGCCCCGGCTGCTGCCCGCCGGGCCGGACGGCCGGTAGACCGCGTAAGCTGGCTCGTCGTGAGTCTCACCATCGGCATCGTCGGCCTGCCCAACGTGGGCAAGAGCACCCTGTTCAACGCGCTGACCAAGAACGACGTGCTCGCGGCGAACTACCCGTTCGCCACCATCGAGCCGAACGTCGGCGTGGTCGGGCTGCCCGACGACCGGCTGGGCAAGCTGGCCGAGATCTTCTCCTCGCAGAAGGTGCTGCCGGCGCCGGTCTCGTTCGTCGACATCGCCGGCCTGGTCCGGGGCGCGTCCAAGGGGCAGGGCCGGGGCAACGCGTTCCTGGCCAACATTCGCGACGCCTCGGCGATCTGCCAGGTGGTGCGCGCCTTCTCCGACCCGAACGTGGTGCACGTCGACGGCAAGGTCTCCCCGGCCGACGACATCGAGACGATCAACACCGAGCTGATCCTGGCCGACCTCCAGACGCTGGAGAAGGCGCTGCCCCGGCTGGAGAAGGAGGCCAAGCTCCGTAAGGACCGGGCCGCCGCGGTCGAGGCCGCGAAGAAGGCCGCCGAGGTCCTGGACCAGGGCGTCACGTTGTACGCGGGCGCGGCCGCCGCCAAGGTCGAGCTGGAGCACCTGCGCGAGCTGCACCTGCTCACCACCAAGCCGTTCCTCTACGTCTTCAACGTCGACGAGGCCGAGCTGGGCAACGCCGAGTTCCTCGACGAGCTGCGCGGCCTGGTCGCGCCCGCCGAGGCGGTCTTCATGGACGCCAAGATCGAGTCGGAGCTGGTGGACCTGCCCGAGGACGAGGCCCGCGAGCTGCTGGAGTCGATCGGGCAGTCCGAGCCGGGTCTGAACCAGTTGGTCCGGGTGGGCTTCCGGACGCTCGGGCTCCAGACGTACCTCACCGCCGGCCCCAAGGAGGCGCGGGCCTGGACCGTCCCGGTCGGGGCGACCGCGCCGGAGGCCGCCGGGGTGATCCACAGCGACTTCCAGCGCGGCTTCATCAAGGCCGAGGTGGTCTCCTACGACGACCTGGTCACGGCCGGCTCGATGGCGGCGGCGAAGGCCGCCGGCAAGGTCCGGATCGAGGGCAAGGAGTACGTCATGCAGGACGGCGACGTGGTGGAGTTCCGCTTCAACGTCTGAACCCGGCTCGTTTCCGCATTCCTGCCAGCCGCCGCTAGCGTGTGCTCCGTGAACCTCACGACCACCTCACCTTCGGCTGTCGGGTCGGCCCGGTGATCGGCTCTCCGGCGCCCGCCGCGACGCTCGTCAACGGTGGCGAGGTTGCCGGCGACAACCCGATCTTCGGTCGCAAGCTCAGCCGGGAAGAGGGGTTGGGGCACCCTCGGCTCGCCGAGTTCTGGCACGTCGTCGACCTGATCCTGGAGCAGGACGACCTCGTGCGCCGGCACCTCTACGGAGCGGTGGCGGAGTAGCCACGCGATCAGCTCTTGCGGCCTGGCACCAGCCTGGTCAGCTCAATCGTGATCGGGAACGGCACCGCTGTGCGTAGCTCGTGCCGATGGATTCCGGCCGGCGCGTACGAGCGAGTGGGCCCGTCGAGCTCGTACGCGTGAACCGCCGGTGATCCGTCCTCGTCCTCGACCCGCCAGTAATTGGCGATACCCGCCTCCGCGTACTTGCGCAGCTTGACGCTGCGGTCCCGGTGCGCGGACTCCGGTGAGACCACCTCAACGACCAGGAGTGTCTCCTCGGGCGTGTAGAAGGTGCGGGACGGGTCGTAGGGCGCCGTCGTGGCAAGGAGATCGGGCTCGGGGCGGTTCCATCTGTCGAGCCGGATTGTGATTTCCCGGTCGACCTCGATGCCTGGCGGCGCCTGGTCCGTCAGAGAGTTCACCAGTGCGGTGACCATCCGGGCGTGCCAGACCCGCTGGGGGGACATCATGAAGACGAGCGCTCCATCGATGAGTTCGGTGTGCCGCGGCGCTTCGGCCAACTGGTCCAGGTCCTCGGAATACCAGCCCTCAGGGCGAGGTGGCCGCATCCACTCGGGCACCGCAGTCATGACCTCACGGTAGCACCAGGTAACGGGTCTGACCTGCGCGCGTACACCGTCGGTGCGGACGTCGTCCGGGTCGAGCCGCATCGATGTGGGTATCAGAGTGCGGCACCGTAACAGGCGGTGGGTTGCGCGAGAAGCTTGGCGTGACGGACGACATGTACGGGCACGTCGTCGAGACCGACGGCGCCGTGGTGCGGTTCATGCTCGGCGGCCGTGGAGATGCCGAGACCGTCGACAACGTCGACGCGCACATCTACCTCGCCGACGGTAGCCACCGGTACGCCACCTTCTTCACCCTCGGCGCCGTGCAGGAGGTCCTGACCCGGCATGCCCGCACCGGAGAGACAGGCGGTGGTCGTTACTTCTGGTGTTCGGATCAGGTGAGGAAACCTAGGCGGTCCGGGGCCGATCAGAGATCTTGGTACGAACACGTGCACCCGCCGGTACCCGTGCGTACCAAGATCTGCTGAGTCGTTGTCGACATCAGGTCTACAGGCGCACGGACCGCCACCCCGCGTCGGCGTAACTGCAGGGAACAAGGCTCGTGGCATCACGATGGCGTCGGCATGGTTGCTGCTCAAGCGGGCCTGATGCGCGGATCCGCCAAAGTGTGGTGCCATAGTGATGCCATGAAGGCTTGCCGCGGTGCCATGCTGTGTGCCACAGTAGTGCCATGGACTTGACCTCGTATGTGAGCAACCTCGGGCGGGAGTTCGCCGCGCTCGCCGAAGCCGGTGGTGAGGAGTCGCGTGCGCTGGTCGAGCGCCTGACCGGGCCGCTGGAGTCGGCGATCCGGATGACCCTGCTGGACGCGTTGTCGGCCGCCGCCGACGAGATCACCCGGGAGTTGGCCCCGGGCTCGGTCGAGCTGCGACTGCGGGGCCGCGACCCCGAGTTCGTGGTGACCGTGCCGCCCACCGAGCCGCTCCTCGCCACGCCCGAGGCCGGCGTGGCGTCCGACATCGACCTGCCGGTCACCGAGGACGGCCCGGTCGCCCGGATCAACGTCCGCATGCCCGAGCCGCTCAAGGCCGCGGTCGAGGTGGCCGCGGCCGCCGAGGGGCGGTCGGTGAACGCCTGGCTGGTCCGGGCCGCCGCCGCCGGCCTGCGGGGCGCCGACCGGGAGCCTCGTCCCGAGCCACCCCACATCGGGGCGCGGTCCCAGCGGCGGTTCACCGGCTGGGTGCGCTGACCGCGCCGCGCCGCACCACTTCTCCTCTCACGTCCCCCTGACCTGCGGGGACGACCCACCCACCCAGGATGCGGGGACAACCATGCCTGTTTTCGACACGCCCGAATCGATCTCCGTCACGATGGATCTCGGTATCGCCTCGGTGCGGATCGCCGCGAGCGACCGCGCCGACACCGTGGTCGAGGTCCGCCCGAGCAACGGCGACGACGAGTCCGACGTGCAGGCCGCCGCGCAGGTACGCGTCGACTACACCGACGGCACGCTCCAGGTCACCGGCCCGAGGCGTGCCTTCGACTTCTCGAAGAAGAGCAGGTCGGTGGAGGTCTCCATCGAGCTGCCGACCGACTCCCGGCTGGCCGCGCACCTGCTGATGGGCGACGTGGTGGCCGCCGGTCGGCTCGGCGAGACCCGGGTCAAGACGACCGGGAACGTCCGGCTGGAGCTGACCGGGCCGCTGCGCCTGCACACCGGCGTCGGCCGCGTCACCGTCGACGGCGTCACCGGCGACGCGGAGATCTCCACCGGCTCCGGCACCGTCCAGATCGGCCGGGTCGAGGGCACCCTGGCGGTCAAGAACTCCAACGGCGACACCACTATCGACGCGGCCACCGGCGACGTACGGGTCCGCAACGCCAACGGCGCCATCGAGGTGGCCCGCGCCGGCGCGGGCGTGGACGCGAAGACCTCCAACGGCGGTATCCGCGTCGCCGAGGTGGTACGCGGCTCGGTGGTGCTCGGCACGGCCATGGGCGACCTGGACATCGGTGTCGCCCAGGGCACCGCCGCGTGGCTGGAGGTCAACACCGGCTTCGGCCAGGTGCGCAACCTCCTGGAGAGCACCGCCCGGCCCGACGGTGCCGAGCAGACCGTCGAGGTGCGCGGCCGCACCTCCTACGGCGACATCACCGTCCACCGGTCCTGAGGGAGAGCGACCATGACCACGAATCAGATCTCGGTCACCGGGCTCCGGAAGTCGTTCGGCGACCACGTCGTGCTCGACGGCATCGACCTGCGCGTACCCGGGGGAACGGTCTTCTCGCTGCTCGGCGCGAACGGCGCGGGGAAGACCACCACCCGGATCCTGTCCACCCTGCTCGCCGCCGACGCCGGCGAGGTGCGGGTGGCCGGGCGCGACCTGGCCCGCGAGCCGGACGCGGTGCGCGCCGCGATCGGCGTCACCGGGCAGTTCTCCGCGGTGGACAAGCTGCTCACCGGCGCGGAGAACCTGCGGCTGATGGCCGACCTGCACCACCTGTCCCGGAACGAGGGCCGGCGGCGGACCGCCGGGCTGCTCGAACGGTTCGGCCTCACCGAGGCGGCCGGCAAGCCGGCGTCGACCTACTCCGGTGGCATGCTGCGCCGGCTCGACCTGGCGATGACGCTGGTCGGTGACCCGCGCGTGATCTTCCTGGACGAGCCGACCACCGGGCTCGACCCGCGCAGCCGCCGCGACATGTGGCAGATCGTCCGCGACCTGGTGGCCGGTGGCGTCACCATCTTCCTGACCACCCAGTACCTGGAGGAGGCGGACGAGCTGGCCGACCGGATCGCGGTCCTGGACCGCGGCCGGGTGGTCGCCGAGGGCACGCCCGACGAGCTGAAGCGCCGCATCCCCGGCGGGCACGTCCGGTTGCGGTTCGCCGACCCGCAGGCCCTCGAAGCGGCCGTACGGGTGCTCGACCGGGCCACCCGCGACACCGACGCGCTCGCCCTGCGGGTGCCCGGCGACGGCAGCCTGCGCTCGCTACGGGCGCTGATCGGCCAGCTCGACGACCGGGGCGTCGAGGTCGACGAGCTGTCCGTGCACACCCCCGACCTCGACGACGTCTTCCTCGCCCTCACCGGCGACCCCAGCCACGGGAAGGTGACCGCGCGATGAGCATCCCGGTCCAGGCCGAACTGCGTTTCCACCCGTTGCGCGACTCGGTGACGATGCTGCGCCGCAACCTCCGGCGCATGCTGCGCTACCCGTCGATGACCGTGATGCTCGTCGGGATGCCCGTGGTGTTCCTGCTGCTCTTCGTCTACGTGCTGGGCGGCACGCTGGGCGCCGGGTTGGCGTCCGGCGGTGGGCGCGCCGAATATGCCAACTACGTGGCGCCGGCGATCATCCTGATGACCGTGGCGGCCACGGTCCAGGGGACCGCCATCTCGATCGCCATGGACATGACCGAGGGCATCATCGCCCGGTTCCGCACCATGCACATCGCCCGGGTCTCGGTGCTGACCGGCCACGTGCTCGGCAGCATGATCCAGGCGGCGATCAGCCTGGCCGTGGTGATCGGCGTGGCGTTGCTTGTCGGCTTCCGACCCACCGCCGGTCCGGCCGGCTGGTTCGGCGCGGTCGGCCTGCTCGCGGCGGTCACGTTCGCGCTGGTCTGGCTGGCCGTCGCGCTGGGCCAGGTGAGCGAGAGCGTGGAGACCGCGAGCAACCTGCCGATGCCGCTGATCCTGGTGCCGTTCCTCGGCAGCGGGTTCGTGCCCACCGACTCGATGCCCGCCGGGCTGCGCTGGTTCGCCGAGTACCAGCCGTTCACCCCGATCATCGAGAGCCTGCGCGGCCTGCTGATGGCGCAGCCGATCGGCGACGACGGCTGGGTCGCGCTCGGCTGGTGCGCCGCCATCGCGCTCGGCGGGTATCTCTGGTCCCGGCGACTGTTCAACCGCGAGTCGCGGTAGCGCCCGGCGCTCACCCCCGGTCCGCGTCAGCGGATCCGGGGGCTGCGCCGTTCGATGAGCGTGACGTCCCGCCAGACGCCGTGGTGGCGCCCGATCCGCTCCCGGGTGCCGACCACCCGGAACCCGCGGGCCGCGTGCAGGGCCAGGCTGGCGGCGTTCTCCGGGAACACGCCGGACTGGATGGTCCAGACGCCTGCCGCCTCGGTGGAGGCGATCAGCGCGTCCAGCAGCGCGCCGCCGACACCACGCCCGCGCGCCTCCGGGTGCACGTAGACGGAGTGCTCGACCACCCCGGCGTAGACGCAGCGGTCGGAAACCGCCGAGCAGGCCACCCAGCCGAGCAGCCGCCCGGTCGGGTCGAGCGCCACCCACCGGTGGCCGGGCATCCGGGCCGAGGCGAACCGCTCCCAGCCGGGCGGCTCGGTCTCGAACGTGGCGTTGCCCTCGGCGATGCCCAGGCGGTAGATCTCCAGCACGGCGTCGGCGTGCGCGTCGTCCATCGCGGCAATGGTCACGGTCATCGACGGGAACGTTATCCGAGCCGGTAGACGGAGATGTGCGCGCGGCTCTCCGCGTCGAACGGGGTGCGGTCCCAGTCGGCGTACCGGTCGGCGAGGCGCAGGCCGGCCCGCTCCGCCATCTCGTCGATCTGCTCCGGCCAGGCGTAGCGCATCGCGAACGGCTGCAGGTGTACGCCGCCGGCGTCGAACGTGATCGTCTGCCGCAGGAACGTCTGTGCCGCCCGGTCGTACCGGTGCATCCGGATGGTCGCCGAGTCCTCGGTCACCTCCCGGACCTGGACCTGCTCGTCCCGGTCGAAGTCGGCCGGGTCCGGCACGAACGCCTCGATGACGAACGCCCCGCCCGGGGCCAGCACCCGGGCGACGTTGCGGAAGCACGCCGCCTGGCGCTCCGCGTCGACCAGGTTGAACAGCGTGTTGAACACCAGGAGGACCAGCCGGTACGGCCCGGACACCGGAACGTCGGCCATGTCGCCGATGGTGACCGGCAGGTACTCGCCGCCCGGCTTGGCGCGCAGCTTCGCCACCATCTCCGGGGACGCCTCCACGCCTTCCACGGTGAGGCCGCGGGCGGCCAACGGCAGGGCCACCCGGCCGGTGCCGACGGCCAGTTCGAGCACCGGGCCGCCGTCGGCCAGGGGCGCGAGGAAGTCGACGGCCGGTGCGGGGTCGGGGTTGCCGGGGCTGTCGTAGGTGGCGGCCCAGAGTCGGCCGAAGTGGCCGGGATCGTCGAAGACTGACATCACGCCAGCAGACCAGCGACCGTCCGGGGTGGACAACCGGATTACCGGGCCCGCAGGGCGTCGTCCACACCGGTCTCCCGGCGGCCGAGGTGCACCGGGTCGCGGCGGGACAGCACGTCGAACGCGGCCTTCACGCCGGCGCCGTACTCCCGGGTGGTGCTGATGCGCCACTGCTCGGCGAACCGGCGGACGGTGTCGTCACCGACGCCGTTGGTCTCGATGCCGACCTCCCGGCAGAGCGCCACCGCGCGGGGCAGGTGGAACGTCTGGGTGACCACGGTGGCCCGCCGCACGCCGAAGATGCGCCGGGCCCGCGCGCACGAGTCGTAGGTGTCGAAGCCGGCGTGATCGAGCACGATCTTCTCGGCCGGCACGCCCCGCTCGACCAGCCAGCGGCGCATCGCGTCCGGCTCGTCGTAGTCCCAGTCCATGTGGTCGCCGGAGACCAGCACCACCTTGACCTTGCCGGCCGCGAACAGTTGTCGCGCGATCTCCAGCCGGGCGGCCAGGAACGGCGACGGCGTGCCGTCGGCCTCCACCTTGGCGCCGAGCACCAGCGCCACCGGCGCGTCCGGCACGTCGGCGGCGGTGAACACGTGCCCGGCGGCGTCGCCGCGGATCCAGGCCACGCTGGCCGCGGTCACCGCGGCCAGCACCACCATGCCGGCCGCGGCGACCAGGACGAGTCGGCGGAGCAGGCGTACGGCCCGCCGGTGTGTGGCGCGCCAGGCGCACCAGCGTGCGATCAACCCCCGCATGGCGGCGATTGTGCCAGCCCGGTCAGGAGATGTGGTGCAGGATCACGTTGTGCACGTGGTGGGCCTTGTCCGCGCCCCGGAACTCCACCTCGTAGGAGTGCGCGCCGACGTGCACGGCGATCGCTCCGGTGGAGAAGAAGGAGCCACCCCAGGACTTGTTGCTCACCACGCTCACGCTGGTGACCTTCGGGTACGGGATGCTCGTGATGGCGTACTTCTTGCCGACGAACGAGCGGTCCTGGATGATCACCCGCCGGTCGGTCAGGCCGATGAAGCCGGTACCGGTGCCGATCGCGTCGTAGACGGCGATGATCTGTTCACCGGGCAGCAGGCCGCTCTGGATCTGCTGGAACTGTTCCTTGCGGTCGTACGTGGGGCCAGACATGTCCTCGACGGTAGGACAGCCGCGCCAGCGCTCAGTGCTCGGTGACGGCGCGGACCGCGTCCTCGATGCGGGCCGCGAGCAGAACCTCACCCTCGGTGAGTGGTTCGCCGTCGTCGTGTCCGAGCCGGATCTGGGTCCGGTCGGCCCGGCGGCTGATCTCGGGGCGCAGGCGCAGCGCGTCGGCCACCACGGCCACCCGCTCGGTGAGCGCGGCGTGCTGGGTGTCGTCGAGGACGAGCGTGCGGCGGATCTGCTCACCCTCCCGCGTCCATCCGGACAGCAGGGCGAGCGCGTCACTGAGGTAGTCGTGCTTCGCCCGGCTGCTGAACAGCACGCGCATCACCGCACCTCCCAGGCGTCGTTGCCGGCTTGTGGCCAAATCGTCGCCATCCCGTGTCCCAGTCGACGCCCTCTAGTCTGTCGTCGCACAGATGGTGTGTCCACGCCCACACTTCCGTGTTCTGTTGGCCTGATGGCCGACTCAGTTACCCAAACCGCCGATTGATCTGGCACGCTGGTGGCCCGTGCGGACCGAACGGTTTAGCGAGAGTGGGCAGGCCGACCGGCGGGAGCCGAGGGTGGTCGTCGGAGCGGCGATCATCGTGGCCGGCCGGGTCCTCGCCTGCGAGCGCTCGGCGCCCCCCGAGGTGGCCGGGCGCTGGGAGTTCCCCGGCGGCAAGGTCGAGCCGGGCGAGACCGAGACCGACGCGCTGGCCCGCGAGTGCGCCGAGGAGTTGGGCGTCCGGGTCGAGGTCGGCGCCCGGGTCGGCCGGGACGTGCGGATGGCCCACGGCCGCTCCGTCCTGCGGGTCTACGCGGCCCGCCTGCTCCACGGCGACCAGCCGGAGGCCCTGGAACACGCCGAGCTGCGCTGGCTCTCCGCCGCCGAGCTGGACAGCGTCGACTGGCTGCCGGCCGACGTGCCGATCGTCCCCGCGCTGCGCCCGCTGCTCGCCGGATCCTGAGCCGCGCCGGCCGGGCTCGTCGTCCCCCGCCGCGAACCGCCGGTCGGGTCCGCCCGGGTCGAGGCCGCGCCGGACCGGACCGGCGCCGAACCGGACAGCCGGCCGGAAACGGGACGGGGGCCGGCGGCGTGTGCCGCTGGCCCCCGTCATCGTCGTGTCGCTGCTCAGTGCTTCGGCTCGTCCTGCTGCGGGTGGGCGAAGTTGAGGTGCTCGGCCGGCAGCGGGAACTCCACGTCGTCGCCGAACGGCGACGGCGCGGCGGCCCGGTCGAACGTCAGTTCGGTCAGCGGCAGCTTGCCACTGGCGTCGACCGCCGGCGCCGTCGGGTGCGGCACCTCCCGCTGCCAGTTGACGCCCTGCTGGGCCTGGCGCTCGGCGCCGCTGTCGTGCGAGCCGCCGGCGTGCGAGTGCACCCCGCCGTGGGCCGCGCCGCTGGTCACCGCACCGCTGGAATGCCCGCTGGTCGCGCTGGTCTGAGGCACCTGACCCCTCCGGAAGATCTTGTTACCGAGCCACACAAGGGGATCGTACCTGCGGTCGACGACCCGCTCCTTCATGGGGATGATCCCGTTGTCGGTGATCTTGATGTGCTCGGGGCAGACCTCGGTGCAGCACTTGGTGATGTTGCAGAAGCCGAGACCCATCTCGGACTGCGCGTACTCCTTGCGGTCGGTGCGCGCGTCGAGCGGGTGCATGTCCAGCTCCGAGGCCCGGATGAAGAACCGGGGGCCGGAGAACGCCTGCTTGTTCTCGTCGTGGTCACGGATCACGTGGCAGACGTTCTGGCACAGGAAGCACTCGATGCACTTGCGGAACTCCTGCGACCGCTCCACGTCGATCTGCTGCATCCGGTAGTCGCCGGGCGCCACGTCGGCCGGCGGCGCGAACGCCGGAGTCTCCCGGGCCTTCTCGTAGTTGAACGAGACGTCGGTGACCAGATCCCGGATCACCGGGAAGGTGCGCAGCGGGGTGACCGTGACGGTCTCCGCCTCCTCGAACGTCGACATCCGCGTCATGCAGCCCAGCCGCGGCTTGCCGTTGATCTCCATCGAGCAGGAGCCGCACTTGCCGGCCTTGCAGTTCCACCGGCACGCCAGGTCCGGCGCCTCGGTGGCCTGGAGGCGGTGGATGACGTCGAGGACGACCTCGCCCTCGTTCACCTCGACCGTGTAGTCCTGCAGGTCGCCGCCGGTCTCGTCGCCCCGCCAGATGCGGAACTGCCGCTTGCTTCCCATCAGTTGCTCGCCTCCTCGGTGAGGGCGTCGAACTCGGCGAGTTCCTCATCGGTCAGGTACTTGGACAGCTCGGCCCGGTCGAAGAGCCCGATCAGCTTCGGGCGCATCTTCGGCAGCGGCTTGTGGGTCAGCCGGACGGCGTCGCCGTCCAGCGCGCAGACCAGGTTGACCCGCCGCCACTTCGGGTCCATCGCCGGGTAGTCCTCCCGGGTGTGCCCGCCGCGCGACTCCTGCCGCTCCAGCGCCGCCTTCGCGGTGCACTCCGACACCACGAGCATGTTGCGCAGGTCGAGCGCCAGGTGCCAGCCCGGGTTGTAGCGCCGTCCGCCGACCGCGCTCACCTTCGCCACCCGCTCCCGCAGCTCGGCCAGCCGGCCGAGCGCGTCGGCCAGCTCGCCCTCCCGGCGGATGATGCCGACCAGGTCGCCCATCACCACCTGGAGGTCCTGCTGGAGCTGGTAGGGGCTCTCGCCGGTGTCACGCTGCAACGGCGCCAGCGCCGTCTCCACCGCGGCCTCCACCGCCGCCACCGACACCGCCGGGCGTGCACCGAGCTGATCGGCGTACGTCGCCGCGTGGCCGCCCGCCCGCTTGCCGAAGACCAGCAGGTCGGACAGGGAGTTGCCGCCGAGCCGGTTGGAGCCGTGCATGCCACCGGAGACCTCGCCGGCGGCGAAGAGCCCGCGTACCGTGCCCGCCGCCGCGCCGGAGTCGGGGTCCACCTCGACGCCGCCCATCACGTAGTGGCAGGTCGGGCCGACCTCCATCGGTTCCTTCGTGATGTCGACGTCGGCCAACTCCTTGAACTGGTGGTACATCGAGGGCAGTCGGCGCCGGATCTCCTCCGCCGACTTCCGGGACGCGATGTCCAGGTACACGCCGCCGGCCGGCGTACCCCGACCGGCCTTGACCTCGCTGTTGATCGCCCGGGCGACCTCGTCGCGGGGCAGCAGTTCCGGCGGACGCCGGTTGTTGTCCGGGTCGGTGTACCAGCGGTCCGCCTCCTCCTCCGTCTCCGCGTACTGCTTGCGGAAGACGTCGGGGACGTAGTCGAACATGAACCGCTTGCCCTCGGAGTTCTTCAGCACGCCGCCGTCACCGCGCACCGACTCGGTGACCAGGATGCCCTTCACCGAGGGTGGCCAGACCATGCCGGTCGGGTGGAACTGGAGGAACTCCATGTTGATCAGCGTGGCCCCGGCGCGCAGCGCCAGCGCGTGCCCGTCCCCGGTGTACTCCCAGGAGTTCGAGGTGACCTTGTAGGACCGGCCGACACCGCCGGTGGCCAGCACCACGGCCGGCGCCTCGAAGAGGATGAACTCGCCGGACTCCCGGTAGTAGCCGAACGCGCCGGCCACCCGGTCGCCGTCCAGCAGCAGCTCGGTGATCGTGGTCTCGGAGAAGACCCGGATCCGCGCGTCGTAGCTGCCGAACTCGCGCTTGTCCTCCTGCTGGAGGGAGACGATCTTCTGCTGGAGCGTGCGGATCAGCTCCAGGCCGGTCCGGTCACCGACGTGCGCCAGGCGCGGATACTCGTGGCCGCCGAAGTTGCGCTGCGAGATCTTGCCGTCCTTGGTCCGGTCGAAGAGCGCACCGTACGTCTCCAGCTCCCAGATCCGCTGCGGTGACTCCTTCGCGTGCAGCTCGGCCATCCGGAAGTTGTTGAGGAACTTGCCGCCGCGCATGGTGTCCCGGAAGTGCACCTGCCAGTTGTCCCGCGAGTTCACGTTGCCCATCGCGGCGGCGGCGCCGCCCTCGGCCATCACCGTGTGCGCCTTGCCGAACAGCGACTTCGAGATGATCGCGGTCTTCTTGCCGGCCAGCCGGGCCTCGATCGCCGCGCGCAGACCGGCGCCGCCGGCCCCGATCACGACGACGTCGTAGTGGTGTCGTTCGATTCGCGTTTCAGTCATGTCAGGGGCCCTCAGTTGATGAACCGCAGGTCGTTGAACCAGCCGGCGGCGATCGCCATCACGTAGAAGTCGGTGAACGCCAGGGTGCCCAGCGTGATCCAGGCGAGCTGCATGTGCCGGACGTTCAGCCAGGACACGCCGGTCCACGCCTTGTATCGCACCGGGTGCTTGGAGAAGTGCTTGAGCCGGCCGCCGATGATGTGCCGGCAGGAGTGGCAGGAGATCGTGTACGCCCAGAGCATCACCACGTTGACCAGCAGGATGACGTTGCCCAGGCCGAAGCCGAAGCCCTCCGGGGAGTGGAAGGCGTAGATCGCGTCCCAGGTGTTGATCAGCGAGATGATCGCGGCGGCGTAGAAGAAGTAACGGTGCAGGTTCTGCCCGAGCAGCGGGAAGCGGGTCTCCCCGCTGTAGCTGTCGTGGCCGTCCGGCACCGCGCAGGCCGGCGGCGACAGCCAGAACGACCGGTAGTAGGCCTTGCGGTAGTAGTAGCAGGTCAGCCGGAACAGCAGCAGGAACGGCAGGGTCAGCGCCGCATCCGGGATGATCCACCAACCGGGCAGGAAGCTGCCGAAGTGCGAGGCGCCCTCGACACACCGCTCGGTGACGCAGGGGGAGTAGAACGGCGTCAGGTAGTGGTATTGATCCACCCAGTACCACTTGTGCATGAACACCCGGACGGTCGCGTAGATGACCCAGGCGCTCAGCCCGACCACGGTGACCAGCGGTGCGAGCCACCAGCGGTCGGTCCGCAACGTCTTCGCCGCGATGGCGGCACGCGCCCGCGCTCCCCGCGGTCTCGTTGCCGTTGATGTCATACGAGTCATCTCCCTGACGTCACTGTCACGTCCTGCGCACGCGTGGGACCACGCCGTTGAACCGGCGCGGCTAAGTGACACACGTTACGCCGATCTTCACGGCCCGGCCGCGCAACGCAGTGTCCCGTGTGTCCCGCCTGTTGGAAAGACCCGGATCATGATCAATATGGTTGTGTCGGCGGTCGGCGCGCCGACCGGTCGCCGGCACGGGCCGACCGGTCAGCCGGACGCGCCGCCGGTGAAGTTCCACGAGGACAGTCGCACCGCCGGCGCCTCCCACCAGGACCCGTCGGACCGGTCCGGCTGACGCACCGGCGACCGGCCCAGGCCGAGTACCCGCCCCGGGCCCAACGCGCGCGGATAGGACTCGGTGAACCGGAAGTCGCGCACCGCCCGGACCGGCACACCGTCCTCGATCAGCCAGACGCCGTTGCGGGTCAGCCCGGTGACCACCAACTGCTTCGGATCCAGCACCCGCGTGTACCAGAAGTCGCTGACCAGCAACCCACGCCGCACGCCGGCGACCAGGGTGGCGGTGTCCGGGTCGCCCACCGCGCCGGTCACCCCCGCGCCCACCGCCCCGGCCGGACCGCCGGCGGTCACCCGCGCCGCCCGGTCCGCCGGCAGCAGGCGCACGTTGCGCGGGATCGGGCCGAAGGTCGACCCGCCGGGCATGCCGTGCCCGGTGGACCCGACACCCGCCTCGGCGCCGCTGCGCCGGTCGTGTGCCACCGCGCCGGTGGTGCCCGCCGTCACCAGGGGCAGCGCCCGTCGGGCCGTGCCCTCCAGGTCGAACGGCAGTGTCGAGCCGTGCAGCGGGTCGTCCACGAGCGTCACCGCCGGGTCGAACTGGACCGTGCCCGGCTCGGCGAAGGACTGGCGTTCGGCGTGCCGCTTGCCGTTGAAGCCGTACCAGGCGAGGTTCTGGAGCAGGTCGGCCCCCGCGGCCGGTTCGAGCACCACCTCGTAGCGCCCCGGCGGCAGCTCGACCGGGTCGGCGGCGGCGCGTGCCTTGGCCGCCGCGCGGGCGCCGAGCGCGGCGCCGTCCAGGTCGGTGAGGCGGTCGGCGCAGTGCCGGGCCACCCCGTCCGCGCCGCCGGCGCGGGCGATGCCGTCCATGGCCGCCTCGGCGGCCCGCCCCACCGTCGAGTGCCCGGCCGAGTTGGCGAACGCGCCGGACCGGTAGGACGTGCGGCAGTAGCCGGCCGCCTCCAACCCCTCGACCGCGTCCACGAACGCGCGCACCCGGGCGGCCCGTTCGTCCGGCGACGCGAACGCGGTCGCCTCGTCGAGCGCCGGGCCGGGCGGCACCGGAGCCGGCGTGGTGAGCCCCGGCCAGGCCGGGTCCGGCGGGACCAGCCGGGCCGCCACCCGGGTCCGCTCGACCAGCGCGGCCAGCCCCTCCGGGTCGACCTGGCTGCCGCCGCCGGTGGCCGTCCGGCCGTCGACGTGCAGCCGGAGCTGCACGGCGGTGCCGGACTCGGCCACGTTCTGGTGGATGAACGAGTTGGCGAACCGGGTCAGGGCCAGGTCGGAGTGGGTCACCACCACCTCCGCCTCGGCGGCCGCGCCGGCCGCGCGCCGGACCAGCTCCACCACGCGGGCCGCGAGATCCCGTTCGTCGCTTCGCTCGTTCACGCGTGCACCCCCACGCGAACGCCGCGGAACCGGGCCGGCGCGGCTGGGTGGCCGGTGTGCCCGATCTGGCCCGGCTGCCCCTTGCCGCAGTTGGGGGTGCCCCAGGCGACCGTCTCCGAGGAGAGCATGTCCATCGAGCGCCAGAAGACCGGGCCGATCCCGGTGTAGGTCGGGTTGCGCAGCATCCGGCCCCGCCGGCCGTTGCGTATCTCCCAACCGACCTCGCAGCCGAACTGGAAGTTCAGCCGCTTGTCGTCGATCGACCAGGAGCGGTTGATGTCCATCAGCACCCCGTCGTCGGTGGCCGCGATGATCTCGTCGAGAGTGTGCGGGCCCGGTTCCAGGCCCACGTTCGTCATCCGCACCATCGGCAGCCGGGCCCAGCCGTCCGCGCGGACGCTCCCGCCGTAGCCCAGGCCGGCGACGGCGGCCGAATCCCGGCCGGCGAGCACACCGACCCACCGCCCCTCGCGGACTGCGTCCCGGGCGACCGCCGGGGAGCCCTCGTCGTCGAAGCCGAAGCTGCCCAGCGCTCCCGGGATGGTCGGGTCGATGGTCACGTTCATCAGCTCGGAGCCGTAGCGCAGCGAGCCGAGGCGGGCCAGGTCGAGCCAGGAGGTGCCGGCGAAGGCCGCCTCCCAGCCGAGGATGCGGTCCAGCTCGATGGCGTGCCCGACCGACTCGTGGATCTGCAGCGCGAGCTGCTCGCCGCCGAGGATCAGGTCGGTCTCGCCGGCCGGGCACTCCGCTGCGGTGAGCAGCTCCCGCGACTCCTCGGCGACCCGGGCGGCGTGCGCGGCCAGGTCGAGCGAGGTGACCAGCTCCCAACCGGTGGTGCCGTACTGCCCGCGGTAGCTCGGGTAGGACCGCCGCTGCGTCTCGCCGTCGCCGATCGAGGTGGCCGAGATGCCGCCGCCGCACTCCCGGATGCGCTGGTCGATCCGGTGGCCCTCGCTGGAGACGAACCACTTGGTGGTGTCCCAGATCTGGTAGAGCCCCTCGGCCAGGTCGGCGCCGTGCTCGCGCATCGTGGCGGTGGCGCCGACCAGCAGGTCGCCCTTGTCCGACAGCGGCACCCCGAGCGGATCGACGGCGCAGTCGGAGGCCCAGCTCGCCACCGCCGCGTCGACCGGCACCAGGTCGATCGGCGGGCCCGGGACCCGCGCGCTCGCCCGTGCGATCGCCGCGGCGCGCCGCCCGGCGTCGCGGGCCGCGGCGTCGGACAGCTCGGGTACGGCGTGGAAGCCCCAGCCGGAGCCGACCAGGGCGCGCACCCCCAGGCCGACGCTCTCGTGCTGGGTCAGCTCCTCGACGTCGCCGTTGCGCGCCGACATCGACTCGTAGCGCCGGTGCATCACCCGCGCGTCCGCGTAGCGGGCTCCCGCGTCGAGGGCGGCCTGGACGGCGGCGGTGGCCGCGTCGAATCCCATGCGCCCGACCATAGGCGAGCGCACCGACATCCGTCAGTCGAGCAGATCCTCCGGCCGGATCGCGACCCGGACGGGATCCGTCAGCTCCAGCGTCTCGCCCGCCTTGGTGACGGACCGCTCGACATAGTGTGCGCCCCGCCGTTGGTACAGGTGCATCGTCAGGGACTCCTGGTCGACGAGGAGGTACCACTCGATGCCGGCGGCCGCGTAGTAGTGCATCTTGAGCACCTTGTCGGTGGCGGCGTTGCTGGGGGAGATGATTTCGCAGACCAACCGGACACTGCTCGCCTCGATCACCGGAACGCAGAGGTCGACGTCTTCGACGATGGCGAGGTCCGGGATCGGGATCCGACCGGGCCTGAGCCGGACGCTTACCGCTTCCAGCACGCGGAGCCCGGCTTGGCGTACCGGTGTCCGTAGGGCGGCGCGCAGCTCGCCGGAGATGTTCTGATGCCGTGGGGTGGGACCTGGGGTCACGCAGAGGCTCCAGTCGAAGAGTTCGACGCGTTCCTGCGTCTCGCCGAGGGCGAGGTACTCCTCTTCTGTCCACGGGCCGTCGTGGCCGAACACCGCCGTGGTCATGGCTACCTCTCTCATGTCGGCGGGAATCGTCCCTTGGTCACCACGACCATGGTCGCACCTTGGGTGCGACGACGGGGCGGTGACGCCTAGTCGCGATGGTGAATGTCCCAGGTGACGGACTGCGGGTCGGAAACCCAGTCGTTACGCTCTGACCGCTGACAGCCCGAGTTTTGTAGCTTATTTTCGCCTCCAGAGGTTTCCTGTAGGTTCCCTACATCACCGAGGAGGAGGCGGTCATGGGCAGGTCGGAGGCGGTGCCGTCCGGGGAGCCGGACCGCTCGGAGGTGCCGGAGCAGCGCTCCGGCGAAGCGCCCTATCTCCAGGTCAGGGACCTGCGGGTGCGCTTCGAGACCGAGGACGGCGTGGTCAGGGCCGTGGACGGGGTGTCGTTCGCCGTCGAGCGTGGCCGCACGCTGGGGATCGTGGGGGAGTCGGGTTCCGGTAAGAGCGTGACGTCGTTGGCGATCCTCGGTCTGCATCACTCGAAGCGGGCG
Organism: Micromonospora sp. WMMD980; assembly: GCF_029626035.1. Lineage (NCBI taxonomy): Bacteria > Bacillati > Actinomycetota > Actinomycetes > Micromonosporales > Micromonosporaceae > Micromonospora > Micromonospora sp. WMMD980. Next base: position 6,423,046 of record NZ_JARUBE010000003.1, read on the forward strand.
TCGATCACCGGGGAGATCGCGGTGGGTGGTCGTCAGCTCGTCGGCCTGCCCGACGAGGAGGTGCGGCGGCTGCGCGGTCGGGACATGGCGATGATCTTCCAGGATCCGTTGTCGGCGTTGCACCCGTACTACACGGTCGGGAAGCAGATCGCGGAGGCGTACCGGGTGCACCATCCGAGGGTCGGGAAGCGGGAGGCGCGCACCCGGGCGGTGGACATGCTGAACCGGGTCGGCATCCCGCAGCCGGCGAAGCGGTTCGAGCAGTACCCGCACGAGTTCTCGGGTGGGATGCGGCAGCGGGCGATGATCGCGATGGCGCTGGTCAACGACCCCGACCTGCTGATCGCCGACGAGCCGACCACGGCGTTGGACGTGACCGTGCAGGCGCAGATCCTGGACCTGCTCAGCGACCTCCAAGAGGAGTTCCGCTCGGCGATCATCCTGATCACCCACGACCTGGGCGTGGTCAGCCAGGTGGCCGACGACGTGCTCGTCATGTACGGCGGTCGGGCGGTGGAGCACGGCAGCGTGACGCAGGTGTTGCGGCGGCCGCAGCATCCGTACACCTGGGGGTTGTTGTCGTCGGTGCCCTCGCTGCACGGCGACGCGGACGCGGACCTGGTGCCGATCCCCGGTAACCCGCCGTCGCTGATCAACCTGCCGTCGGGGTGCGCGTTCCATCCCCGCTGCCGTTACGCCGACGTCAACGGCGACCGCTCCCGCACGGAGGTGCCCGAGCTGCGCGCCGCCGGCCAGCCGGGGCACCGGGTGGCGTGTCACCTGTCCGCCGAGGAGCGCACCCGCCTCTCCCGGCAGGACGTCGCCCGGACGGGAGTGGCCCGATGAACGCCGACCCGAGCGCGGGCCAGCCGGCCGCGACCGAGGCGTCGCCCGCGGCGTCGTCGGAGGCCGAGCCGCTGCTGCGTGTGCGCGGGTTGACCAAGCACTTCCCGGTGCGTGAGGGCTTCCGCGCCAGGGGGGCGGTGCGGGCGGTCGACGGGCTGGACTTCGACGTGCGCCCCGGCGAGACCCTCGGCCTGGTCGGGGAGTCCGGCTGCGGTAAGACCACCACCGGGCGGATGCTGGTCCGGCTGCTGGAACCCACCGCCGGCAGCATCACCTTCGCCGGCCGCGACATCACCCACGCCGGCCGCCGGGACCTACGCGCCCTGCGCCAGGACCTGCAAATCATCTTCCAGGACCCCTACGCCTCGCTGAACCCCCGCCACACCGTCGGACGGATCGTGGCCATGCCGTTGCAGGTCAACAACATCAGCCCACCCGGCGGGATCAAACGCCGCGTGCAGGAGTTGCTGGAGTTGGTCGGGCTCAACCCCGAGCACTACAACCGCTACCCCCACGAGTTCTCCGGCGGGCAACGCCAACGCATCGGCATCGCCCGCGCCCTCGCGTTGAAGCCGAAGCTCATCGTCGCCGACGAACCCGTCTCCGCGTTGGACGTCTCCATCCAGGCCCAGGTCATCAACCTGCTACGCGACCTGCAACGCGACCTCGACCTGGCGTTCGTGTTCATCGCCCACGACCTTGCCGTCATCCGCCACTTCTGCCACCGCGTCGCCGTCATGTACCTCGGCAAAATCGTCGAGATCGGCGACCGCGACACCATCTACACCCACCCGCAACACCCCTACACCCGAGCCCTGCTCTCGGCCATCCCCGACGTCACCACCCTCGGCCCCGCCGGCCGCATCCGCCTCACCGGCGACGTCCCCACCCCGCTCAACCCACCGTCCGGCTGCCGCTTCCGCACCCGCTGCTGGAAAGCCACCGACCACTGCGCCACCGAAGAACCCACCCTCACCACCCGCGACGGCGGCACCCAACACACCGCCTGCCACCACCCGGAGAACGGGCCCGCTGACGCCGGTGCGCCCGCGACGGTCGGCGGCGACGCCGTCCAACCGGCGGGGGTCGGCGGCGGCGACAACCCGCAACTGAAGGAGGTGGCGGAATGAGTCTCTCCCCGGTCGAGGGCGTAGCGCTCGCGGAGATCGAGTCCCCCGGTGAGGGGGACGAGCGCCGGAACAAGGAGTTCGTCGGTCGCTCACCCGGTCAGCTCGCGCTGGCGCGGCTCCGGCGGGACCGCACCGCCATGGTCAGCGGCGCGTTGCTCGTCTTCTTCGTGCTGGTCGCGCTGGCCGTGCCGCTGATCCAGGCGCTGTACGGGGTGGGCCCGAAGGAGCAGTTCCAGAGCCGCCTCGACGGCTACGGCATGCCGTTGGGCTACGCCGGCGGCGTCACCGGCGAGCACTGGTTCGGCCTGGAGCCCGGTCTGGGCCGGGACATCTTCATCCGGATGGTGCACGGCCTGCGGACGTCGTTGTTCATCGCGTTCGCCGCCGCCGTGCTGACCGCGGTGATCGGCGTGACGCTGGGTACGCTCGCCGGCTACCTCGGCGGCTGGCTGGACTCGGTGATCAACTGGATCACCGACCTGACCCTGGCCATGCCGTTCCTGATCATCGCGCTGGCGCTGATGCCGACCGTCGCGCTGCGCTTCTACGGCCAGCGGGAGGCCGTCCCGGCGTACTTCCAGATCGGTGTGCTCATCGCGATCTTCGCGCTGTTCGGCTGGACCAGCACGGCCCGGCTGGTGCGCGGTCAGATCATCGCGTTGCGCGAGCGCGAGTTCGTGGAGGCGGCCCGGGCCAGCGGCGCCGGGTTGGGGCACATGCTGTTCCGCCAGTTGCTGCCGAACGTCTGGGCGCCGATCCTGGTGGCCTTCTCGCTCGCGGTTCCGCAATACATCACCAGCGAGGCGGCGCTGTCGTTCATCGGCGTCGGCCTGACGGATGAGACGCCGAGCTTCGGGCGGATGATCTACCGCAGCCTCGACTACCTGCAGACCGATCCGTCGTACGTGTTCTTCCCCGGCATCACGATCTTCGCGCTCGTGCTCGCCTTCAACCTCTTCGGCGACGCGCTGCGCGACGCGCTCGACCCGAAGTCGTCCCGGTAGGAGGCCGACCCATGACGCGTTTCCTCGTCCGCCGGCTGCTCTCGGCCGCGCTCACCCTGTTCGCGGTGAGCGTGCTCAGCTTCCTGATGTTCTTCGCCCTGCCGCGTGACCCGGTGACCGGGATGTGCCCGAAGAACTGCAACCCGGAGCGGCTGGAGCGGGTGCGGCAGGAGCTGGGCCTGCGCGACCCGCTGATCAGCCAGTACGCCGGTTACATGAAGGGCATCGTCACCGGCCGGGATCTGGGCAGCGCCCAGGGTGGCCGCTGCGACGCGCCCTGCCTCGGCTGGTCGTACGTCTCCAACGAGGCGGTGTCGGACACCATCGCCCGGGTGTTGCCGGTGACGCTGAGCATCGTCATCCCGGCGGCGGTCCTGTGGCTGCTGCTCGGGGTCGGGCTCGGCATGCTCTCGGCGCTGCGCCGGGGCAGTTGGTTGGACCGGGCGGCGATCGGCTTCTCGCTGACCGGCGCCTCGTTGCAGCTCTACTTCGTCGGCGCGGTGCTGCTCATCGTCTTCGTCTACAACCTGCGGTTGCTGCCGGTGCCGAGCTACACCTCGTTGTTCGACAATCCGTTGAAGTGGAGCAGCGGGCTGGTGCTGGCCTGGGTGGCGCTGGCCTTCCTCTTCTCCGCCATCTACGCCCGGCTGTCCCGGGCACAGATGTTGGAGACGCTGTCGGAGGACTTCGTCCGCACCGCGCGGGCCAAGGGGCTGGCCAAACGCTCGGTGTACGGGCGGCACGCGCTGCGCGCCGCGATCACGCCGGTGGTGACCATCGCCGGCCTGGACGTGGGCGGGGCGCTGGGTGGGACGGTGATCACCGAGACGACGTTCGGTCTGAACGGGATGGGGCGTACCGCTGTCGACGCGGTCCGCTCGGGAGACCTGCCGACCATCATGGCGACCGTGTTGATCGCGGCGGTCTTCGTGGTGTTGGCGAACGTGGTGGTGGACCTGCTCTACGCGGTGATCGACCCGCGGGTGCGGCTCGGCTGAACCGCGACGAAATTTATCGACAACTGTTACCCAACTTGTAGTTTTTCTTCTTTACGATCCTCGGGACGTCGGCGGATGCGCTCGGCGAACGGGTGGAGGAGGTAGGACATGCGACCACGCGCAGCGGCCGCCGCGGGCGGTGCCATCGCACTGGTTGTGGCACTCGGCGCCTGCTCGGAGAACACGGGCGAAGGCACCAAGGTGGACACCAACCGGCAGCAGACCGGGGTCATCGCGACCGACCCCAAGGACTCACAGGGGCCGGCCGCCGAGATCGACGGCGCGGCCAAGGGCGGGACGTTCACCATCATCCGGGAGACCCCCATCTCCCACCTGGACCCGCAGCGGACGTACTCGTTCGCCGGTCTGATGGCCAGCCCGCTCTTCGCCCGCTACCTGACCACCTGGAAGGACGACGGCAAGGGCGGCCTGGTCCTGGTGGGCGACCTGGCCGAGACGCCGGGCACGAACGTCGACAACGACTGCAAGGTCTGGGAGTTCAAGGTCAAGGACGGGGTGAAGTTCGAGGACGGCAGCCCGATCACCGCCAAGGAGATCGCGTACGGCATCGCCCGCTCCTTCGACCCGGACCTCACCAGCGGCCCGACCTACATCCAGGAGTGGCTGGCCGACACCCCGCAGTACGACACCAAGTGGGACTTCAAGAAGAACAAGACGTCGCTGCCGCCGGGCCTGACCACGCCGGACGACAAGACGCTCCGGTTCGAGTTCGCCAAGCCGCGCTGCGACCTGCCGTTCGCGGTCTCGCTGCCCACCACGGCGCCGCTGAAGCCGGAGAAGGACACCGGGGTCAACCTGGACCAGAGGCCGTTCTCGTCCGGTCCCTACAAGATCGCCAAGAACCAGGTGGGCGTCCAGCTCACGCTGGACCGCAACCCGAACTGGGACGCGAAGACCGACCCGGTGCGCCACCAGTACCCAGACCAGTTCGTCTGGACCTTCGGCCCGACCCAGGACGCCGCCAACAACCGGGTGATCGCCGACAACGGCGCGGACCAGAGCGCGCTGGCGTTCAACTCGGTGCCGCCGGCGCTGGTCGCCAAGGTGGCCGGTGACCCGGCGCTGAAGTCCCGCACGCTGCTGTCCCCGACCCCGAGCGCCAACCAGCTCGTGATCAACACCCAGCGGGTCAAGGACCTGAAGATCCGCCAGGCGCTCAACTACGCGATCGACCGGGAGGGCCTGGTCAAGGCGCTCGGCGGCCAGACCGTCGCCCAGCCGATGACCACCCTGATGCCGCCGTCGACCATCGGCTACAAGGCGTACGACGCCTATCCGGCGGGCGCCAACGGCAACCCGGACAAGGCGAAGGAACTGCTCGGCGGCCAGACGCCGGAGCTGGTCCTCGGCGTCGCGGACAACACCGACGAGCAGCAGATCGCGGTCCAGCTCAAGGGCAACCTGGAGCGCGCCGGCTTCAAGATCACCGTCCGGAACATCCCGGACGACGCGAAGCTGGACGAGGTCAAGAAGAAGGACAACCCCTGGGACCTCTACATCGGCAACTGGGCCGCCGACTGGCCGAGCGGCGCCTCGATCCTGCCGGTGCTCTACGACGGCCGCACCATCAAGGCCGAGGGCAACAGCAACTCGTCCTACTTCAACGACGACAAGATCAACGCCGAGATGGACCGGATCCTGGCCATGCCCCCGGCCGACCAGGGCCCGGAGTGGGGCAAGCTGGATGAGCGGATCATGAAGGAGTTCGCGCCGGTGGTGCCGCTCTACGTCGACGTGGCGTACAACGTGCACGGCTCCAAGGCCGGCGGCGTCTTCATCTCGTCCGTCTTCGGCTACCCGAACTTCGTCAACGCGTTCGTCAAGCAGTAACGCCCACGATCTCGTCCGGCTGAGCCCCGGACCGGCGCTGGTGCCGGCCGGGGCTCAGCCGTTTGCGGAGTCCGGGTCTCGGGCCTACTCCTCGTCGTCTGCCGGCCGGGGTGGTCGGTGGTCCCGGATGTAGCGCTCGACGTCCCGCTTGAGCCAGACCGCGCCGACCGACTGGGTCCGGCACCTGACGGTCACCCGCAGCCGGATCCGCCACGTCGACTCATGACCGCCTCCAGCGACACAGCCAGCACGTGCGGGAGTTAATAGGGGCCCCCGCCTATGCAGAAAGCGTTAACAGGGGCCCCCTCCTTACAAGCAGCGGCGGAGGAAATCCAGCTCGAGGCGGAGCAGGCGCTCGGACACGCCGCCGGCCGCCAGGTGGCTCGCGCCGGGCAGCGGCAGCACCGCGTGCGGGCGGCCGGTGGACAGCAGCGCGGCGGAGAGCCGCAGCGTGTGCGCGGCCAGCACGTTGTCGTCGACCAGGCCGTGCACCAGCAGCATCGGCCGCGCCTCCTCCGGGTCGCCGACCGGTTCGGCGGCCAGCTCGACCAGCGAGTGGTGGGCGTAGACGTCCATGCCGTCCTCCGGCATGCCCAGGTAACGCTCGCTGTAGGCGGTGTCGTACAGCGCCCAGTCGGTGACCGGCGCGCCCGCGATCGCGCAGCGGAACAGCTCCGGGTGCCGTAGCACCGCCAGCCCGGCCAGCCAGCCGCCGAACGACCAGCCGCGCACCGCGACCCGGCCCAGGTCCAGGTCGGGATGCTTGCCGGCGAGCGCGGTCAGCGCGTCCACCTGGTCGGCGAGGATCACGTCCGCCACCCGGCGGTGGATCGCCTTCTCGAACGAGGGCGCGATGCCCGGGGTGCCCCGGTTGTCGACGGTCACCACCGCGAAGCCCTGGTCGGCCCACCACTGCCGCTCCAGCCAGGCGTCGCGTGCCGCGACCACCTCCTGGTGGCCGGGCCCGCCGTAGATGTCCACCAGCACCGGCAGCCGGGTGCCCTTGACGTGCTCGCCGGGGTAGAGCACCGCGCTGGGCAGCCGCCGGTCGGTCACCCGCACCAGCGTCGGTCGCGGGGCGGACGAGCTGGTGGCGGCGAGCGAACGCAACTCGGCCACCTCGCGGTCGCCGTGCCACACCCGCCAGCGGACCCCGGCGTGCTCCAGCGAGGCGACGCCCACCGCCAGCGTGGACCCGCCGATCGAGGCGGTGTGCCAGCCCGGGTCGCTGCCCATCCGGCGGGCGTCCATCCCGCCGCCGACAGCGGTTCGCACCCGATAGAGGTGGCGCTGGCTGGGTTCGCCCTCGCTCGCCTCGACCAACAGGTCGGCCGCGGTGCCCGGGCCGGCCGGCAGCCGCCCGACCACCCGCCGCACGTAGAGCGAGGGCGGGGTGAGCAGCGTGCCGTCGGCGAACAGGCACCTGGCGTCGTACCCGTCGTGGGCCAGTTCGCCGCCGACCAGCACCCGCCCGTCGGGCAGGTGCGCCGGGGTGCCCGGGATCGGTTCCACCCAGCGCGGGTCGGCCAGCTCGGCGTGCACCTGCGTCTCCCCGGTGCGCGGGTCCACCGCGAGCACCAGGCCGTGCTGCTGGGAGCGGCGCAGCACCGTGATCAGTGGCCCGCCGTCGGCCCACTCGACCGAGTTGAGGTAGGGGTAGGTCTCGCGGTCCCAGTGCACGTCGACCCAGCCGCCGTCGAGGTCGAGCAGGTGCAGGCTCACCTCCGCGTTCGGGCCGCCCGCGACCGGGTACGCCACCGACGTCGGTGGGCTCGCCGGCTCGGCCGGGTCGTACAGGTACCAGCGGGGCAGGCGGGACTCGTCCACCCGGGCGGCGAGCACCGAGCGCCCGTCCGGCGCCCACCAGTAGCCCCGGTGGCGGTGGAACTCCTCGGCCGCGACGTGCTCGGCCAGCCCCCAGGTCACGCCGCTGTCCTCGCCGGCGAGCAGGTTGTCCGCGCCGTCCGGCTCGACCACCCGCAGCTGGCCCCGGCGGACACCCTCGGCGGTGTCGGTGACGTAGGCGAGTCGTTCGCCGGTCGGGTCGGGCCGGGGATCGATCACCGGCCCGACGGCGGCCACCTCGATCACGTCGCCGTGCACCAGGTCGGCCCGGAACAGCCGCCCGGCCAGCGCGAACGCGGCGACCCGTCCGGCGGCGTCCAGCGCGTACGAGCCGATGCCGCCGGAGCTGAGCCGCAGCCGTTCGCGCAGCGCCCGTTCGCCGGGCGCCAGGCGGGCCGGCTCGGCGTCCGCGCCCAGCAGCACCGTCGGGTCGGCGACCAGACACTCCGCGCCGGTGTCGACATCGAGGAGCCAGAGCGCGTCGGCCGGGTCCTCCGGCCCCGCCGACCGCAGGAAGAGCACCCGGGAGCCGTCACCCGCGACGGTCACGGCGCGCGGCGCTCCGTGGCTGAACCGACGGGTACGGGCGGCCAGCTCGGGAAAGTCCACGCCTGCAGATCGTAGGCGGGCTCCCGGCGTGATGTGGCCGACCTGGGCGGACGCATGACCGCCGGAGGGGCAGGACCGCCGGTTAGAGTGACGGGCGTGACGACGCTGCCCGACCGACGCCTCCTGCTGGTCCACGCGCATCCCGACGACGAGTCGATCGGCACCGGCTCGACGATGGCGCACTACGCCGCCGCCGGCGCCCACGTCACGCTGGTGACCTGCACGCTGGGCGAGGAGGGCGAGATCCACGTGCCGGCGCTGTCCGGTCTCGCCGCGGCCGAGGCCGACCAGCTCGGCGGCTACCGGATCGCGGAGCTGGCCTCGGCCTGCGCCGCGCTCGGCGTGGCCGACCACCGGTTCCTCGGCGGCGCGGGCCGCTACCGCGACTCCGGGATGATGGGGCTGGCCACCAACGACCACCCGCGGGCGTTCTGGCGGGCCGATCTCGACTCCGCCGCCGGGCACCTGCTGGCGGTCGTCCGCGAGGTCCGCCCCCAGGTCCTGATCACGTACGACCCGAACGGCTTCTACGGCCACCCCGACCACATCCAGGCGCACCGGGTGGCCATGCGCGCCGTCGAGCTGGCCGCGGCCGAGGGGATCGCCCCGGCGAAGGTCTACTGGACGGCCATGCCGCGCAGCGTGCTGGACGCCGGCCTGGAGGCGTTCACCGAGTCGTCCGACAATCCTTTCGCCGGCATCTCCGACGTGGCGGAGTTGCCGTTCGGCACGCCCGACGCGCAGATCGCGGCCCGGATCGACGCCACCGACCAGCACGCCGCGAAGGAGGCGGCGATGCGCGCCCACGCCACCCAGATCCCGGCCGACTCCTGGCTCTACTCGATCGCCGGCAACTTCGGTGCCGAGTTCATGGGCGTCGAATACTTCACGCTCGCGGTCGGCGAGAAGGGACCCGGCAACGGCCCGTACGGCTGGGAGGACGACCTCTTCGCGGGGTTGGCCCCGGACGCGCCGGACCGCGCCCCGGTCGCGGCGGCCGGTCTCCGGTGACGTCGCCCGCCGCGCCCGTGTCGGTCCTGCCCGAGCCGTCGCCGTCCGCTCCGCCCGGCCGGGCGGAGCGGGCGCTCGACCGCGCGCTGCGGGTGGCCGGCGGCGTGGTGGCGGTCTGGGCCGGCGTGCTGGCCGCGCTGCTCGACCTGATCTTCGCCACCTGGGCCTGGGAGACCGTGCAGGGCCGCGCCGGCGGCACCCAGGCTCTGGTCGGGATCGGGTTGGCGGTGGCCGGTGTCGCCGCGGTGGCGGCGTCGACGGTGCTGCTCGGCTGGTTCGCGCACGCCTCGACCGGCAGCCGGTGGGGGGTGGCGCTGGCCGCGCTGCCGTGGTTCCTGGTGATCGTGGTGGGCGGTTTCCGCACCACCGAGGGCGATCTGGCGTTGGCCGGCGACAACGTGCTCGGCCTCGCGCTGATCGTGACCGGCGCGGTCACCTTCGCGGTGCTCGGCTTCCGGCACCTCGTGGCGCCACCGCCCGCACAACCGTGAGGTGCTGACGCCGCACAGCCGGCGGTGGTAGACATTCCTGCCAGAGACCCGCCGCGGGGGCGGGGCGGTACGGCGGGAGGCGTGCGATGGGTCAGCGGTGGCGTGCGGTGGTTGTGCTGACGGCCGCGTTGTTCGTGGTCAACGTGGTGGCCCGGCTGGTCATCAGGTTCGCCTTCCCGGACGACGACACCGCGGCCAGCCGGGTCTCGTTGGTGATGTTCCTGGCCATCGGTCTGATCCTGGCCGGCGCCGCGTTCCGCTGGGGCGCCGCCCGGCCGCTCGGGCACTGGGCCGGTGACCTGGCCCTGGTGGTGGTCGCGGCGCTGGCGCTCACCGTCTTCGTCGGGCCGCTGCTGGTCGGCGAGAACCCGTTCGGTGGTGGGGCCGGCCTGTTCTTCGCCCAGATCTGGCTCTATCTCGCGGCCACCGCGGCGGGTGTGCTGGTCGGCTACCTGACCCTCACCGCGCTCGGCCGGGACTTCCGCTCCCGCCAGCTCAAGCGGTACGCCGAGCTGAAGCAGTCCCGGCCCCGCAAGGTCGTCCGGCGTTGAGTCAGGGCGCCACCCGGGTGAGATAGGTGTGGTGGGTGGTGAAGCCGAGCCGGCGATAGAGCGCCACCGCGCCCACGTTCGTCTGCTCCACCTGGAGGAACGCCTGCGTGGCGCCCTCGGCGGCGGCCCAGCCGGCCAGGGCCCGCACGACCGCCCCGGCGTAGCCGCGCCGGCGGGCCTCCGGCAGCACCTCGAGCAGGCTCACCCCGAGCCAACGCCCCGCACCGGTGACGGTGCCCCGGCCCACCGCGAGCAGTCGGCCGTCGACCCGCAGCTCGGCGAAGCGGATCCGGTCCACGGCGGTGAGCACGTGAAGGGCGGCCTGCGGCAGCCCGCCCTTGCGGTCGGCGGCGACCGCCAGCCAGTCGTCGGCGGGTACCCGGGCCAGTGTCACCGGGGGAGCGTCCCCGCCGGTCGACGCGTTCGTGGGTGGCCCCGCCCCGTGCGCCGTCCCGACGGCGCGGCCTGGCGTCGTCAGGGTGACCAGCGGGACGGTCTGCACCAGCACCGGCGGGCGGGACGTCCAGCCGCGCGCGTCCAGCTCCGCGCCGACCGGGGCGGCCAGCGGCAGCGGCGTGTTCACCAGGGCGTGCTGGCCGTGGTCGGCGTACCAGCGGTGCACCGCGTCCAGCGCCTCGGGCAGCGGGCGGTCCGGGTCGCCGATCGGCAGCGCGCTGTTCGCCCGGCCGGTCCAGCCGGCGGCGGCCCGCAGCCGCCAGTCGCCGAGCCGCCCGCGTACCGGCGCGGGCCAGGCCTCGTCGGCGGCGGTCTCCAGGGCGATCACCGCGGCGGCGGTCGGCCGGCGGGCCGGCGGCACCCGCCTGGCGCGGTGCACCTCGCCGACCGGGACGCGCAGCGGCCCGCGGTCGGTGGCGAGGGTGATGTGGGTCTCGCTCAGCTCCACCAGCTCCCCGAGCGCGTCGGAGAAGAGCGGCCGGCCCTCGCGAATCCCCACAATCCGGCGAACCACGATCCGGTGTCCCACGTCCTGCTGTCGGAGCACGATCGACCCCCTCCCCGGCGAGATACTAGGCTCTTACCGTTGCGGATGATCGCGACGAGTCTTGCGGAGGAGAAGACCGGTGACCTACATCATCGCCGAGCCGTGCGTGGATGTGCTCGACAAGGCATGCATCGAGGAGTGCCCGGTCGACTGCATCTACGAGGGCAACCGGATGCTCTACATCCACCCCGACGAGTGCGTCGACTGTGGTGCCTGCGAGCCGGTCTGCCCGGTGGAAGCGATCTTCTACGAGGACGACGTGCCGGAGCAGTGGAAGGACTACACCGGCGCGAACTACGAGTTCTTCGAGGACCTGGGCTCGCCCGGGGGCGCCTCGAAGATCGGCAAGGTGGAGAAGGACGCCACCTTCGTCGCCGCGCAGCCGCCGCGCGGCGAGGGCCACTGAGCCGGCCCACGCCGGTCTCGGCACGGCTGCCCGAGTTCACCTGGGACACGCTGGACGCCGCGGCCGCCACGGCCGCGGCGCACCCGGGTGGTCTCATCAACCTCTCCATGGGCACGCCGGTCGACCCGGTGCCGCCGCTGATCCGGCAGGCGCTCGCCGACGCGTCGGACGCGCCGGGCTATCCGCTGACCGCGGGCACGCCCGCCCTGCGGGACGCCATCGCGGCCTGGGTGGCCCGGGCCTGCGGCGCGGGTGTCGACGGGCTGGGGGTGCTGCCCACGATCGGCTCCAAGGAGCTGGTGGCCTGGCTGCCCACGCTGCTCGGGCTCGGCCCGGGTGACGTGGTCGTGGTGCCGTCGGTCGCCTATCCGACATACGAGGACGGGGCCCGGCTGGCCGGCGCGACGGTCGTGCGCAGTGACTCGCTGACCGCGCTCGGCCCCGACCCCCGGGTCCGCCTGGTCTGGGTCAACTCGCCGGGCAACCCGACCGGCCGGGTGCTGCCCGCCGCCCACCTGCGCAAGGTGGTCGAGTGGGCCCGCGAGCGCGGCGCGGTGGTCGCCAGCGACGAGTGCTACCTGCCGTTGGGCTGGGACGCCGAACCCGTCTCGGTGCTCTCGCCGCAGGTGTGCGGCGGGTCCTACGCGGGCGTGCTCGCGGTGCACTCGCTCTCCAAGCGCTCCAACCTGGCCGGCTACCGGGCCGGGTTCGTGGCCGGCGACCCGGCGCTGACGGCCGAGCTGCTCAAGGTGCGCAAGCACGCCGGCATGATCGTGCCGGCCCCGGTGCAGGCGGCCATGGTGGCCGCGCTCGCCGACCAGGCGCACGCCGACGCCCAGCGGGAGCGCTACCGGGCCCGGCGGGAGACGCTGCGCGCCGCGTTCACCGGCGCCGGCTTCACGGTCGAGCACTCCGAGGCCGGGCTCTACCTCTGGCTGACCCGCGACGAGGACTGTTGGGACACGGTCGACTGGCTGGCCCGGCGCGGCATCCTGGTCGCCGCCGGCGTCTTCTACGGCCCGGCCGGCGCCCGGCACGTGCGGGCGGCGCTGACCGAGTCCGACGCGCACGTCGACGCGGTGGCCGGCCGGCTCGCCGAGTCCTGACCGCCGGCCGCCGACCCCGTCAACGGGGCCGGCGGCCGGCGCGGCTCAGCCGTTGATCCGCCGGAACACCGTCAGCAGCGTGTCCCGGCTGCGCTTTTCCAGGAACTCACTGGCCATCAGCTCCTGCATCTGCACGGTGCGGCCGTCGAAGAGCGTCAGCGTGGCCTTCAGCGGCACCTCCCGCCGCACCTCCACCGAGGTGATCTCCTCGTAGGGCAGATAGGGGTGGCGGGCGGCCAGGTCGGCGACCGGCACCGAACCGACGAGCGCGGTCAGCCGCTTCTCGCCCTGGCCGGCCTTGCCCGGGTCGGCGATCAGCACCAGGCCGTTGTCGAGCACCAGCACGTCGTGCTCCCGGCCGTCGATCTTGATGTTGGCCAGGCCGGCGATCAGGTCGGCGTTCCGGGCGGTGGCACGGGCCTGCACCACGGTGGCGCCGGCGACGTCGACGCCCCGCTCGGCCAGCCGGGCCAGCGCCTCGTCCAGGCTCTCCGGGGTGACCGCCAGCTTGGCCTCGTCGGCCAGGTCCCACGGCTCGCCCGACGTGCCGACCAGCGAGGCCGGGCCGGACCAGGAGAGTTGCCAGCGCGCCCGGCCGGAGCGGACCGCCGCGTGGTCCAGCAGCGTCTCCATCGGGCCGGCGAACGCGGCCGCCGCCTCCTTGCGGGTGGCACCGTCGAACAACTGCTCGGCGAACTCGCCCAGCCGGCCGGCGCGGACCAGGTCCAGCACCGTCGGGAGGCCCGGCGCGGGAGTGCCGGTGAACCGGCCGACCGCCCGGTAGAGGTTGTCCGCCCGCCGCTGCACGTCGGCGGCGACCGACTCGGCGACGAACTCCGGCCACGGCAGCACCCGCCGGGAGCCGTGCTCGACCACCAGCGCCTGGAGCTGGCGGCCGGCGGCGGCCACGTCCGCGAGCAGCGTCCGCGCCGGCTGGTCGTCCGCGCCCGCCGTGGTCGGGGGAGCGGCCGTCATGGCGGCGACCCGGACGCCGATCGGCGGGTGGGTGTCCCAGCGGGACGGCTCCCGCTCCGGCGCGTTCTCCCGCAGCGCGTCGATCTCCTCGCGGCGGGCGTCCAGCAGCTCCGCGAAGCCGCCGAAGAGGTCGTCCGGGGCCAGCCCGGCGGACCAGCCCGACTCGACGTAGCGGCGCGTGTAGAAGGCCCAGGCGGCGTCGAGCGCGGGCAGCGTACGCAGCGCCGAGGTGGCCGCCTCGGTGCCGGCGAGCGCCACCGACGCCCGGTCGGCCTCCAGTTCCTGGCGGCGTGAGGCGGCGTTGTCCACCATCAGGTAGAGCAGCGAGTAGCCCTTGAACACCCAGCCGATCGGGTTGCGCGGGCTGATCCGCTCGATCGTCTCCTCGATGGCCAGCCGGCCCCGGTAGGCCACCCCGCCGAGGCGGGTGTGCCGGCCGGAGTAGTGGCCCAGCTCGTGCGCGAGCACCGAACGGAACTGGTCCATCCGCATCGCCTGGAGCAGCGGCAGCCCGACGTAGAGCGTGCGCCGACCACCGACCAGACCGAGCAGCCGGCTCTGCTCGCCGACCGCGGCGTTCACCTCGGGCACCAGCCGGATCTCGTCCGGTGCCCGGGTGCCGACCGCGGTGGCCAGCTCGCGCACGGTGGCCCAGAGCCGGGGCGCCGCCCGCTCGTCCAGGACCAGGCCGGGCGCCGGTTCGTTCCTGGTACGGATCGCCTTCCACATCCCGACGCCCACCGCGCCCAGCGCGACCACCAGCGGCAGCAGCAGCTTGCCGGTGACGATGCCCGAGGTGTGGCCGAACAGCCAGATCCCGAGCGCGATCACGGCGGCGAGCTGGAGCAGCGCGACGACGTAGAAACCGATCAACATGACCACCGAGGCGAGCGCCCGGTACGTCGCGGACATGAGTGTCCCTTCCCCGTTGACGAAGGCCCGACCGGTCGTTCCGGTCGAGCCGCCGGAGGACCGTACGCCGTACCGCGGGCACCGACATCCACCGTCCGGCCGGATCGATATCCGCCGTCGATGCCGTAAGGCGGGGCCCCTTCTTAACGCTTTCGGTAGAGGCGGGGCCCCTTCTTAACACCTGGTGTTAAGAAGGGGCCCCGCCTTGCATCCGGGCCTCGGTGGGATGGGCGATATTCTCGGCGGGACTTCCCGCGGGGCCGACCGGGCTCCGCCGACGACGCGGACGCCGAGGTGGGCCGATGGTGGGCGAGGCCGGCGGGCTGGCACGCGGGGCGGTGGTCGGGACCGGGCTGATCGGTGGTTCGGTGCTGTTCCGGCTCCGCGACGCCGGGCTCGACGTGGCCGCCTGGGACCCGGACCCGGCGGCCCGGCGACAGGTGCGCGAGCGGGGCGTCGCGGCCCCCGACGAGGTCGAGGACGCGGTCGCCGGGCGGGACGTGGTGTTCGTCTGCGGCCCGCTGCCCACGCTGCCGGCCATGCTGGCCCGGGTGGCCGCCGCCACCGACGACGGGTGCGTGCTCACGGACGTGGGCAGCGTCAAGGCCGAGGTGGCCACCGTCGCCACCGCGCAGGGGCTCGGGCACCGGTTCGTGCCCGGTCATCCGATGGCCGGCGCCGACCGGGCCGGCCTGGCCGCCGCCGCCCCGGAACTGCTCGACGGCGCGGCCTGGGTGCTCTGCCCGGGCCCGACCGGGGTGGGCGCGTTCCGGCGGCTCGCCGCGCTGCTCGTCGACGTCTTCCACGCCCGGGTGGTGCCGATGTCGGCCCCGGAGCACGACGCCGCCGCCGCGCTCGCCTCGCACCTGCCGCACCTGCTGGCCGGCGCGCTGGCCGGTACGGTGCAGCGCTCGGCATTGCGGGACGCGGTGCTGGCGCTGGCCGCCGGCAGCTTCTCCGACGGGACCCGGGTCGCCGGCGGCCCGCCCGAGCGGACCGCGAACATGCTGCTCGGCAATCGGGACCGGGTGCTGGCCGAGCTGGCCGAGGTGGCCGCCTTCCTGGACGAGCTGACCGGCGCGCTGCGCGCCGGCGACGGCGCGGCGCTGGCCGGCCGGCTGGCCGAGGCCCGCACGGCGCGGGCCACGCTGCGGGGCCGCGCGTTCACCGCGCACCGGCGGGAGTTCCCGGCCGGTGCGGACCACGCGGTCGAGCTGGCCTACCTGCGCGAGCTGGGCGCGGCGGGGGGCCACCTGACCGGGTGCCGGGTGACGGCCGGCGCGGTCGGGTACACGGCGCACCTGCCGGCCACCCCGCCGTTAGGCTGAGCGGCATGGCGGACGCACCGGTCGTGGCGGTACGCGGCGAGGCCTACCGGGAGGTCGCTCCCGAGCTGGCCCGGTTCACCGTGACCGCGGTCGCCCGGGACCGGGATCGGCAGGCCACGCTGACCCGGTTGGCCGAACGGGCCGCCGCGGTGCGCGCGCTGCTGGACGCGGCCGAGCCGGCCGTGGAACGACGCGAGACCGGGCAGGTCAACGTCTGGCCGGTGACGAAGCGTTCGGGCGAACGCGTGGTGGCCTGGCAGGGCAGCGTCAGCACCACGGTCACGGTCACCGACTTCACCTCGCTCGGTGAGCTGATGCTCCGCCTGGCCGAGCACGAACAGGTCGAGGTGGCTGGCCCGGTCTGGTCGCTGCGACCGGACAGCCCGGCCTACCGGGAGGCGCGGCACGCCGCGATCGCCGACGCCCTGGCCCGCGCCCGGGAATACGCCGAGGCGCTCGGCGCCCGCGTCACCGCGCTGCGCGAGCTGGCCGACACGGGCCTGACCGCGGTCCCGCCGATGCTGGCCAAGGCGGCGTACGCCCGGTCCGGCGAGTCCGTGCCGGAGCTGGAGCTGGACCCGGCGCCGCAGTCGGTGCAGGCGGCGGTCGAGGCGCGGTTCACCATCAGCGAGCCGGTGCTCGCCTGATGCCGCCCGCCCAGGTGCTCGCGCTCGACGAGCTGGTCGCCCGCGCGCGGGCGCTCGCCGAGGACGGCCCGCGGCAACTGCTCGGCATCGCCGGCGCTCCCGGGGTGGGCAAGTCCACCCTGGCCCAGCGGGTCGTCGCCGAGGTCGGCCCGACCGCCCGGCTGGTCCCGATGGACGGCTTCCACCTGGCCTCATCCGCGCTGGCCCGGTTGGGGCGCACGGCGCGCAAGGGCGCGCCGGACACCTTCGACGTCAACGGTTTCGTCGCCACGCTGCGCCGGTTGCGGCGACTGGAGCCGACTTCGGTGTGGGCGCCGGAGTTCCGCCGCGACCTGGAGGAGCCGGTCGCCGGCGCGATCGAGGTGCCGCCTGAGGTGCGGCTGGTGGTCACCGAGGGCAACTACCTGCTGCTGCGCGCCGACCCGTGGGAGGAGGTGCGCTCGCTGCTGCACCGGGCCTGGTTCCTCGACCTGGATGCCGAGCTGCGGGTGCGCCGCCTGACCGCCCGGCACGAGGCCTACGGGAAGTCGCCGGAGCAGGCCCGGGCCTGGGCGCTCGGCAGCGACGAGGAGAATGCCCGGCTGGTGGTCGGCACGGCCCCGCACGCCGACCTGGTGGTCCGGCTGGCCGAGCCGCCCCCGGCCTGAGCGCGCGGCGGCCCGCCGGTCGGGTGGCGGGGCGGGCCGCGGTCAGCCGGCGCCGGGGCGGGGTGACGGCACGCTGCGGCGCAGCAGGCGGGCCACCACGGCCCGCTCGCGGGCGAACTCGACCGCGTCCGGATAGCCGCTGTGACTGCGGATGGGCGGGTCGGCGACCTCCCCGCCGGACGGGTGCAGCGCCTCCGGGTCGGCCACCGGCACGTCCCGCTGCCCGGCGCTGACCTGCCAGCCGAGCGGGTCGGTGTCCCGCCAGAAGTTGGTCCAGGCGACGTGCCCGCTGGGCCAGGTGACGGCCCGGGCGAGCGTGCGCAGCCGCTCCGGCCCGAAGTAGGACGGGAAGACCCGGCCGTAGAGTCGGGTGAGCTGGCAGCCGTAGGAGAAGAACCAGGTCCGCCGCCGCCACCGGGTGGGCAGTTGCAGCAGCACCGCGGCGCAGATGACGGTGCCCTGGCTGTGCCCGGAGAGGATCACGCCGTCCATTCGGTCGGGGTGGTGCGGCGGCAGCGCGAGCAGCCCGGCCACCCGGGTCTGGAGTTCCGGCACGGCCCGTTCGGCATAGCTGGGCGGGGCGAGCGGGTGCGCGGCCCGGGGCCAGAACGTGCAGACGTCCCAGATCACGCCGACCGAGCGGCGTACCGAGTCGGTGCGGTAGATGAGCAACCCGAGCGCGCTGGTCACCACCGGCAGCCAGCCGAGCACGGCGTCGCCGAGCTCGGCGGTCCAGTGGATCAGGGTCTGCCATCCGGCGGGGGAGAGGGGGTCGGGCCGGTGGCCGGAGAGCGCGGCGGCGCAACAGAGGGTGATCAGGACCGCGGAGACGGCCGCGTAGCAGCCGATCAACCGGACCGCGTGTTCGCCCACCAGCCGGTGCAGTGCCCGGTAGGTGCTGACGTCGCGGCAGCGGCGCCTGTCGTGCGCGGAGAGGCCGCCGGCGGCGGTCAGCCCGGCGTACTCCGCGCGGCGTAGGCCGTGCAGCAGGACCGCGACCCGGATCAGCAGTCCGAGCAGGGTGACCAGCCCGATCACGCAGGCCAGCCCGGCCCAGAAGACGGCGAGCGGCGGGACCACGCGGCTCGGGTCGCCGGGCTCGCCGGCGCCGGCGAGTCGCTCGCTGACCCAGTAGAGCAGCCCGGCGCAGTAGGCGACGGCCAGCATCCAGCCGAAGCCGGCGATGACCGCCGGGGCGCAACCGTGCCAGGCCATCCCGGTGTACGCGCCGAGCGGCTGGGTCGGCACGGCGGGCCGGAGCCGGGGCAGCAGGAGCCCGGCGACGGCCACCGCGATGGCCGGGCCGACGAGCATCCAGGTATGCAGCTCGGCCGGCGCGGAGGGTAGGCCGGGCAGGCCGCGTTCGATCCAGACCACCGTGAGCGGCAGCAGCGCGGCGGCGGCCACCGGCCCGACGAGTGCCCGCCGGCCCGAGCGGTTCGCCGCGCCGATCGCCACCAGCAGCAGCACCTGGTAGGTGACGAGCCAGGCCAGCGTGGTCTCGTAGCCGGGCAGGGGCCGTGCGGCGTCGCAGCCGGGGAGCCCCGGGGTGCCCGCACATCCGGCCGGTGGCCGGTAGCCGGCCAGCGGGGTGCCGGCCGGGCCGTCCGGGAGCAGCAGGAGGACGAACGTGCCCAGCAGCCCGAGGCCGGTGAGCGCCGCCACCGCCACACTCCACCGGCCGAGCGGAGTGGCACCCTGGCGCCGGCTGAGCCAGGGGCGGCCGACCGCGATCACGGCGATGGTCACCACGGTGGCGAACAGCAGCACGGTCGGCCAGGCGACCGCGGCCCGCAGGCCGCGCGGTGGATCCATGACCACCACCGCGCCGACCGGCACGGCGGCGGCGGCCACCGCCCCGGTGCACAGGTGCAGCACCGCGGCCCGCCGCAACTGGCCCTCGCCGTTCCAGAACGTCGGGTCCTGCAGCGGGTTCTCCAGCGGCTCGGGCGCTTCGGCCGGCCCGTCGTCGCCGGCCGGCCGGTGGCGCGGCTCGGCCGGCATCTCCGCCTCGTACTGGTAGGTGCGCCAGGCGAGCACCCCGATGACGCCCAGCACGAGCAGCGGCAGCAGCAGGCCGAAGGCGAGGGCCCGGGTGCCCTGACGCCACCAGGGGTCGCCGAGGAACTCCCACGGCCCGGGGATCTGGCCGAGGCACTCCCGGCTCACGCACTGCCAGCCGACGAGGTCCACCCCGATCCCGGTCACGGTGATCACCAGGGTGCAGGTCAGGCTCAGGCAGAACAGCCGGATGAGCCAGGCGGTGATGCCGGACCGGCTGGCCCAGCGTTCCCGGTCCGGGTCCGCCGGGATGCCGGCGCGGGCGTGCAGCGCGACGTTGGCCAGGGCGAACGGCAGCAGCAGCGTCCAGAGGGCGCGTTGGACGTCGCGCCGGGTCCGCGCGCCGGAGGTCAGCTTCCCCCAGCTGTACGCCTCGACGCTGATCGGGTCGTCGCGCACGGCGGCGGGGGACCGGAAGAATCCGGTCACCGGTCCGCCGGCCACCAGCTTCGGTGGTGTGCCGCCGGCTCCCGCTCCGGGGTCGAGGCCCAGCAGCTGATCCGGTGGGGTGTTGGACACCCCGTGGACCCGCAGTTCCAGCACGCGCTCCATCGCGGCCTCCCAGAGTGAGCATCTCACTACCCAGAGTGCATGCTGATTCCGGAATCCGCATCCCCCTGAAGGGGTTGTTTCCGCAGCTCAGGAGGTTATTCGAGAGTTCTGATCGGGCGGGCGGGGTTGCCCACCGCCACCACGTTCGCCGGTAGGTCGCGGGTCACCACCGCGCCGGCGCCGACCACCGTGTTGTCGCCGATGCTCACCCCGGCGAGCACGATCACGCCGCCGCCGAGCCAGACGTTGTCGCCGATGGTGATCGGCTCGGCCGCCTCCCACTTGGCCCGGCGGGCCTCCGGCTCCACCGGGTGGGTCGCGGTGAGCAACTGCACGTTGGGTCCGATCTGGACGTCCGCGCCGACGGTGATCCGGGCGACGTCGAGGAAGACGGCGTTGACGTTGACGAAGCTGCGCGCGCCGATGTGGGTGTGGTGGCCGTAGTCGCAGTGGAGCGGCGGCCGCACCCAGGCCCCCTCGCCGAGCGAGCCGAGCAGCTCACGCAGGGCGGCGGCACGGCCCTCCGGGTCCTCGGCGGAGCTGCGGTTGAAGCGTTCGGTGAGCCGGGCGGCCCGGTCCAGGTCGGCGGCGATCGCGGGGTCGTCGGCGAGGTACGGCTCGCCGGCGAGCATCCGGTCCTTCATGGAGGTCACCGGGGGATCATCGCCGGTCCGGCCGACCGAACGGAACGGTTTGAGTCGGAATGGTGACTTCCTGTTGCATACCCGGTATGTAATCCTGATAACCCGCGTCGATGTGTCCCTCATCGACGATGACGCCGCACAGAGGAGAAAAGGTTGCCCCGGAATCACCGAAAACTGGCCGCTCTCGGCCTCACCCTGGGCCTGGCGCTCGGCCTGCCGGTGCCCGCACACGCCGCCGCCCGGACGGCCCCGACCGGCCCGCCCGCCCGCAGCGGGTCGGCCGGACACCCCGCCACCGTCACACTGATCACCGGCGACCAGGTCACCGTCGCCGGCGGCGGCCGCGCGGCGGTACGCCCCGGCGCCGGCCGGGCCACGCTCCAGTTCCTGGTCCGGCGCGAGAAGACCGGCCTCAGCGTGGTCCCCCAGGACGCGCTGGCGCTGGTCCGGTCCGGCCGGCTCGATCCGCGCCTGTTCGACGTCACCGGGCTGATCGCGGCCGGTTACGACGACGCACACCGCGACAGCACACCGCTGCTGGTGTCGTACCGGGCGGGGGCGGCCCGACGGGCGGCGGCCCCGCTGGCCGGCACGCGGGTGACCCGCGACCTGCCGGCGATCGGCGGCGCGGCGGTCGCCGCGGCCAAGTCCGACGCGGGCGCGCTCTGGCGCTCCGTCGGCGCGGACGGGTCCGGCGCCCGGCTCGACGCGGCGGGGGGTGTCGACCGGATCTGGCTGGACGGCCGCCGGCGGGTGACGCTCGATCACAGCGTGCCGCAGATCGGCGCGCCGGCCGCCTGGGCCGCCGGGTGGACCGGCAAGGGCGTGAAGGTCGCGGTGCTCGACACCGGCGTCGACCTCACCCACCCGGACCTGGCCGGCAAGGTCGCCGAGTCGCGCAACTTCAGCGAGGAGGCCAACCCGGACGACATCGTCGGGCACGGCACCCACGTCGCCTCGATCATCGCCGGCAGCGGGGCCGCCTCCGGTGGCAAGTACCGGGGCGTGGCCCCGGACGCCACGCTGCTGTCCGGAAAGGTCTGCGAGGAGTTCGGCTGCACCGAGTCGGCGATCCTCGCCGGCATGCAGTGGGCCGCCGCGGAGCAGCACGCAACCGTGGTCAACATGAGCCTGAGCGGCTGGGACACCCCGGAGGTCGACCCGCTGGAGCAGGCGGTCGAGTCGCTCACCGCGCAGACCGGCACGCTCTTCGTGGCCGCCGCCGGCAACGACGGCGCCGACGGCTCGGTCGGCTCGCCGGCCAGTGCCGACGCCGCGTTGGCGGTCGGCGCGGTCGACCGGAACGACGAGTTGGCCGACTTCTCCAGTCGTGGGCCGCGGGTCGGCGACGGCGCCGTCAAGCCGGACATCACCGCGCCGGGCGTGGACATCGTGGCCGCCCGGGCCGCCCACGGCCAGATCGGCGACCCGGTGGGTGACAGGTACGTCTCCCTCTCCGGCACCTCGATGGCGACCCCGCACGTGGTCGGCGCGGTGGCGCTGCTCGCCCAACAGCACCCCGGCTGGAACGCCGGCCGCTACAAGGCCACGCTGATGGCCTCCGCCCGGCCGCACCCGGAGCAGACCGCGTTCCAGCAGGGCGCCGGCCGGGTCGACGTGGCCCACGCGATCACCGAGCAGGTGACCAGCGAACCGCCGTCGGTCTCGTTCGGCGTCGCGCTCTGGCCGCACACCGACGACAAGCCGATCAGCCGGGCCGTCACCTACCACAACGGCGGGACCGCCGCGCTCACGCTCGACCTGGGCGCCGAGTTCACCGGCCCGGGCGGGCGGTCCGCGCCGGCCGGCATGGTCAGCCTCAGCGCGACCCGGCTCACCGTCCCGGCCGGCGGCACCGCCCAGGTCACCGTCGTGGTGGACACCCGGCTCGGCGTCGACGGCTACTGGACCGGCCGGCTGACCGCCCGGTCCGGCGACACCGTCGCGGTTACTCCGCTCGCGGTCAACCGGGAGGTGGAGAGCTACGACCTGACCGTGACCCACCGCGACCGGGCCGGCGCGCTCACCGGCAACCACCTCACCACCCTGATCGGGCTCGACGACGGCGTCACCCGGGACGTCTTCGACGCCGCCGGCAAGTCCACCGTCCGGGTCCCCAAGGGCCGGTACGGCGTGCAGGGCCTGATCTTCAAGGAGGGCGACCAGGGCTGGTCGGAGATCTCCATGCTGACCCAGCCGGAGTTGGTGGTGAAGGGCAACCAGCGGCTCGACCTCGACGCCCGGCGGGGGAAGCCGGTCCGCAGCACCGTGCCGCAGCGCGGCGCCGTTCCGCTGCTGATCGACGTCAGCGCCGCCTGGAGCTTCGGCGACTACTACGCCACCTTCGGGCTCTGGACGGACACCTTCGACGGCCTCTACTCGGCCCAGCTCGGCCGAAACGTCTCCGACAAGGTCTTCGTCGGCGCGCTGGCGAGCCAGTGGGCGGAGCCGAAGGATCCGGCACGCAGCCCCTACTTCTACGCCCTGAACGAGTTGTTCCCCGGCCGCTTCCCGACCGGGTTCGTCCGGAACTACCGGCCGGGCGACCTGGCCCACGTCACGAACCGGTTCGCGGCCGGCTACACCGGGGAGACCGAGCGGATCATCTTCCCGGAGTCCGACTACAACATCGGCGGTTCGGCGGTCGGCCTGCCCGTTCCGGTGCCGGGGAAGCGGATCGAGCACTTCAGCACCGCCCGGACGCGCTGGACCGCCGAGCTGGACTTCGGCAAGCGGGCCGAGGAAGGCTGGCTCGACGTGCAGGCGGTGCTGGAGTCCGGGCCCACCCGCTTCCGGGCCGGCCACCACTACACCGAGAACTGGAACAACGCGCCGTTCGGCCCGTCGTTCCCGCAGCCACGCTGGCCGGAACAGGGCATCACCCGTGCCGGGAACACGGTGGTGGTCTCGCTGCCGGTGTTCAGCGACGCGGCCGGGCACCAGGGCTTCTCGCTCACCGACACCGCACGCACCGCGATCTACCGCAACGGCAAGCTCCTCGACGAGATCGAGGCCGCCGGGTACGGCGAGTTCGAGGTGCCTCCGGGCATCGCCAACTACCGGGTCGACACGCTGGCGAAGCGCAGTTTCACCGACCTGAGCACCGAGGTCTCGGCGAGCTGGACGTTCCGCTCGAAGCGGGTGCCGGGCGACACGCCGGCACGGCTGCCGGCGATGGCGGTCCGGTTCGCCCCGCCGCTCTCGGTGGACGGCACCACTCCGGCCGGCCGGACGTTCACCGTCCCGGTGACGGTGCGACGCCAGCCCGGGGCACCGTCCGGCAAGGTCGAGGCGCTCACCGTCGACGTCTCCTACGACGGTGGGAAGACCTGGCGGAAGGCGACAGTGAAGAAGCAGGGCACCGGTTGGGCCGCCACGGTCCGGCACCCGGCCGGGCCCGGCTACGTGTCGCTGCGGGCCTCCGCCCGTGACGACGCCGGCAACACCGTGACCCAGCGGATCATCCAGGCGTACCGCCTGCGGTGAGTCCGACCGTCCGGGTCCGCGGCGATCGTGTCGCGGGCCCGGACGGGGCCGTCAGCTAGTCGTTGGCGTGCAGCGCGGCGTTCAGCTCGATGCCCCGGCCGGTGCGCGGCTTCGCCTCCAGCGCGCCGGTCACCGAGTTGCGCCAGAACAGCAGCCCGTCCACGCCGGAGAGCGCACGCGCCTTGACCACGCGGCCGTCCGGCAGGGTGACCTTGGAGCCGGCGGTGACGTAGCAGCCGGCCTCGACCACGCAGTCGTCGCCGAGGGAGATGCCGATGCCGGCGTTCGCGCCGACCAGGCTGCGCTCGCCGATGCGCACCCGGTCGGTGCCGCCGCCGGACAGCGTGCCCATGATCGAGGCGCCTGCGCCGACGTCGGAGCCGTCGCCCACCACCACGCCCTGCACGATCCGCCCCTCGACCATCGAGGTGCCCAGCGTGCCGGCGTTGAAGTTGCAGAAGCCCTCGTGCATCACGGTGGTGCCGGCGGCCAGGTGCGCGCCGAGCCGGACCCGGTCCGCGTCGGCGATCCGCACGCCGGCCGGCACCACGTAGTCGGTCATCCGGGGGAACTTGTCCACCCCGTAGACCGCCAGGTGGCGGCCGGCGGCCCGCTCGATGACGCGCAGCTCGTCGACCCGCTCCGGCGGGCACGGCCCGGCCGACGTCCAGGCCACGTTCGCCAGCTTGCCGAAGATGCCGTCGAGGTTCAGCTCGTTGGGCCGCACCAGGCGGTGGGAGAGCAGGTGCAACCGCAGGTACGCGTCGGCGGCGTCCTTGATCGGGTCGTCCAGCGAGCCGATCACCGTGGTCACCTCGACGGTGCGCAGGCCGGGCAGCGCCCGCTCGCCGATCGCGCCCGGCGGCAGGTCCAGCACGTCGGCCTGGTCCTCCCCGGGCACCAGGGGCAGCTCGCCGAGACCCAGCTTGCCGGTCGGGTACCAGGTGTCGAGCACCTGGTCCTCGGCGGTGACGGTGGCCAGGCCGATGCCCCAGGCGGATGGTGCGGACGTCACGATGTCACCCTTCTGCTCCGGCGGCGGCGTCCGCCGCTGCTCGCGGCCGCGGGCGCGCAACGTGTGCCTCGCACCCACCGAGGATGACGGTACCGTGCGAGACATGCAGAACCCGTTGACCCCCGAGGTCCTGGCCGATCCGGTGGCGCTGACCCGTGCCCTGGTCGACATCGAGTCGGTCTCCCTCAACGAGAAGGCGATCACCGACTGCGTCGAGGAGGTGTTGCGAGACCTACCGCACCTGCGCACCTATCGACACTCGAACACCGTGATGGCCCGCACCGAGCTGGGCCGGGCGCAGCGTGTGGTGCTCGCCGGGCACCTCGACACCGTCCCGCTCAACGGCAACTTCCCGTCCACCATGCGCGGCGACCTGATGTACGGCTGCGGCACCTCGGACATGAAGTCCGGGGTGGCGTTCGCGCTGCACCTGGCGGTGACGCTGGCCGACCCGCGCTACGACGTCACCTACCTGTTCTACGAGGCCGAGGAGATCGAGTCGCGCTACAACGGCCTCACCCTGGTCGGCCAGAGCCACCCCGAGTGGCTCCAGGCCGACTTCGCGGTGCTGCTCGAACCCACCTACGGGATCGTCGAGGCGGGCTGCCAGGGCACGATGCGGGCGGTCGTCAGCACGCACGGCGAGCGGGCCCACGCGGCCCGGTCCTGGCACGGGGTGAACGCCATCCACGGCGCCGGTGAGGTGCTGCGCCGCCTCGGCGCGTACGAGGCGCGTCGGGTGACCATCGAGGGCTGCGACTACCGCGAGGGCCTCAACGCGACGGGCATCCACGGCGGGGTGGCCGGCAACGTCATCCCCGACCTCTGCGAGATCGAGATCAACTACCGGTACGCCCCGGACCGGGACCCGGCCGGGGCCGAGGCCCACCTGCGCGAGGTGTTCGCCGGCTTCGACCTCAGGGTCACCGACGCGGCGGCCGGCGCGACCCCCGGGCTGGACAATCCGGCCGCGCAGGAGTTCCTGGCCGCGGTCGGCGCCGCGCCGATCGGCAAGCTCGGCTGGACGGACGTGGCGCGGTTCGCCGCCATGGGCATTCCGGCGCTGAACTTCGGGCCCGGCGATCCGAACCTGGCCCACCACAAGGACGAGCACGTCGAGCTGACCAAGATCCGGGACGGCGCGGCCACCCTGCACCGCTGGCTCGCCCCGGCCTGACCTGCACCGATCCGGGGCCCCGACCGGCGTCGCGGGCCCCGGATCGTCAGACGCTCGTGGTCAGCGGCGTGTCCGCCTCGTCGGCGCCATCGGTCGGCTCGGCGCGGTGGGCCTCCGTCATCCGCGCGCGGCGGCGCTCGGCCACCACGTCGTGGATCCGCCGCTGCATCTGCCGGCGGATCCGGATCATCTCGCTGTTGCTGATCAAAACGCTGGCTCCTCCCCCGAAGGCGCGTCTCCCAGGCATACCGGGTATGTGAATAGTAAGACGTACCAGCGAGCGAATTAGTTGCCTTGATCGCAAAGATTTTCTCCGGCTCGCCGGCCTGCGCGCCGGGTCGTTGTCGCTCCACTACGGTGGCTCCATGAGCGAGAGCAGCGGGAGGCCGGCTGAGCAGGGGCCGCGGATGGAGCGGCACCGGGGAGCGGTCACGCTGCGCAACCGGGCGATCCCGACCAGCACCGCCGACCAGCGGCTGCTCGACTCCCGGGAGCGCAGCGACTGGAAGACCAAGGACGCCTGGCGGGCCCTGCGGATCCTGTCCGAGTTCGTCGAGGGGTTCGACACGCTCGCCGACCTGCCGCCCGCGGTCAGCGTCTTCGGCTCGGCCCGCAGCAAGCCCGACAGCCCAGAATGCCGGCTGGCCGAGGAGTTGGGCGGCGCGCTGGCCCGGGCCGGCTACGCGGTGATCACCGGCGGTGGGCCGGGCGTGATGGAGGCTGCCAACCGGGGCGCCGGCGAGGCCGGTGGCCTCTCCGTCGGGCTCGGCATCGAGCTGCCGTTCGAGCAGGGCCTCAACGACTGGGTCGACCTGGCCATCGACTTCCGCTACTTCTTCGCCCGCAAGACCATGTTCGTCAAGTACGCCCAGGCGTTCGTGGTGCTGCCCGGCGGATTCGGCACCATGGACGAACTGTTCGAGGCGCTCACCCTGGTGCAGACCGGCAAGGTGACCCGGTTCCCGGTGGTGCTGATGGGCGTGGACTACTGGGGTGGGCTGCTCGACTGGCTGCGCCACACCATGGCGGCCGAGGGCAAGATCGGGCCGGGCGACCTCGACCTGATCTGCGTCACCGACGACGTCAACGAGGCCGTGCGGCACATCGTGGAGGCCGAGGCGGTGCTCTCCGCCGAGCAGGAGGCGGTCCGCGAGGAGGCGGTCGCCCGGGTGGCGGCCGACCAGCAGGCCGCCGCCGAGGCCGCGCTCGAGGGTCCGGCCGGGTCGCGCTGACATGGCCAACGTCTGCGTGTTCTGCGCGTCCTCCCGTATCCTCGACGCCCGCTGGCTGGCGTTGGCCACCGAGACCGGCGTGGAGCTGGCCCGGCGCGGACACACGCTGGTCAGCGGCGGTGGCTGCGTCGGGATGATGGGCGCGGTGGCGGACGGGGCCCGTGCGGCCGGCGGTCGCACGATCGGCGTCATCCCGCAGCCGCTCGTCGACCTCGAGGTCGCCGACCTGGCCGCCGACGAACTGCTGGTCACCGACGGGATGGCCAGCCGCAAGACGCTGATGGTCGACAAGTCGGACGCCTTCGTCACGCTGCCCGGCGGGCTGGGCACGCTCGACGAACTGTTCGAGGTCTGGACCACCGCCACCCTGACCCTGCACGCCAAGCCGATGGTGCTCGTCGACACCGACGGGTTCTACCGGCCGTTGCTCGACTGGCTCGGCACGCTGGCCGACCGCCACTTCCTCAAGCCGGCCGGTCTCGACCTGCTGATGGTCGCCGACAGCGTCCCCGCCGCGCTCGACCTCCTCGACGCCCGCCTCACCTGACCGTCCCCGGTCGGTGGCCGCCCTCTCGGTCCGCTCGCCGTGCGCGCCCCCGTGCCCGCCCGGGGCTTGATCGACACCACCTCGCCGACGTGCTACCTGGTGGACCCGACGACG
Source organism: Micromonospora sp. WMMD980 (assembly GCF_029626035.1). Taxonomy (NCBI): domain Bacteria; kingdom Bacillati; phylum Actinomycetota; class Actinomycetes; order Micromonosporales; family Micromonosporaceae; genus Micromonospora; species Micromonospora sp. WMMD980. Next base: position 6,451,234 of record NZ_JARUBE010000003.1, read on the forward strand.
GCACCACGTCGGCGAGCTGGTGTTGATCGAGGGCTGGGAGGGCCAGGTGGGGCGCCGGGCGGCCGGGCGGGTGAGCGGCGGCGCGCGGTGGGTGGCGGCGGTTTCCGGGTGTCGTACCGGCGTGGTGGGATGTCGGGTGATGCAGGCGTACCGGTTGGTGCGCCGGCCCGGCGGCGCGGGGGCGGGGGTCACCCGTGACGCCGGGGCGGGGCAGGGGGTGGGTCGGCCCGACGGGCCGGCCGTGTCGGAGCCGCGATCCGGGGGGTCGGCGGGCGATGCCGCGCACCCGTCGGTCGAGGGCACGCCACCCGACGAGCAGCAGACCGCCGACCGGGGCCGCCACGGCGAGGGGCCGACCGCCGAGCCGCGCCGCACCGGTGACGCCGGGCCGACCAGCTCCGGGCGGGTCACCGACCGGCGTCGTCGGGCCGACCCGGCACAGGCCGAGATCGTCGCGCACACCGACGGGCCGATGCTGGTCGTGGGCGGTCCCGGCACCGGGAAGACCGCCACCCTGGTCGAGGCCGTCGCCGCCCGGGTGGCCGAGGGCGTCGACCCGGAACGGGTCCTGGTGCTCACCTTCGGCCGGCGCGGCGCCACCGAGCTGCGCCGGCGGATCGAGGCACGGATCGCCGGGGACGGCCACCGAGTGGTGCGCGAGCCGCTGGTCCGCACGTTCCCGGCGTACGCCTTCGGGCTGCTCCGCCGCGCCGCCGCCGAGCGGGGCGAGCCGTCGCCTCGGCTGCTCACCGGTCCGGAACAGGATCTGATCATCCGCGAGCTGCTCGACGTGGTCGGCGAGGAGCCCGGCGACGACCCGGTCGGCTGGCCGGAGGACCTGCTCCCCGCGCTGCGCACCCGGGCGTTCGCCCAGCAGCTCCGCGACCTGCTGATGCGGGCCGCCGAGCGGGGGGTCGGCCCGGTCGAGCTGGCCCGGCTCGGTGAGAGGCTGGGCCGCGCCGACTGGCCGGCCGCCGCGCGCTTCCTCCGGGAGTACGTCGCCGTGCTCGCGTTGCGCGACGTGAGTAACCGGGGCTCGGTCGCGTACGACCCGGCGGAGCTGGTGCGGGCGGCCACCGGCATGCTGCTCGACGACCCCGGGCTGCTCGCCGCCGAGCGTCGTCGGCTCACCCACGTCTACGTCGACGAGCTGGCCGACACGGACCCGGCCCAGGTGGACCTGCTCGCCGTGGTGGCCGGGGGCGGCAAGTCCCTGGTCGCGTTCGCCGACCCGGATTCCTCCACGTACGCCTTCCGCGGCGCCGATCCGGCCGCGGTCGCCACGTTCGGCCACCGGTTCCGCACCGCCTCCGGCGCGCCGGCCGCCCAGGTCCTGCTGACCACCTCCTACCGGGCCGGGCCGGAGCTGCTGGCGGCGACCGCCCGGCTGGCCCGCCGGCTCCGTGGCCCGGCGGCGCACCGGCGGCTGCGCCCGCTCCCGAACGCGCCGGCCGGCGGGCTCGAGGTTCGCACCTTCCGCTCGGCCACCAGCGAGTCGGCCTGGCTGGCGCACACCCTGCGCGAGGCGCACCTGCTCGACGGGGTGCCCTGGTCCCGGATGGCGGTGCTGGTCCGGTCCACCGGGCGGCAGCTCCCGTCGTTGCGGCGCGCCCTGCACACCGCGGGCGTGCCCACCGTGGTGCACGGCGAGGACCTGCCGCTGCACCTCCAGCCGGCGGTGGCCCCGCTGCTGCTCCTGCTCCGCTGCGCGCTCGACCCCGACCGGCTGGACGAGGAGGCGGCCGTCGCGCTGCTGCACTCGCCGCTGGGTGGCGCCGACCCGCTGGCCGAGCGGCGGCTGCGGCAGGGGCTGCGGGCGCTCGCGCTGGCCGGCGGTGACCGCCGCCCCTCCGGCGAGCTGCTGGTGGAGGCGCTGCGCGACCCGGCCGAGCTGGCCACCATCGAGCGGCGTTGGGCGGCGCCCGCGCAGGCCGTGGCGCACCTGCTGGCGACCGCCCGGCAGGCCGCCGGTTCGCCCGGCGCCACCGTGGAGGACGTGCTCTGGGCGCTCTGGCGGGAGAGCGGGCTGGCCGAACGCTGGTCCGGGGCGATCACCCGCGGTCGGGCGGCCACCGGGGAGCACGAGACGGCCCAGCGCTGGCGGGCCGAGGCCGCCGACCGCGACCTGGACGCCGTGCTGGTGCTCTTCGACGCGGCGGCCCGGTTCGTCGACCGGTTGCCGGGCGCGCGCACCGAGGTCTTCCTCGACCACGTGCTCGGCCAGGAGTTGCCCGCCGACACGCTCGCCGCCGCCGCCGACCGGGGCGAGGCGGTACGCCTGCTCACCGCGCACGCCGCCAAGGGACTGGAGTGGGACCTGGTCGCCGTCGCCGGGGTGCAGGAGGGCGTCTGGCCGGACCTGCGGCTGCGCGGCAGCCTGCTCGGCTCCGAGCGGCTGGTCGACGTGCTCGCCGGGCGGGCCGACGGGGCCGGGCTGCGGGCCAGCCTGGTCGGGCAGACGTCGGCGCTGCTGGACGAGGAGCGCCGGCTGTTCCACGTCGCGGTCAGCCGCGCCCGACGCCGGCTGTTGGTCACCGCGGTCGCCTCGGCGGCGGTCGGCGGCGACGACCACGAGGAGCAGCCGAGCCGCTTCCTGCACGAGTTGGCCGCGACCGACCCGCCCGCCACCGGCGCGGGCGGCACCACCCCGCCATCCCCGGACGGCGCCGACCCGAACGGGCGCGGCGCGGACGGCGCCGACCCGAAAGGGCGCGGCGCGGACGGCGTCGACCCGAACGGGCGCGGCGCGGACGGCGTCGACCCGGACGGGCGCGGCGTGGACCCGGCCGGGACGGGTGGGGACCGGATCGCGGCCGGCGCGGGACCGGCGGGGGACGGGCCGACGCCGCACGGCGACGAGCACCCGCAGGACGGGCCGCCGGGCGTCCTGCCGGTGACCCTGCCGCCGCGCGGGCTCACCCTGTCCGCGCTGGTGGCCGAGTTGCGTACCGCGATCACCGACCCGGCGGCGCCGATCACCCGGCGGCGCGCGGCGGCGGGCGAGCTGGCCCGGCTGGCCGCCGCCGGGGTGCCCGGCGCGCACCCGGACGACTGGTGGGGGTTGCGCGGCCTCTCCGACGACCGGCCGCTGGTCGACGACGGCGAGCCGGTGCGGGTCACCCCGTCGGCCATGGAGAGCGCCATGCGGTGCAGCCTGCGCTGGCTGCTGGAACGGCACGGCGGCAGCGGGCCGGCCAGCGCGGCGCAGGGTGTCGGCAACCTGGTGCACGCCGCCGCGATGCTGGCCGAGGACGCGAGCGTCGACCGGGAGGCGCTGCTGGAATACGTGGCCGCCCGGTTCGACGCGATCGAGCTGGCCGCCCGCTGGATGGTCGGTCCGGAGCGGCAGCGCGCCGAGGCGATGGTCGACAAGCTGCTGCGCTGGCTGGCCGGCAACCCGCGCCGGCTGCTCGCCATCGAGCACGAGTTCGCGGTCCGCCTCGACGACCCGACCCGCCCGATCGAGCTGACCGGCCGGGTCGACCGGCTGGAGGTCGACGCCCGGGGCCGGCTCGTGGTGATCGACCTGAAGACCGGCAAGTCCACCGCGGTCACCGAGCGGGAGGTCGCCGAGCATCCGCAGCTCGGCGCCTACCAGGCGGCGGTGGAGGCGGGCGGCTTCGCGGAGTTCGGCGCGGAGTCCGGCGGCGCGGCGCTGGTGCAGCTCGGCACCGCCGCGAAGGACGCCCGGGAGCAGGCCCAGGCCGCCGCCGGCGAGGGCCCGGAGGCCGGCTGGGCGACCGCGCTGGTCCGCCGGACCGCCGACACGATGGCCGCCTCCACGTTCGCCGCCGTGGCCAACGCGAAGTGCCGGGTCTGCCCGGTGCGCACCAGCTGCCCGGTCTCCGGCCAGGGCCGCCAGGTGGTCGAGCCGCCACCGGAGCAGTCATGACGACCCAGCCGGCGCTCTTCGACGCGGCAGGCCCGCCCGCGCCCCGGGCCGCCGACGCGGGCCCCCGCTACACGCCGGTCGAACTGGCCCGGCTGCTCCGGCTGCCGGCGCCCACCCGGGAGCAGGCCGCGATCATCGCGGCGCCGGTGGAGCCGCTGCTGGTGGTCGCGGGCGCCGGGTCGGGCAAGACCGAGACGATGGCCGCCCGGGTGGTCTGGCTGGTCGCCAACGCGTACGTGCGTCCCGAGCACATCCTCGGGCTGACCTTCACCCGCAAGGCGGCCGGCGAGCTGGCGCACCGGGTGCGGACCCGCCTCGACCAGCTCGTCCGCCGGCTGGGCCGGCCACGCCGCGACCCGCGTGACGACCCGTTCGCGGGCGAGCCGACGGTGTCCACCTACCACTCGTACGCCGGTCGGATCGTCACCGAGCACGGGCTGCGCGCCGGGTACGAGCCGACCACCCGGCTGCTCACCGAGGCGTCCCGCTGGCAGTTGGTGGACCTGCTGGTCCGCAACTACGACGGGGACATGTCGGAGGTGGACCGGATGCCGTCCACGATCACCGACGCGGTGCTGGCCCTCGCCGGCGAGCTGGACGAGCACCTGGTCGACCCGGACGAGCTGGCCGGCTGGACCGGCCGCTTCTTCGCCGAGGTGCAGTCGCGTCCCGGCCGGGTCTACGCCGACGTGCGCAGGGCGCTCCAGCTCCAGCGGACCCGGCTGAAGCTGCTGCCGCTGGTCCGGGCGTACGGCCGGCGCAAGGACGACTTCGAGGCGATGGACTTCGCCGACCAGCTCGCCCGGGCCGCGCGGGTGGCCCGGGACCATCCGGGCGTCGGGGTGATCGAGCGGGACCGCTTCCGGGTGGTGCTGCTCGACGAGTACCAGGACACCAGCCACGCCCAGGTGGTGCTGCTCAACGCGCTGTTCGGCGGCGGCCACCCGGTCACCGCGGTGGGCGACCCCTGCCAGTCCATCTACGGCTGGCGCGGGGCCAGCGCCGGCACGCTCGACCGGTTCCCCGGCGAGTTCGCCCGCGCTGGCGGCACCCCGGCCGACGTGCTCGGTCTCACCACGAGCTGGCGCAACCGCCCGGAGATCCTCGACGTGGCCAACGCGCTCTCGGTGCCGCTGCGGGCGGCCGGCGCGCGGGTGCCCGAGCTGCACGCCGCGCTCAGCGTCCGCGACCCGATCCCGCACCGCACGCCCGGCGGTCGGGCCGCCGGCACCGTGCACTGCGCGCTGCTGCCGACGTACGCCGACGAGGCCGAATGGATCGCCGACAGCGTGCTGGCGGCCTGGCGGGGCGCGGCCGGGATGCCGGGCGCGCTGCCCGAGCACATTCCGGCCGACCGCCGTCCCACCACGGCGGTGCTGGTGCGGTTGCGCAGCCAGATCCCGGCGATCGAGGCGGCGCTGCGGGCCCGGGGGTTGCCGGTGGACGTGGTCGGGCTCGGCGGCCTGCTGGACACCCCGGAGGTACGGGACGTGGTCTGCACGCTGCGGGTGCTCGCCGACCCGACCGACGGGGCGGCGCTGCTGCGGCTGCTCACCGGCGCGCGCTGGCGGATCGGCCCGCGTGACCTGGTCGCCCTGCACCGTCGCGCCCGGGCCATCGCCCGTAGCCGGCGGGAGCTGACCGGGGACGACGGCCCGGAGATCGTGGTGGACGCGCTGGACGAGGCGACGCTTGTCGAGGCGTTGGCCGATCTCGGGCCGGCGCAGGCGTACTCGGCGGAGGGGTTCGCGCGGCTGCGGTCGTACGGGATGGAGCTGGCGCTCTTGCGCTACCGGCTGGACCAGTCCCTGCCGGAGCTGATCGCGGACATCGAGCGCACGATCGGGCTGGACGTCGAGGTGGCGGTCCGGGCCGGCCGGGACGGGGCCGGGGACGCCGGGCTGGCCCGCGCCCACCTGGACGCGCTGGGCGACGTGGCGGCCCGGTTCAGCGGCGATACGCCCGGTGCCACGCTTGCCGGTTTCCTCGCCTACCTGGCCGCCGCCGAGGACGAGGAGCGCGGGCTGGCGCCGGGCGAGGTCGAGGTGGTCGCGGGCGCGGTGCAGGTGCTCACCGCGCACGCGGCGAAGGGCCTGGAGTGGGACGTGGTGGCGGCGGCCGGGTTGACCCGGGGCGTCTGGCCGGGGCCGGTGCGCAACTCCGACCACTGGCTGGGCGGGCTCGGCGTGCTGCCGTTCCCGCTGCGCGGCGACGCGGACGGTCTGCCCGAGCTGGCCCTGCCGGAGGCGGCGGACCAGCGTGGGGTGGCCCGCGCGCTGGCCGAGTTCACCGACGCCTGGCGTTCGCACGACGAGCGGGAGGAGCGTCGGCTGGCCTATGTGGCGGTGACCCGCCCCCGCCGGCTGCTGCTCTGCTCCGGCTACTGGTGGGGGGAGGGGACGAAGCGGTTCCGCGGGCCGTCGGTGTTCCTCCGTGAGGTGCACGACGCCGGCCTGGCCGACGCGGGCGGGCACGTGGTCGACGCGTGGGCGCCGGAGCCGGCCGGGGACGCGGTGAACCCGACCACCGAGACGGTGCTGCGCGCGGAGTGGCCGGCCGACCCGCTCGGCGGTCGCCGGCCGGCGTTGGCCGAGGCGGCGGCGCTGGTCCGCCGACACCTCGCCGACCCGGACGCGGCTCGCCGCGAGGCCGCGCTGCTGGCCACCGTGGGGAGCGCCCCGGGCCCGGCCGACGGTCCCGGACGGGTGGCGGATGCGGCCGGGGCGCCGGGGCCGATCGACCGCGGCGGGGCGGCCGAGGCGCAGGTTCCGGTGGACCCGGAGGTGGCCCGGTGGCGGCGGGAGGCCGACCTGCTCCTCGCCGAGCGGGCGGAGTTGGCCCGTCGGGCCGAGGCGGTCGAGGTGGAACTGCCCGGCCAGCTCTCGGTGACCCAGTTGGTGGCGTTGCGCCGCGATCCCGAGGCGCTGGCCCGCACGCTACGCCGGCCGATGCCGAGCGAGCCCAGCCCGTACGCGCGGCGGGGCACCGCGTTCCACGCCTGGTTGGAGCAGCGCTTCGGCGCCGACCGGCTGCTGGACGTCGACGAGCTGCCCGGCGCGGCCGACGAGGGCGCGGCGTCGGACGAGGCGCTGGTCGAGCTTCAGGAGCGGTTCCTGGCCAGCGAGTGGGCCGATCGGGTGCCGGTCGAGGTGGAGGTGCCGTTCGCCACGGTGATCGCCGGCGTCGTGGTGCGGGGCCGGATGGACGCGGTCTTCGCCCGCCCGGGCGGGCGCTACGACGTGGTCGACTGGAAGACCGGCCGGCAGCCCACCGGCCGGGAGGCCGAGGCGGCGGCGGTGCAGCTGGCGGTCTACCGGCTGGCCTGGGCGGAGTTGGCGGGCGTGCCGGTGGACCGGGTCGGCGCGGCGTTCCACTACGTCCGGGACGCGGTGACGGTCCGCCCGACCGACCTGCTCGACGTCGGGGGACTGACCGACCTGGTGGCCGCCGTGCCGGAATTCTCGACATGACCTCCCCACCGGTCGAGATCCGTGATACGTTGTCCTCGTTGCAGTTTTGGTTTCCAGAGACTCTGTGTGCGCCTGGCGGATTGTGGCCCCAGGCGCTCTTTGTTGTGTCCGGAGTTCTCCGGGCGGGGCGACCAGCAGCGACAGGCACGCCACGCAGAGATGCGTGGGGTGCTCCTCTCCGGCCCGCAACACGTGCGGGCCGACCGTTCCGTCAAGGAGACGAAACACATGGCAATTGGCACCGTCAAGTGGTTCAACGCTGACAAGGGCTTCGGCTTCATCACCCCGGACGACGGCGGCGCCGACGTCTTCGCCCACTTCTCGGCGATCCAGACCTCCGGCTACCGGAGCCTGGACGAGAACCAGCGGGTCGAGTTCGAGGTGACCCAGGGCCAGAAGGGCCCGCAGGCGGAGAACATCCGCCCGCTCTGATCTTCTAGATCAACCGGCACCACCGCCGCGCCCCGCCGGGCGTGGCGCACGGGCCGGCCCGCCGCGCCGCCCTCCCGCACGGGACGTGGCGCGCCGAGGCGGGCCGGCCCGTACCTTTTCGGTTCGTGCTTGTGACCATCGGCCACGCCGGTGACGCGCCGCTGCTCGGCGCCCTTCCTCGACACGTGCCGCCTCGAGGAAGGCTTTCCGCATGACCACGACCCTGCCCACGTTCGCCGCCACCGGCCTCGCCCCCGCGCTCGTCGCCGAGCTGGCCGCGCAAGGCATCACCGCGCCGTTCCCGATCCAGTCGGCCACCCTGCCCGACTCGCTCGCCGGCCGGGACGTCCTCGGCCGCGGCCGGACCGGCTCCGGCAAGACGCTCGCGTTCGGGCTGCCGCTGCTGCACCGGACGGCCGGCCAGCGGGCCCGCCCCGGCCGCCCGCTCGCCCTGGTGCTGGTGCCCACCCGGGAACTGGCCGCGCAGGTGACCGCCGCGCTCACCCCGTACGCCCGGGCGCTCGGGCTGCGCTGCGCCACCGTGGTCGGCGGGCTCTCGCTGACCCGGCAGGCGGACGCGCTGCGGGCCGGCGCCGAGGTGCTGGTGGCCACCCCCGGCCGGCTGCACGACCTGATCGACCGGGGCTCCGCCCGCCTGGACCAGGTGGCCATCACCGTGCTGGACGAGGCGGACCAGATGGCCGACATGGGCTTCCTGCCGCAGGTGACGAAGCTGCTGGAGCAGGTCGCTCCGGGCGGTCAGCGGATGCTCTTCTCGGCGACCCTGGACCGGGGCGTGGACCGGTTGGTCCGCCGGTTCCTGGCCGACCCGGTCACGCACTCCGTCGACCCGGGCACCGCCACGGTCACCGCGATGACCCACCACGTGCTGCACCTGGAGCCGGAGGACAAGCCGGGCGCGCTGGCGAACATCGCGGCCCGCGAGGGCCGCACCATCGTCTTCATCGCCACGAAGCACCGCGCCGACCGGGTGGCCCGCCAGTTGCTCGCCAAGGGCGTACGCGCGGCCGCGTTGCACGGCGGCAAGTCGCAGCCGCAGCGCACCCGGATCCTGGAGCAGTTCCGCACCGGCCAGGTCACCGCGCTGGTGGCCACCGACGTGGCGGCCCGGGGCATCCATGTGGACGGGCTGGACCTGGTGGTCAACGCCGATCCGCCGACCGAGGCCAAGGACTACCTGCACCGGGGCGGCCGGACCGCGCGGGCCGGGGAGTCGGGCACCGTTGTCACCCTGGTCCTGCCGGAGCAACGTCGCGACGTGGCCCGGCTGATGAGCACAGCGGGGATCACCCCGCAGACCACCCGGGTGCGCCCGGGCGACGCGGAGCTGGGCCGGCTGACCGGGGCGCGCGAGCCCTCCGGCACGCCGGTGACCATCACCCCGCCGGCCGCCGCGCACCCCGCCCCCGGGACCCGCCCCCGCCGGCGTCCGCGCCGCCGCTGACCCGCCTCGCTGAGTCGGGGATCAGCGGATGTTCAGTCGGGTGGCCGACTGTCCATTGCCGGCGGGGCGACGATGCTGGGTCCGGGCGGTCCGCAGGGGCCGGCCGGATGCGGAGGGGCGACCATGGCGGGTGACGCCGGCCCGGGCGGGGCCCGGGAGGTGCTGCTGGTGCTCGCGGTCGCGGGCGCCGGCCTGGCGCTCGCCGTGGTGGCCGCGTTCGGCCCCTGGCACCCGGCGACGGACGGTCCGCAGGACCGTGGCGCTGCCCGCACCTTCAATCCCGGCTGACCGGTCGGACGCACGAGGGTGGGTGCGACAGCCTTATCTGGCCACCGGGCGCATCACCCTGCGTGACGTCCGGTGGACAATAGTTGCCGACGAACGGTATGACTGAGAGACATAAATATGCCTCTCAGTCATACCGCTTCCCGGTGATGTTTCTTCCGGCGGGACCTCCGCCAGGCCGGCGGCCGTCGGGCCACCCGGCGCGGCGGTCCCAAGGCGGTGCCTGAGCAGCCGAGCGGGGCCCCGGCACCGGGCCCCGCTCGGCGTCTGCCACGCCGCGCCGTGCCAGGCCGTGCCGCCGTGCCAGGCCGTGCCGTCGTGCCAGGCCGTGCCGCCGTGCCAGGCCGTGCCGTCGTGCCAGGCCGTGCCGCCGTGCCAGGCCGCCGTGCCGGGCCGGGCCGCTGCGCCGCGGGCCGGGTCAGGGCGCCGGCGCTCGGTCCGCCAGCAGGTCCGCCAGCGTCGTGCGGTCCACCACCAGCGCGATCGCGCCGTCCACCGCCAGCCAGACGTCGCGCAGCCCGCTGGCGATTCCGTGGTAGCCGGCCCGGTCGGCGGGCATCCCCCGGACGCTGGTGAGTGCGCCTCCGGCGGCGCGCAGCACGTCGCCGACGCTGATCTCGGCCGGCGGTCGGGTCAGCGCGTACCCGCCCTCGGTGCCGCGGTGGCTGTGCAGCAGCCCGGCCCGGCGCAGGTCGAGCAGGATGCCCTGGAGGAAGCTGAGCGGGATGTCCTGGCTGTCGGCCAGGCTCGCAGCCTTGACCAGCTCGCCGCCGCCGGACCTCTCGTCGCCGGTGGAAGCGGCGTCGGCGACGGCGAGCATGGCCCGGACCGCGTAGTCGGCACGCGCGGAGATGTACACGACGTCAGGTGCCGGCCTGGTCCAGCACGCCCCAACGACGGCGGATCGCCTTGTCGGCGGCGCCGAACGCGGTGTCCACCAGCAGGCCCACCACCAGAATGACGATCATGATGGCCATCAGCCGGGGCGCCTCGCTCAGCTCCCGGGCGTAGGTGAGCTGCGCGCCGATCGAGGTGCGGGTGGCGATGACCACCAGCAGCTCGCCGGCCATCAGGCTGCGCCAGGCGAACGCCCAGCCCTGTTTGAGCCCGGCCACGATGGCGGGCAGCGCGGCCGGCGCGATCACGTACCGGTAGAGGTTGAGCCCGCGGGCGCCGAGGTTGCGACCGGCCCGGACCAGCAGCGGCGGCACGTAGTCCACGCCGTGGATGACGCCGTTGGCGACCGACGGGGCGGCGCCGAGCACCACCACGAAGAAGATCGCCTGCTCGCTGAGCTGGAACAGCAGGATGGCCAGCGGGAACCAGGCGATCGACGGCATGGTCTGCAACGCGGTGATCATCGAGCCGAGCGCGGCGCGGAGCACCTTGACCCGGGCCACCCCGAGACCGAGCAGCAGGCCGACCGCGACGGCGGCGGAGAACCCGACGGCCGCCCGGCGGGCGGTGGTGGCCAGCCCTTCCCAGAGCGCGGAGCTGGCCAGGTAGTGCCCGAGGTCGGCGAAGACCACCGCGGGGCCGGGCAGCGCCCAGGGCTCCTTCCAGCCGCTCCAGACGACGGCCTGCCAGATGGCGACCGCCAGCGCCAGCGCGGCGAACTTGGGCCAGGTGGCCGACCAGAGCCCCCGCAGCCGGGACGGACCCTTCTCCCGGCCGGCGATCTCCAGCGCGTCGAGGCCGGTGATCTCGGCGTCGCTCCGCGTCGTACCGGCGAGGGTGTCACTGGCCATGCCGGCCCACCTCCTTGCGCAGCCGGTCGGTCACCTCGGCGGCGATGGCCGAGACCTCCGGCGAGTCGATCCGCCGGGGTCGTGGCACGTCGACCCGGGTGGAGTAGATGATCCGGCCGGGCCGGCTGGAGAGCAGCACGATCCGGTCGGCCAGGCGCGCCGCCTCGCGCACGTTGTGCGTGACGAACAGGACGGTGAGCTTGCGCTCGGTCCAGATCCGCTCCAGCTCGTCGTGCAGGATGTCCCGGGTCATCGCGTCGAGCGCGCCGAACGGCTCGTCCATCAGCAGCACCGGGGTGTCCAGCGCGAGCGTGCGGGCCAGCGCGACCCGCTGTCGCATGCCGCCGGAGAGCTGGTGCGGGCGCCTGCGGCCGAAGTCGGACAGGTGGACCGTGCGCAGCAGTTCGGCCACCCGCGCCCTGCGCTGGTCGCGGGGGAGGCCGCGCAGCTTGAGCGGCACCTCGACGTTGCCCTCGACGGTGGACCACGGGAACAGCGCCGGCTCCTGGAACATCAGGCCCGGGTTGACGCCCTCGCCCAGCTCGATCGCGCCGCCGCTGAGCCGGTCCAGGCCGGCGACCAGGTTGAGCAGCGTGCTCTTGCCGCAGCCGGACGCGCCGACCAGGCAGACGAACTCACCCGGCGCGACGTCCAGCGACAGCCCGTCCAGCGCCAGGACCGCCTGCTCGCCCTGGCCGTACACCTTGGTCACGCCGCGCAGCGCGACCGAGCCGGTCGCGCTGCGCGGGGTCGTCGTGGTCGACATCACGGCTGGGTGACCTCGGGCTTGCCCTGCGCCTTCAGCGCCGCGTTGAGGAACGTCAGGTCGTAGAGGCCGTTCAGGTCGACCGGCTGGGTCAGGCCGACCGCCACGGCGTGGTCCAGACCGGTCTTCAGCGAGGACGCGATCGGGTCGTTGGTGAACTCCAACGTCGGCCAGGCCTGCTTGATGAGCTTGACGTCCAGCGGCTTACCGGTGATCTTGCCGATGTGCTCGGAGACGGCCCGCTGGGCGTCGTCCGGCTTGGTGTTGACGAACTCGTTCGCCGCCACCTGACCCTCGACCAGCTTCCTGACCACGTCCGGGTGCGCCTTGAGGAACTTGGTGCTGACCACCAGGTTGGTGATGACGAACTTCCTGTCCGGCCAGAGGTCGCGCTCGTCGACCAGCACCGTGCCACCGGCGTTGACCAGCCGGGAGACGAACGGCTCCGGCACCCAGGCGCCGTCGATGGCGCCGCTGCCGAAGGTCTCGACGGTCTGCGCGTTCTCCTGCGGGACGACCTTGACGTCGCCGCCGCCCTCCTTGGTGGTCTCCAGGCCCTTCTCCTTGAGCCAGTAGCGCAGCGCCACGTCCTGGGTGTTGCCGAGCTGCGGGGTGGCGATCTTCTTGCCGCGCAGCTGCTCCGCCGAGGTGATGCCGGGCTTGACCACCAGTGCGACGCCGCCGGACGCGGCGCCGGAGATCACCCGGACCGCCTCGCCCTTGGACTTCGAGAAGGCGTTCACGGTCGGGTTCGGACCGATGTACGTGGCGTCCAGCGCACCGGAGAAGACCGCCTCGACGGCCGCCGGGCCGGCGTTGAAGGTCTTCGTCTCCAGCGTGACGTCGCTGCCCAGCTTCTCCTTGAAGATCCCCTTCTCCACGCCGACCACGGCCGGCGCGTGGGTGATGTTGGGGAAGTAGCCGAGGCGCAGCGTCACCGGACCGGAGGCGTCGGCGTCGTCGCCGCAGGCGGCGGTGGTGCCGAGCGTGGCCGCGCCGACCGCGGCCAGGGTGGCCAGCGTGACCAGGCGGCGCAGGGGGAGCCGTCTCATCGGAAGTCCAATCCGCAGTATTCCTATTTAGTTGGTAGGAAGACTGGGGCAAGCCGCGGTTGGCGTCAAGAGCCGTCCCGAATCTGTCCACCGTTCGGCCACGGCACACCGCCGGTGCGGGCGGTACGGAAGCGCTAGTGTCGATCGCGTGCCGACCCGGAGAGCCAGGATTCCCGCCACGAAATATCCGGTCGAGCGGTTCGCCCTCGACAACGGCCTGCGCGTGGTGCTCACGCCCGACCGCAGCGCCCCGGTGATCGGGGTGGCGGTGGTCTACGACGTCGGCATCCGCTCCGAGCCGGAGGGCCGCACCGGCTTCGCCCACCTCTTCGAGCACCTGATGTTCCAGGGCTCGGAGAACCTGGAGAAGCTGGCCCACTTCCGGCACGTGCAGGGCGCCGGCGGCACCTTCAACGGGTCCACCCACCTGGACTACACCGACTACTTCGAGACGCTGCCGAGCAACGCCCTGGAACGGGCGCTCTTCCTGGAGGCCGACCGGATGCGCGGTCCTCGGCTGACCGAGGAGAATCTGCGCAACCAGGTCGACGTGGTCAAGGAGGAGATCCGGGTCAACGTGCTCAACCGGCCGTACGGCGGGTTCCCCTGGCTCACGCTGCCCCCGGTGATGTTCGACACCTTCCCCAACGCGCACGACGGGTACGGCTCCTTCGACGACCTGGAGTCGGCGACCGTGGCCGACGCCGCCGACTTCTTCCGCCGCTACTACGCCAGCGGCAACGCGGTGCTCGCGGTCAGCGGCGACGTCGACGTGGCCGAGGCGACCGCGCTGATCGAACGGCACTTCGGCGACGTGCCGGCGCGTCCCGCCCCGGAACGACCCGACTTCACCGAGCCCGACCTGACCGCCGAGCGGCGCAGCACCTACACCGACGCGCTGGCCCCGCTGCCGGCCGTGGCGGCCGCCTGGCGGGTGCCCGACCCGATCACCGACTTCGCCGGCTACCTGCCCTACGTGGTGCTGGCCGAGGTGCTCACCGACGGCGACGCGTCCCGGCTGGTCGAGCGGCTGGTGCAGCGGGACCGCACGGTCACCAGCGTCGGCGGCTACCTCGGCTTCATGGGTGACCCGTTCGACGTGCGCGACCCCACCGCGCTGCTGCTCCAGACGCACCTGCCGCCCGGTGGCGACGTGGACAAGGTGCTGCGCACCGTCGACGAGGAGCTGGACCGGCTGGCCACCGACGGGCTGGTCGACGGCGAGCTGGGGCGTACCCAGGCCCGGATGGTCACCCACCTGCTGCGGGACACCGACGCGGTGCTCGGCCGGGCGCTGCGGATGGCGGTGCTGGAACAGCAGCGCGGCGAGCCGGGACTGCTCAACGAACTGCCCCGGCTGGTCGGCGCGGTCACCGCGGACCAGGTCCGCGCCGCCGCCGCCGCGCTGCGCCCCGAGCGCCGCGCGTCCGTCGAGGTCGTCGCCGGAGGTGCCCGATGACTGCCGCTGCCACCACCACCGTCCGGCCGTTGCCGGCCCTCGGGCCCAACCGGCGGCTCACCGTGCCGAAGCAGGCCGAGCGCACGCTCGGCAACGGCCTCACCGTGATCGCGGTTCGCCGTCCCGCCGTGCCCCTGTTCGAGCTGCGGCTCTGGATGCCGTTCGGGCGGACCCACCTGGCCCGCGGCGCGATGCTGGCGCAGACCATGCTGGCCGGCACCGTGGCGCACAGCGCCACCGAGATCGCCGCCGAGCTGCAGCGGGTCGGCGGCGGGCTCGCCGCCGGCCTCGACCCGGACCGGCTGATGCTCTCCGGCGCGGGCCTGATCACCGGGCTGGACCGGATGCTGGAGCTGCTCGCCGAGGTGCTCACCGGCGCGACCTACCCGGGCGACTGGGTGGCGACCGAGCGGGACCGGCTGGTCGACCGGATCCAGGTCGCCCAGAGCCAGCCGTCCCACCTGGCCCGCACCGCGCTGCTCAAGCGGGTCTACGGCCGGCACCCGTACGCGGTGCAGACGCCCGAGCCCGACCAGGTGCGGGCGGTCCGGCCGGCGGCGCTGCGCCGGCTGCACGCCGAGCGGGTGCATCCGGCCGGCGCGGTGCTGGTGCTCGTCGGCGACGTGCGGCCGGAGCAGGCGCTGGACGCGGCCGAGGCGGCGCTCGCCGGCTGGCGGGGGGACGGTCACGTCGCCGAGCTGCCGCCCGCGCCGCCACTGGAGCCGGGGCCGCTGCTGCTGATCGACCGGCCCGGTTCGGTGCAGTCCTCGCTGCGGCTGGCACTGCCCGCCGTGCCCCGCACCCACCCCGACCACGCGGCGCTGCAACTGGCGAACCTGATCTTCGGCGGCTACTTCTCCTCCCGCTGGGTGGAGAACATCCGCGAGGACAAGGGCTACACCTACGGGCCGCACTCGCTCGTCGAGCACTCGGTGGCCGGCTCGGTGCTGGTCGCCGGGGCCGAGGTGGCGACCGAGGTGACCGCGGCGGCGCTGCTGGAGACCCACTACGAGCTGGGTCGGCTGGCGACCGTGCCGCCGAAGCCGGAGGAGTTGGAGCAGGCCCGCCGGTACGCGCTCGGCACGCTCCAGCTCGGCATGTCCACCCAGGCCGGTCTCGCGTCTCTGACCAGCGCGTACGCCGGCAACGGGCTGCGCCTGGACTTCCTCACCGAGCACGCCGCCCGGCTGGCGGCCACGACCGTTGACGATGTCGCCGAGGTGGCCGCCCGCTACCTGGCCCCGGCGCAGGCGGTCACCGTGGTGCTCGGTGACGCGGCCCGGGTCGCCGACTCGCTCGCCGCGCTCACACCGGTGCGAACGGCAGCGGGCCGGTGACGGGTGAGGCGGCGCCACCGCTGGCCCGGTCCACGCTGGACCGGGCCGCGCACCGGCGTACCGACCCGGCGTGGCTCGCCGAGGCGTGGGAGCAGGCCCGGGTGCTGGTGCTGGACTCGACCGACGAGGGCCGGACGCTGGTTCGCGGCGAGGGCGCGCCCCCGGAGCTGGTGCTTGTCGGCTCCGGTGAGCTGCCCGAGGTGCCGCGCTCGGTGCCGATGTTCCTCGGCCTGGAGCCGGACGGCGTTCCGGTCTTCGCGGTGGACGGACCGCTGCCGGCGGTGCCGGGCGCCCGCCGGGCCCACCTGCGCGAGGTCGGCCACCTGATGACCGACCGGGACGCGGGCCTGTTCACCACCGCGTTGGCGCTGCTCAACTGGCATCTGCGGCACGGCTTCTCGGCGGCCACCGGGCACGCGACCCGGGTGGACGAGGCCGGCTGGTCCCGGATCGACCCGGCCGGTCACCGGACCTGGCCGCGCACCGACCCGGCGATGATCGTGCTGGTGCACGACGGGGTGGACGGGCCGGCGGGCCGTTGCCTGCTGGGCAACAACGCCGCCTGGCCGAACAGCCCGGGGGTGCGCCGCTACTCCTGCCTGGCCGGTTACGTCGAGCCCGGCGAGTCGGCCGAGGCGGCCGTGCTGCGCGAGGTCCGCGAGGAGGTGGGCGTCGCGGTCGAGGAGATCGGGTACGTGTCGAGCCAGGCCTGGCCGTTCCCGGGCTCGTTGATGCTCGGCTTCCTGGCCCGGGCCGACGCGGACGAGGAGATCCGGGTCGACCCGACCGAGATCGCGCACGCGCGCTGGTTCAGCCGGCGGGAGATCGGCGCCGCGCTGGCCGGCGAGCCGGTGCCGGTGGACGGCGGGGACCGCCTGCTCCTGCCGCCGCCGTCGTCGATCGCGCTCTTCCTGGTGCACCGCTGGCTCGACGGCCACTGCTGACCGTGCGGGAACGCGGTCCCGGCCCGGACCGTCGTTGCCGCGGCGGTCGCGGGCCGGGAACACGGGCCGTCGTGGCCGGGTGAGGCGTGGAGCGCGGCGGGGGAGCCGGTCCGGCCACGACGGACGTCAGCGGAGGGCCATCAGCCGTCCCAGCGGTACGGGCGACCGGGTGCGGGTTCCTCGATGGGCAGCACCTTGACCCGGTGGCGGCCGGCGCGTACGGCGCCGACGGCGGACAGCGCGCGGGCGAGCAGGAGGGCGGCGTCCCGGTCCTCGGCGTGGACGACCTGGCGGCGGGGCTCCGGCGCGCGGGTCTCGTCCCGCAGGTGGCCGCCGTGGGCCCAGACGGCGGCGATGTCGGCGTCGGCGGCGCTACGGATCTCGGTGCGGACGATCAGGAACCGCATGGTGTCCCCCGGGAGACGGACGGATGCGCGGTGGAACTTCCACGTCACTCCACGCGTCATCGTACGCCCGCCCGTCGTCCCAGCAAGTGAAACCGGCCGGCTCGACCGTTCGGGGGACCCCAGGTCAGCACGCTTGTCGAGGGTGGACACGCGAGAGGGCCGCCGGCATGCCGCCGACGGCCCCCGGGCACTCGCCGGATCAGTTCAGGTCGAACTGGCCGTTCTTCGCTCCGGCGATGAAGCCGAGCCAGCCGGCCCGGTTGAACAGCAGCACCGGCCCGCTCGGGTCCTTGCTGTCGCGCAGTGCCAGGGTCGCCGGCCCGGTGCCGAGCGGCGCGACCTCGACGCAGTTCGAGGTCTGGCTGCGGGTGCTCTTGCGCCAGGCGGCGCCGGCGAGGAGGCCCGATCGGGCGGTCGTGCTGTGACGGATCTCGTTCATGGTGTCCTGCTCCTGATGAGGTGCTCCGATGGGAACGAGCGGCACCGACGCGGGACGGTGTCCGCCGGGATCACCGTTCCGTCGTGAGGCGCCCCGAGTCGCGGCGGCGCTGGGTCGGCGCCGTTGCCGGCCCCTGTGCCACGGTGGACTCGACTGCCGTGCCGGTCAGCCGTCCCGTCGCTTCGATCAACCAGGAGAGGGTGTCCGATGCGGAGAGTGCCGACGAGCATAGCCACTCGTACACCACTTTATAGCGATTTAGGGTGTTTACCTCGGTCGACATGACGTCGGTGAACCCACTTTCGATCGCCAACGTCTCCGGATCGAGTGGATCGGCGAACCGATAGAGCGAGAACGCGGTGGGCGGAAGGTACCAGTCACCCACCCGGGTGTCCCGCAACAGCAGCCGCAGTTCCACGTTCGGCAGCAGGGCCAGTTCGCACAGGTGGACGAGCTGCTCGTGCAGCACGTTCGGTGGGCCGGCCCGGCGCCCCAGGGCGGCCTCCTCCAACACCGCCGTGTAGCAGGGCACGTGGCTCAACAGCGACTGGCGCGCCTGCCGGGCGGCCACCTCCGTCTCCGGGTCCTCCGGGTCCGGGTCGCCCGCCTCGTCGGCCACCCGGGCCGCGGACAGGATCCGGTGCCGGGCATACCCGGACGTCTGCAACAACCCCGGCACCAGCACCGGGTTGTATTCGGAGATCTCCGCGCAGCCCGCCTCCAGCTCGGCGAAGGCGCGCTGCTGCTGGGTCATCACCGGGAAGTTGCGCAGCCAGCCCCGCATGTCGCCGGCCTCGTGGGTGATCCCGGTCAGCTCCGCGCGCTGCTCCTCGTCGGCCCCGTAGAGCGTCAGCAGCACGTCCACGTCGTCCGGGTCGGGGCGACTGCGCCCGTTCTCCAACCGGGACAGCTTGGATGCGGAGGCCCAACCGATCCGCTCGATGACCTGGTCACCGGTCAGACCGGCCTGTTCGCGGAGCCGACGCAGCTCGGTGCCGAGGCGACGACGACGCAGAAACGGGCCTGGTGCGGCAGGAGGCACGGCGTCCTCTTTCCCGTCGACCGTCGCAAGACGCGACGGTAACTGTATGGAATTCGCCCCCCACGGCCAGTATGGACGGCGCGACCGGTGTCGGCGGGTCCGGCGAGGGCGTGTCACGAGACAAAAAGAGGACTGTGGAGAGCGCCTTCATCCGGCGCCCGCCCCCGACGCGCCCGCGGGCGCACCCTGCCGGAGGGAACCGATGCGCACCGTCCTGCGCCGCCCCGACTTCCGCCTGCTCTTCGCCGCGATGGTGGCGAGCATGGCGGCGGAGTCGATCCTGCTGCTCGCCCTGGCCGTCTGGGTCAAGGACCTGACCGGCTCGGACAGCATGGCCGGGGCGACCGTCTTCGCCGTCATCGCGCCGATGGCGTTCGCCCCGCTGGTGGGCTGGGCGGTCGACCGCTACCGTCGCCGGCCCTTCTTCATCTCCGCCAACCTGGTCGCCGCCGTGCTGCTCGGCCCGCTGCTCACCGTGCGGGACCGGTCCGACGTGTGGGTCATCTACCTGGTGGCCGCGCTCTACGGCCTCTCCTCGATCACGGTGACCGCCGTGCTCAACGGACTGATCCGCAATCTGGTGCCGGCCGACCTGCTGGCCGACGCGAACGGGGCGCTGCAGACCGTCCGCCAGGGGCTGCGGCTGGTCGGGCCGCTCGCCGGCGCCGGGATCTACGCCGCCGTCGGCGGCTGGCTGCTGGTGACCCTGGCCATGGGCGGGTTCGTCGCCGCCGCCGCGGTGGTCGGCCTGCTCCGGGCGGACGAGAGCGGGCCACCGCCACCCCCCGGGCGCCGCTGGCCGTCGGGGGTGGGCGACGGACTGCGCCACCTGGCCCGGCAGCCGGCGCTGCGCCGGGCGCTCGTCGGCTACGGGCTCGGCTCGCTGGTGATGGGTTTCACCGAGTCGCTGATCTTCGCGTACGTCGATCTGGGCCTGCGCCGCGACGCCGCGTTCGTCGGCGTGCTGGTCATGGTGCAGGGCATCGGTGGCCTACTCGGCGGCCTGCTCTCCGCCGCGGTGGTCCGCCGCCTCGGTGAGCTGGGCGCGCTCGCCGCCGGAGTGACGTTCTTCGGCCCGGCCGCGCTGGCGCTGGCGTACCCCCGGCTCTGGCTCGGGGTGGTGGCGCTGCTGCTGGCCGGCGTCTCGCTGCCGCTGACCATGGTGGGGTTGCACACACTGGTCCAGCGATGGACGCCGCCCGGGCTGCTGGGTCGGGTCACCGCCGCGTCGAAGGCGCTGATCAGCGGGCCGCAGGCGGTCTCCATCGGCACCGGCGCGTTGCTCGTCGGCGTGTTCGACTACCGGCTGCTGTTCGTGCTGGTCGGCGCGATCACCACGGCCGCCGGCCTCTATCTCTGGCGGGGCCGTGGGCTCACCGCGCCCGGCGCCGGCCCGGCCCGCGTCCCGGGCCCCCGCCGGCCACTCGACGACGAGATGCTCGCCACCGGTCACCCGCCCCGCACCCGTTGAGACGCCGATCGGCCGCACCCCGGACGGGGTACGGCCGATCGGCAGGTGCGGTCAGGTCAGCCGGGGAGCGCGGCGAGGTGCTGCTTCACCTGGTTGATCGACGGGTTGGTCAGCGCGCTGCCGTCGGCGAAACGCAGCGTCGGCACCGTCTGGTTGCCGCCGTTGACCCCCATCACGAACTCCGCGGCCGCGGTGTCCTGCTCGATGTCGACCACCTCGTACGCGATGCCCTCCCGGTCGAGCTGCGACTTCAGCCGGTGGCAGTAGCCGCACCACGGGGTGGAATACATCGTCAGCATGGTCTGGTCCTCCAAGGGTGGCTCGCGCCCGGTCCGATCAGGCCAGGCTAACCGCTGCAACGTCGGACCGGGCTGGGATGATTCCCTGTCGTGGGGGTTCACTCAGCGGCGGAACGGGTGCTGACCGGGCTGGATCCGGAGCAGCGCTCCGCGGTCACCGCCCCGGCCGGTCCGCTCTGCGTCCTGGCCGGCGCCGGGACCGGCAAGACCCGGGCGGTGACCTCGCGGATCGCCTACCGGGCGCTGACCGGCGACATCGCCGCCCGGCACGTGTTGGCGGTCACCTTCACCGCCCGCGCCGCGGCCGAGATGCGGAGCCGGCTCACCGCGCTCGGGGTGTCGGGTGTGCAGGCGCGCACCTTCCACGCCGCGGCGTTGCGCCAGGTCCGCTACTTCGCCCCCCGGCTGCTGGCCGGGCGGGCCATGCCGGAGTTGCTGGACAGCAAGGTGCGGGTGGTCACGCTGGCCGCCGCGAAGGTGGGCCTGCGCACCGACCGGGCCGCCGCCCGCGACCTCGCCGCCGAGATCGAGTGGGCCAAGTCCTCCCTGGTCGAGCCGGACGAATACCCGGTGGCCGCGGCCGAGGCGTTGCGCGAGACGCCCTACCAGCCGGCCCGGGTGGCCGAGGTGTTCGCCGCGTACGAGCGGCTCAAGCGCGGCAACGGGGTGATCGACTTCGAGGACATGCTGCGCGCCGCGGTGTGGGGGATCGAGGAGCACCCCGACGTGGCCGAACAGGTGCGCAACCAGTACCGACACTTCGTCGTCGACGAGTACCAGGACGTCAACCCGCTCCAGCAGCGTCTGCTGGACGTCTGGCTCGGCGGGCGCGACGACCTCACCGTGGTCGGCGACGCCAGCCAGACGATCTACTCGTTCACCGGCGCGACCTCGTCCTACCTGGTCGACTTCCCGCGCCACCACCGTGGTGCGACGGTGGTCCGGCTGGTCCGCGACTACCGTTCCACCCCGCAGGTGGTCGGGCTGGCCAACGCGGTGATCTCGGCGGCCCGGGGCGCCGAGGCGCGACTGCGGCTGGAGCTGCACGGCCAGCGTCGGCCCGGCCCCGAACCGGAGTTGCGGATCTTCACCGACGAGCCGGCCGAGGCCCACGCCGTCGCCACCCGCTGCCGCGCGTTGGTGGCCGGTGGCACGCCGGCGCGGGAGATCGCGGTGCTGTTCCGCACCAACGCGCAGTCCGAGGCGTACGAGAAGGCGCTCTCCGAGGCGGAGGTGCCCTACGTGCTCCAGGGGGCGGAACGGTTCTTCGAGCGACCCGAGGTGCGTCAGGCGATGATCGCGCTGCGCGCCGCCACCCGCTCGGTCCCCGGCGAGACCCCGCTGAGGGCGGCCGTGGTGGAGGGGCTCACCGCGGTCGGCTGGGCGCCGGACGCGCCCCCGGCCGGCGGCGCCGCCCGGGAACGCTGGGAGGCGCTCGCCGCGCTGGTCCAGCTCGCCGAGGAGTACGCCGCGACGCCCGAGGTGGTGCCGATCGGGGAGGCCGCCGCCGTGGAGCGGCCGGTGACGCTCGCCGGTTTCACGGAGGAGCTGGCCCGACGTGCCGCCCAGCAGCACGTGCCCACCGTCGAGGGGGTGACGCTGGCCTCGCTGCACGCGGCGAAGGGCCTGGAGTGGGACGCGGTGTTCCTGGTCGGGTTGGCCGAGGGCACGCTGCCCACCTCGTACGCGAAGACGCCGAAGCAGGTGGAGGAGGAGCGGCGGCTGCTCTACGTCGGGATCACCCGGGCCCGGGAGTGGCTCTGGCTGTCGTACGCCACGGCGCGCTCGCCGGGCGGGCGGGCCCGCCGCCCGTCCCGTTTCCTGCCCCAGCTGGACCGCTCCGGCGGCGGCGAGCGGGCCGGCGGCACGGGCCCGGCCCGGCGCGCGGAGCGGCGGCGACCGCAGGTGGTCTCCTGCCGGATCTGCGGCGCCACGCTGCTCGCCGGCGCGGACCGCAAGCTCGGCCGCTGCCCGACCTGCCCGTCCGACCTCGACGAGGAGCTGTACGAGCGACTGCGCGACTGGCGGCAGCGGGTGGCCGGCGCGCAGAAGGTGCCGGCGTACGTGGTCTTCACCGACGCCACGCTCACCGCGCTGGCGGAGCGGAAGCCGGCGCGCGTCGAGGAGCTGGTGGCGATCGCCGGGATCGGGCCCCGGAAGGTGGGGCTGTACGGCGACACGGTGTTGGCTCTGGTGGCCGGCGCGACGGCGGACGAGTTCTGCCCGCAGAAAAGTTTCTAAAACTGGCCGTAAATCGTTTGCCCTCCGCCGCGGGCGAGGAATAGCCTCAGGGCACACCTCGAAGCGGCGCTGTTCTGGCTGCTCACGGGGGATGAGTCCACGGTCGGCACGAGGAAGGTCAGGGAGGTGGCACCAATGGAGATCTACATCTACGAGCGTCCGGCGGCTATGCCAGCTGCCGGCGTTCCCCTGTCGTCCGTCTGGGTGGCCCTTGCCGCTCGACCGTCGGCTCCGCAGGTGCACCAGGCCCAGGTTCAGGCCGAGCTGAACCTGACCGTCGCGCCGGTCACCGGAGTCGAGGGGACCAGTGGCTTCACGGGCATGGGCATCGGCGGCGCCAAGAAGCGCACTGATGTCCGCGGCGTTCCACCTCGAGGTAGACCGGTCTGATCCACAGACCACCGGCTCACCTCGAGGCCGCGGAACCCGCACACCGGGATCCGCGGCCTCAGTTTTTGTACCGCCGCCGTACGTCGGAAATGCGATCCACGAGATCGAAGTGAGAGAGAGGTGACCGGAGGATGAGTCTGGCGTTGGCCCCACTCGACGTGAGCGTCGAGGTGGAGGCGAACCTGCCCTGCCGGAAGTTCGACCCCGACCTGTGGTTCTCCGACTCGCCCGCCGAGCTCGAGCTGGCCAAGTCGCTCTGCGGGGACTGCCCGCTGCGCGTCGAGTGCCTGGCCGGGGCGGTGGAGCGAGCCGAGCCCTGGGGCGTCTGGGGCGGCGAGATCTTCGAGCGTGGCGCGGTCGTCCCGCGTAAGCGGCCCCGTGGCCGTCCGCGCAAGGAGGACCTCGCCCGGGACGCGCAGCTCCGGGACGAGGCGGAGGCGCGACTGGCGGCCAGTGGGCTGTCCGAGTCGCGTAGCGCCGTCCGGCTGGCAGCCTGACAAACCTGCGTTCCACGACCGACCGACCGACGCCGGTGTCCCTCCACCGGCCGACCTGAGAGAGAAAACCATGCTGCACCTGCCGAATGGAACCGAGATGCAACTACTCCACGAAGCGTTGTCGAGGGCTCGAATGCCCCGGCCTCAGGCCGGTCGCACCACCACGAGCACTGAGGCAACCCGTTCCGCCCGTACCGTCGCCATGCGGGGCCGCGGCCAGTCGGCCCGCGACCTGGGCGTTCTGTAGATCGACCACCTGAGGAAGGGGCGGTGACCAGATGGTCACCGCCCCTTCGGCGCGTTCGGGACTCAGGCCACCGGGGCGAAGCCGGGCAGCCAGCGTTCCAGGATCGCCCGGTAGGACGCCTTCGCCTCCAACTGGCAGAGCACCCCGATCGAACCCAACGTCACCCGGTGGATCATCAGGTAGGACGGTGGCAGGTTGAGCTGCCGGCTGAGCTGGTAGGCCGCCGAGCGAGGGCTGGCCAGCCGGGCCGCCTCGGCGCGGAGCCAGGCCCGGGTGAACCGGAACTCGTCGGCCGCGATCGGCTCCAGCATCGGCCGGAGGAAGTCGAGCACCGCCGGGGCGTCGATCGGCTCGTTGTGACCGACGAAGCCCTCGTCGCGTAGCCCGGCAACCACGCCGTCGGCGTCCCCGCGCAGCGCGAGCGCGGCGATCCGGCCGATCGGCTCCGGCGTGCCCTCCGGCATCCGGGCCACCGCGCCGAAGTCGATCACACCGAGCCGGCCGTCGGGCAGCAGCCGGAAGTTTCCCGGGTGCGGGTCGGCGTGCAGCAGCCCGGCCCGTTCCGGCGCGGAGAGGTGCAGCTCGGCCATCAGCCGCCCGGCCTCGTCGCGCTGTTCGTCGGTGCCCTCCCGGATGATCTCGGACAGCGGGATGCCCTCGACCCATTCGGTGATCAGCACGCGGGGAGCGGCGTCGAGGACCTCCGGGATGTAGATGTCCGGGTCGTCGGCGTACGCGGCGTGGAACGCCCGCTGCGACTCGGCCTCCAGCTCGTAGTCCAGCTCCTCGGTGATCCGCTCGCGCAGCTCGGCCAGCAGCGGTTTGACGTCCAGCCCCGGTTGGATCGCCCGGAACATGCCGCCCAGGCGGGAGAGCTGCTTCAGGTCGGCGAGCAGGGCGTCACCGGCCCCCGGATACTGGATCTTGACGGCCACGTCCCGGTGCCGGGGGCCGCCGTTCGGCCCGTATCCCGGGTCGCGCCACACCGCTCGGTGCACCTGGCCGATGCTCGCCGCGGCGGCCGGGACGTCGTCGAAGGAGACGAACCGGTCCCGCCAGTCTGCCCCGAGCTGTTCGGCGAGCACCTTGTGCACGGTCGCCACCGGCAGCGGCGGGGCGGCCTCCTGGAGCTTGGTGAGCGCCTGCCGGTAGGGCGCGGCGACCTCCTCGGGCAGCGCCGCCTCGAAGACCGACAGCGCCTGGCCGAACTTCATCGCCCCGCCCTTGAGCTGCCCGAGGACGCTGAAAAGCTGTTCGGCGGTGCGCTGCTGGATCTCGGCGGAGATGACGTCGGACGCGAGCCCGGTGACCCGCTTGCCCATGCCGAGGACGGTTCGACCGGCGAATCCGAGCGGCAGGGCGGCGAGTTTGGCGGTGCGGGACACGGCCCGCCGCGGGATGTCGGTCACCCGACCATTGTTACCGACGCGAGGGGCTCGCTGCTGCCGTGCGGCCGGGAGCGGGCCGGGCCGACCGGATCGGGCGACGCGCGCCGCAGCCGCACGACGGGTGCGGGGACCACCGGCGGCGCCGGAGGCGACCGGCTGCCCGGACCTCCACCGCCGCGCCGAGCGTCTCCGGGGTGCCGCCGTCGAGCTGGGCCAGCGCCTCGGCGGTCGCGAAGGCCGTCGCGGCGAGCCGGGTGGTGGCCGTGCACGGCGACTCGCCGCCGTCGGCCGCGAGCTGGGCGGCGAGCGCCGGCCAGGCCGGGTCCCGGTCGCGACGGTGCAGGTCGAGGCAGCGCAGGCAGGGGCCGGCGGGCGGCCGCACCAGCGGCCCGACCACCGGCACCCCGCCGCGCAGGTCGAGCAGGAGATGGGGCTGCCGGCGGCGGGCGTGGCGGGCGGCGAGCAGTTCGGCCGGGCGACCGACGCCGAGCTGCACCACCAGGTCCGGCCGGGCGGTCCGCAGCGGACCGGTGACCGTGCCCGGCGCGCACCGGGCGAGCGCCTCGCACACCGCCGGGGCCAGCGGCCGGCCCAACTCGGTGCCGGGCAGGCCGGTGCCGACCAGGTCGCCGGCGCGGACCGGGCCGGACAGGTCGGGCACCACGTGCCCGACCCCGGCCTGGGCCAGCGCGACGGCGACCGCCGCGCCGAGCCGACCCGAACCGGTGACCAGCACCCGGGCGCTCCGCCGACGGCGTAGCAGGCGCGCCGGCGTGCCGGGCAGGTGGGGCGCGGCCAGGGCCAGGGCGTCGGCCTCCGCGACCAGCCGGGCCCGCGGCGGACCGGCGAGGTCGCGGGGGAGCAGCGTCTGCGCCGGTACGACCAGACCGGCGGCCCGGAGCGCTTCGAGCAGGGCGCGCGCCTCGTGCGCCGGGACCCGGGCGGCGCTGGCGGCGGTCAGCACGGCCCGCTCGCTGCGGGTGCCGTCGAGCAAATCGAGCAGGTGGGTGACGCCCGGGGTGGAGATGTCGACCAGCACCGCCGGGCCGGGCTCCACGCCGAGTTGGAGGGTGCGCCGGTCCCGCCAGAGGCGGGTCAGCCCGGGGAGCAGGGTGGGGCGGATGAGTGGCATCGGTTGGGTCACACCACGAATGGTGACCGTGTCCGCGCACTCCGTCGTTCGTTGTCCACAGGCGCGGCGCGCCATGGCCAGCCTTGTCCACAGGACATCGCCGGTTTTCCACAACCGGCGAGTAACCGTGTCGGATCGCCGACGGGGGAGGGGTGGCCGCCGGCCACCCCTCCCCCGAACGAACCCGGACGGGTCAGACCTTGGCCTTGCCCAGGATGCGGTTCACTGTTGTGCCGCACACCGGGCACTTGCCCTTGGCCATGTTCATGCCGGTCTTCGAGACCTCCACGTGCCCCTCGAAGTCCCGCTTCTCCTTGCACTTGACGCAGTAACCGTTGTAGGTCTGGGCCTGGTCGGCCACGGTAGCCTCCTCGTCTCGTCCGCCGGAGGTGCCCGGCGGGTCTCCCTGCGGCGGGCCACGCGTGGCGCCGGCGCCGGGGGTCGTCCGCGATCAGTCTCCTGACCGCTGGTTGGCGGACCCTACCCAGGTCTGGGCGGTTCCATGTCAGCTGCACGCCGACTCTGTGAGCAAGTCGACGACGAGAGTGTGCATGCCGAGTAACGTCGGATAAGTCAGTTTCGCGGGGACACGCCGGGTAAATACGCTCAGATCCCCTTCACCGGGCCCGCGACGACGACCCCGCCGTAGATCATTTAACGTGGCGGGTGGCCGAGAGGTGATGGTCAACTACCGTCGCAAAGAAATTTTTCAGGACTCTTGACCACCAACCGTAACTTTCCGGGCGCGTGTCGTCGTGTTGACTCTTGCGGACTCCTGGTCAGTACGCATTACCTTTTCCCTCGTGACAGTCAACCGAGGCTGCGCGGCGCGGTAATGGCCGTGGCGCGGAAGCCCGTCGTCGAGGTGCGGCGCAGTCAGCGTCGGCGACGCACGGTGTCCGCGTACCGGGACGGTGAGCGTGTGGTCGTGCTCATCCCGGACCAGTTCTCCCGCGCCGAGGAAAGCGAGTGGGTCGACCGGATGCTGGCCCGGCTGGCCGCCCGGGAGGGCCGCTTCGCCCGCTCCGACGCCGAGCTGCTCGCCCGCGCCTGCCGCCTGATCGGGCTCTACCTGTCGGACCACGGCTCCGCCGCCGAGCCGGCGAGTGTGCGCTGGGTGACCAACCAGAACGGCCGTTGGGGTTCCTGCACCCCGGCCGACCGCACCATCCGGATCTCCCACCGGATCCAGGACATGCCCGACTGGGTGATCGACTACGTTCTCCTCCACGAGCTGGCGCACCTGATCGTTCCCAGTCACAACGCCACGTTCTGGTCGCTCGTCGGCCGCTACCCGAAAGCCGAGCGGGCCCGCGGCTACCTGGAGGGTGTGGCCGCCACCGCCGGCATCTGACCGCTCGTCCCGGAGGTTAGGGTCGGCTCATGGTCCGACGTGTGGTGGTGGCGTTGCTCGGCCCGGTGACCTGGTCGCCGCCGGGGATCCCGTCGGAGCGGTGGCGGACCGCCCTGGCCGAGGACCTGGTGGACCTGCTGGCCACGCTGAACGAGGTGGAGACCGCGGTGGCGGTCACGCCCGCCGACCGCTGGCTGGCCGACGCGGTGGTCTGGCCCGGCACCGCCGTCCACGAGGTGCCCGAGCCCACCCCGAACGCGGTCTTCGCCGTGCTCGCCGGTTACGACCAGGCGGCCGTGGTCGCCGCCGACGCCCCGGACGTGCCCGGGCTGACGCTCGGCAAGCTGCTCCGACCGCTGTCCAGCCGCCCGGTGGCGGTCGCTCCGGCGGAGGGGGGCGAGCCCGGTCTGCTCGGGGTGGCCGCGCGGCTGCCCGCGCCGGCGTGGCTGCCGGCGGTGGATCTCGACACGACCACGCCCGCCGAGGTGCGCGCCGCGGCGCCCCGGCCCGGGGAGGTGGCGGTCACCGCCGGCTGGCGCCGCCTGCGCGGCCCGGCCGACCTCGGCGCCCTCGACCCGGCCTTCGAGGGCTGGGACGCCACCCGGGCGCTGCTCTCCGGCCGCCCCGGCTGACCCGGCCGCCGCCGCCCGACCGGCGAGGCCCGCCGGTCGCCGCCGACCGGCGAGGCCCGCGCGCCGCCTCGTCCCGCTGTCCGGGGTCGGTGCGTCGCGCCGGCTGGGCTTCTGTCGGTGTGCGGCGCCGGTCCGGCGGTCCGTCCGTCAGCTCGTGGCGGCCTGACTGTCGGTCCACGTGTCGCGTCGTGCGGGCGTGTCCGGGTGAGGAGCGAAGGTCGCTCGTCCGCGCCTACGAACCGGATGACGCGGACGAGTCGGCCCGACGTCGAGCCGCGTGTCGGCGTCGGTCGCGGCGAACCTGTGGCGGTGAGTCGTTCACGTCAGCACGTTTCTAGGCGCTGCGGACTGCCCTCCCGGCCGCCTGGCGGGAGTCGTGCCGCAGCCTGCCGAGAGGCGCGGGCACGCGGGCGGTCGCGTCGCCGAGACGACGATGGGCTGGCGCCGCGTGGCCGTCGTCGGCGCACCGAGTCGACGCGTCGACCGTGACCCGCGGCGGCGTCCACCGGGCCAGGAACTCCGGGGCCACGGGCATCGGCCATCGAACCCGGTGTGCGGCCGGACGCGGTCGAACGCCCGGGGGCACGGAACGCGGCGGGGCCCGCACGGAGAACCGTGCGGGCCCCGGCCGGCGTGTCCCGCGTCAGGACTTGCCGTCCTCCTCGCCCGGGGTCGGCTCCTCCGGCCCGCCCGGGGCGGAGAAGTCGAAGTTCGCCAACTCGTCGTCCAGGTCGCTGGAGGTCGCGGCGAACGCCTCGGGGGCGGCGAAGTCGTCGTCGGACGGGAGCAGGTCGGGGTGGCCCCACACGGCGTCCCGGCCGGCGATGCCGCGCTGCTCGGTCAGTGCCGCCCAGAGCACTGTCGCCTCGCGCAGCCGGCGCGGCCGCAGTTCCAGGCCGACGAGCGCGGCGAACGTCTGCTCGGCGGGACCACCAGCGGCCCGACGGCGGCGGAACGCCTCGCCGAGGCTCACCACGTTGGGCAGGCGGTCGCCCGCGGCGCTGTCCACCACGTGGCACACCCAGCCCTCGACCAGGGCGAGGACGGTTTCCAGCCGGGCCAGCGAGGCCTTCTGCGCCGGGGTGTCCTCGGGGGTGAAGATGCCCTCCAGGGCGATCGCCTGCATCGACTCCGGGTCGGTCGGGTCGACCCGGCCCATCGCCTCCTCGATCGCCTCCCGGTTGACCCGGATGCCGGCGGCGTAGTTCTCCACCGCCGTGAGCACGTGCCCGCGCAGCCACGGCACGTGCTGGAAGAGCCGCTGGTGCGCGGCCTCGCGCAGGGCCACGTAGAGGCGCACCTCGTCCTCCGGCAGCTCCAGGCCCTCGCCGTACGCCTTGATGTTGGCGGGGATGAGCGCGGCGGTGCCGGCGGGCCCCAGCGGCAGGCCGATGTCGCCGGCGGAGAGCACCTCGGCGGCGAGCGAGCCGAGCGCCTGGCCGAGCTGGCCGCCGAAGAGCGCGCCGCCCAGCGTGGCGACCATCGACTGCATCGGGCCGAGCTGGGCCCGCGCCTCCGGCGGCACCAGGTCGCCCATCGCGCCGACCATCCGGCTGGCCACCGGGTCGCAGAGCTTGCGCCACACGTCGAGCGTCTTGAAGATCCACTCGTTGCGGTTCCAGGCGACCGAGGAACGGATGCCGGAGGGCCACGAGGTCGCCGGCTCCAGCCAGAGGTCGGCGATGCGGAGCGCCTCCTCGACCGCGTTGCGTTCGAACGGCGAGACCGCCGGGTCGCCGGCGGCGGCGAGCTGGCTCGCGGCCACCTGCCGGGCGAGGTCCCAGTTGACCGGCCCGCTGCCCGGCGCGGACAGCAGGTGCTGCAACTGCGACATGAACTGCTGCATCTGCGCGGGATCGTTGGGGTCTGGTGGTTGACCACCCGGGAGCGCGAAGCCGAACGGAATATCAGGCACGACCTCTACGGTACGCGGGGCCCGCCGCTGGTCGAGCCCGTCGGCGTTGCGCTGAGGGCGAAGTCCGTCCGTCACCGCGTCGGACGGCGGGGCACGGATCGGTACGCTCTGGCGCATGAGACGTCGCGGCGTGACCGTCCTGCTCGGTGCCCTGCTCACCGCCCTGCTCAGCGTCGGCGTACTGAGCGTGCCCCTGCCCTACGTGGTGCTCGGCCCCGGCCCGACCGTCAACACGCTCGGCAGCGAGAACGGCAAGGAGGTCATCCAGGTCACCGGCCGCGCGACGTCCACCTCCGCCGGGCAGCTCCGGCTCACCACGGTCGGCGTGCAGCCCACGGTCCGGCTCCGGTCGGCGCTGGCCGGCTGGTTCTCCTCCGACGAGGCGGTGGTGCCCCGGGAACTGGTCTACCCGCCGGGGGAGTCGCAGGAGGAGGTCGAGAAGCGCAACGCGGAGGACTTCCAGAACTCGCAGACCAGCGCCGAGACGGCGGCCCTGCACGAGCTGGGCTACCCGATCAGGGTGCTGGTCAAGACCGTCACGCCGGGCGGGCCCTCGGCCGACGCGCTGCGGGCCGACGACCAGCTCACCTCGGTCGACGGGACGCCCGTGACGAGCGCGGCCAAGCTCACCGAGCTGATCCGGGCGAAGCCGGCCGGCACCGCGCTGACGATCGGCTACACCCGGGGGGGCACCCCGGGCACCGTCACGGTGACCAGTCGGGAGCAGGACGGCCGCCCGCGCATCGGGGTGGAGATCGACCAGCAGCAGCCGCACCCGTTCACCCTCAAGATCGACCTCGGGGACATCGGCGGACCGAGCGCCGGCCTGATGTTCACCCTCGGCATCATCGACAAGCTGGAGCCGGCGGACCTGACCGGCGGGAAGATCGTCGCCGGCACCGGGACCATCGACGACGAGGGCCGGGTCGGCCCGATCGGCGGCATCGCGCAGAAGCTGGTCGGCGCCAAGGAGGCCGGCGCGAAGGTCTTCCTGGTGCCCGCGGACAACTGCGCCGAGGCGGTCCGCAACCCGCAGCCGGATCTGCCGTTGCTCCGGGTGGCGACGCTCGACGACGCGCTCAAGGCGCTGGAGACGCTGCGCGCCGGGGGACAGCCGACGCGCTGCTGAGCAGGACCGGTCATCGGCCCGGGGCGATCGTGACGTGACCTTGACCCGACGTGTTCAGGAACACCCCGTACTCTTGGGTGCCTGGTCGGAGCCGATCACCTCAAACGTGCGGAGCCAATAGTGGTCATGCGTAGCAGTCCCCTGCCGAGGATGAGCCGACGCGGACGCGTCACCATCGGGGTCCTGGTCGGGGTGTTCGTGCTGTTCACCCTGCTCGGTTGGGGGGTCAACGCCTGGACCGACTGGCTCTGGTTCGACGAGGTCCGCTACACCCAGGTCTTCACCGGCGTGCTCGCCACCCGGCTGCTGCTGTTCCTGGTGGTCGGTGTCGGCATGGCGCTGATCGTCGGCGGCAACCTCTGGCTGGCCTACCGGCTGCGGCCCCGGATGCGCCCGCACTCGGCCGAGCAGGCCACGCTGGAGCGCTACCGGATGCTGCTGAGCCCCCGGCTCGGCACCTGGATCGTCCTGGTCTCCGCCGTCGTCGGACTCTTCGCCGGGCTCTCCGCGCAGACCCGGTGGGCCCAGTGGCTGCTGTTCCGCAACGGCGGCACCTTCGGCGTCAAGGACCCCGAGTTCGGCGTCGACGTCGGCTTCTACGTCTTCCAGCTCCCGTTCTGGCGCTACGTGCTCGGCGTCGGCTTCACCGCGGTGGTGCTCGCCCTACTCGGCGCGCTCGCCGTGCACTACGTCTTCGGCGGGGTGCGCCTGCAGGGCGTCGGTGACCGGATGACGAACTCCGCCCGCGCCCACCTGAGCACGTTGGTGGCCGTCTTCGTCCTGCTCAAGGCCGTCGCCTATGTGCTCGACCGGCGGGCCATGCTGCTGGAGTACAACGAGGGCGCGAAGCTCTACGGCGCCGGCTACGCCGACGTGAACGCGCTGCTGCCGGCGAAGGAGATCCTGGCCTGGATCTCGGTGCTGGTCGCGCTCGCGATCATCGTGTTCTCCAACGCGGTGATGCGGAACCTGGTCTGGCCCGGCATCTCGCTGGCGCTGCTGGGCGTCAGCGCGGTGGCGATCGGCGGCATCTACCCGTGGGCCGTGCAGACGTTCGAGGTCAAGCCGAGCGCCCGGGACAAGGAGGCGCCGTACATCGAACGCAGCATCAAGGCCACCAGGTCCGCGTTCGGTCTCGACGGCACGAAGACCACCGGGTACGCGGCGAGCAATCTCGTGCCACCGGCCAGTCTCGCCACCGACACCTCGGTGGTGCCGAACGTCCGGCTGCTCGACCCGCAACTGGTCTCCGAGACCTACACCCAGCTCCAGCAGGTGCGCGGCTTCTACGACTTCGGCTCGAAGCTCGACATCGACAGGTACTCGGTCAAGGACAAGACCTCCGACTACGTGGTCGGCGTCCGTGAGATCAACTACGGCGAGCTGACCGACCAGCAGAGCAACTGGATCAACCGCCACACCGTCTACACCCACGGGTACGGCCTGGTCGCCGCCCCCGCGAACCAGGTGGTCTGCGGCGGGCAGCCGTACTTCGTCTCCGGCTTCCTCGGCGAGAAGGCGCAGGAGGCCTGCTCGTCGCCGACCGAGGAGATCACGGCCCAGCAGCCGCGGATCTACTACGGCGAGCGGATGGAGGCCGACGACTACGCGATCGTCGGGCAGACCGGGGACCGCAATGTCGAGTTCGACCGGCCCACCTCGACCGGAGGCGAGCAGTACTACACCTACACCGGTGAGGGTGGCGTCAAGGTCGGCTCGTTCCCCCGGCGGTTGCTCTACGCGATCAAGGAGCAGGAGACCAACTTCCTGCTGTCCGAGGCCGTCAACGAGAACTCGAAGCTGCTCTACGTGCGCAACCCGCGCGACCGGGTGGAGAAGGTCGCGCCGTTCCTCACGCTCGACGGCGACCCGTACCCGGCCTCGGTGAACGGCCGCGTCCTGTGGATCATCGACGGCTACACCACGGCGGCCACCTACCCGTACGCCGAGCGGGTCAACCTCCAGGCGGAGACCGCCGACGAGCTGACCGGCCGGGGCACGTTCCAGCTCGCCCGGGAGAACGTCAACTACATCCGCAACTCGGTGAAGGCGACCGTCGACGCGTACGACGGCACGGTCAAGCTCTACTCGTACGACGACACCGACCCGGTGCTGAAGGCGTGGAACAAGGCGTTCGGCGGCGACCTGGTGCTGCCCAAGGGCGACATCCCGGCGGAGCTGGCCGAGCACTTCCGCTACCCGGCCGACCTGTTCAAGGTGCAGCGCAACCTGCTTACCAAGTTCCACGTCACCGACCCCGGCGACTTCTACTCCGGCCAGGACTTCTGGCAGGTGCCGAACGTGCCGGACGCGCCGGACAGCGGGCAGAAGCAGCCGCCCTACTACCTGTTCACCCAGTTCCCCGGGCAGGACGGGCCACGGTTCCAGCTGACGTCGGCGGTCACCCCGAACGGGCGGCAGAACCTCGCCGCGCTGGTCTCCGGCTCGTACGTGGACGGGCAACCGCGCCTGGAGGTGCTGGAACTGCCCGACCAGACCCGGATCTCCGGGCCGACGCAGGTGCACCAGCAGATGACCAACAACGGCGACATCCGGCAGCAGTTGAACCTGCTCTCCTCCAACCAGGCCCAGGTGCAGTACGGCAACCTGCTCTCGTTGCCGTTCGCCGACGGCATGCTCTACGTCGAGCCGGTCTACGTGAAGAGCAGCAGCCAGGACGCGTACCCGCTGTTGCAGAAGGTGCTGCTCTCCTACGGTGACGGCGGTTCGTACGTGGTGCTCGCCAACAACCTGGGCGACGGCATCAAGCAACTCGTCGAGCAGGGCAAGCGGGCCGGAGCGGGCAACACCCCGCCGCCGTCGACCGACGGCAACCCCCCGCCGCCGACCGGGGGCAACGACAACACGCCGCCGCTCACCGGCGAGCTGGCCGACGCGGCCGGCAAGGTGCAGGCCGCGATCGCCGAGGTCAAGGCCGCGCAGGCGTCCGGCGACTTCGAGCGGTACGGGCGGGCGTTGAAGACGCTGGACGAGGCGATGACCGCGTTCCAGCAGGCCCAGGCGGCGGCGAAGGGATCGACGAGCCCGGCCCCGTCGGGCAGCGCGACACCGTCGGCGCCGGCCTCGTCCGCTCCGACACCGAGCGGCTGACTCTGCCCGGCACCCCCGTTTTGCGCCTCGCCGTGCCGGTGCGCTACGGTTAACGAGCCGACGCGGGGTGGAGCAGCTCGGTAGCTCGCTGGGCTCATAACCCAGAGGTCGCAGGTTCAAATCCTGTCCCCGCTACTCGTGAGGAAAGGCCCCGGAGTTCGCTCCGGGGCCTTCTCCGTCCCGAGGGGCGGCCGCACGGGATCGGGGACCCGGCTGATCTCCACGATTCCGATGCGATAGGCTGTACCTACCGACGCGGGGTGGAGCAGCTCGGTAGCTCGCTGGGCTCATAACCCAGAGGTCGCAGGTTCAAATCCTGTCCCCGCTACTCGTGACGAAGGGCCCGGGAGTTCGCTCCGGGGCCCTTCGTCGTATCCCAATCCTTCCCTCGCGTCCGACGTGCCCCGGTTGCGGGTCTCGGCGAGGATGGGGGCATGGCTGGATGGAACAGATGGTGGGGCCGCCTGGGCGCGGTCATCGGTATGGTCGTGCTTTCGGTCTTCGTGCCGGTCGCGGCCTGGGCGTCGACCGGCACCGGCAAGATCGTGGTCGAGGCCGCGCGTCGGCGCTCCCGGGGCGGCTTCGGCTTCCTGGGTCTGCTCTGCTGCCTCGTGGTGGTCGGCGGGATCGTGCTGCTGGTGCTGATGTTGATGCGCAATCGGCGCAACCGCCCGCCGCGCTGACGCGCGGTCGTGAGGTGTTGAGCGGGGCCCCCTCCGCTACCGAGTGCGGTAGGAAGGGGCCCCGCCTCACCCCCTGGCCAGGGCGGCGTTCGCCCGCGCCATGAAGCGGGAGGTGGCGGTGCGGGCGCCCGCCCGCTTGGCGCGGATGCTCTCGGCCGCGTCGATCAGCAGGCTCCGCACCGCGGCGTGCCCCTGCGGCGGCGGCGCGGGCGCCGGGCCGGCCAGCCCGTCCAGCTCCGCGCCCAGGGCCGCCACCCGTCTCTCGGCCCGGTCGGTGACGCCGTCGAGAACGTACGTGCGGACCTGCGTGGCGGGGTTCAGCCCGCGTTCCACGCCGAGGACCCGGCCGGCCGCCACGTTGGTGGTCAGGAAGTTGAGCACGTCCACCACCACGCCGGGGTGGCGGGTGCCGCGGAAGCCGGCCCAGTACATCGACGCCCGGGGCCACTGGGCGGCCGGCGTGCCGGGGAAGGCGACGACGCCCAAGGTGTCCTCGGCCAGGCGTTGCAACTCCGGAAACTGGTGCGACCAGGCGAAGGACGCCGCGGTGTGGCCGGTGACCACGAGCTGGCGGGCCAGCTCGCCGGTGTCCGCCTGCTCCACCAGGGCGGCGCTCGGGGTGGCCCGGTCGAAGCGGGCGACCTCCCAGAACTCGAACCAGGCGAGCAGCTCGGCCGAGCTGAAGCCGAGCTGCCGCCCCTGGTACAGCTCGCTGCCCTGGCCGCGCAGCCAGAGCCAGAGCGCCCGATAGTCACCGGAGGGGTCCATGGTGCCGGCCACCCGGTTGCCGGAGGCGCGGGTGACGCGAGCCGCCCAGCGGGCGTACTCCTTCCAGGACATGCCGGTGCGCGGCTCGGGCTGGCCCAGCCGGCGCAGCAGGTCCCGGTTGAAGACCAGCGCCGCGTTGGTCTGCGCGGCGGGCACCGCCACGGTCCGCTCGTCGACCCGGCCGTAGCGGGCCAACTGCTCCGGCAGGTCGCGCAGCTCCAGCCGGTCGTCGTCGGCGTAGCGGGTGAGGTCGAGCAGGATGTCGCGGCGGTCGTACTCGGTGAGCAGGGTGTCGTCGATCTGGAACAGGTCGGGCACGTTGCCGCCGGTGGCCTGGGTGGCGAGGCGGTCGTAGTAGCCGGCCAGCCCCTGCCAGGTGATCCGGAAGCCGACCCGGGGGTTCCGCTCGGTGTAGAGGCGCAGCGCCTGCTCGGTGGCCCGGGCGCGGCGGTCGCCGCCCCACCAGAACACCGACAGCTCGATCGGCCCGTCGTCGGCCGCCGCCCCGTCCTCCGCCGGGCTGCAACCGGCCAGCCCGCCGGCGATCAACGGCAGACCGGTGAGCGCGCCGAGGAACCGCCGCCGGTCGAGGCCGGGGCGGGTTACGGGCCGCTGAGCGCGCACGATTCTCTCCGATGCTGGGCTGGACGAATCATTCCACCGGCCCCGGACGGGGGTGTCAACGCCGGGTGGGACGGCCGACGGGCGCGCCGGAGCGCGCACACCGGTCATGGTGTACTTACCGCCGTGGAACTTCTGCACTCGGGCAAGGTCCGGGACGTCTACGCCGACGGCGCGGACCTGATCCTGGTCGCCTCCGACCGCGTCTCCATCTACGACGTGGTGCTGCCGACCCCGATCCCGGACAAGGGCCGCCTGCTCACCGCGCTCTCGTTGTGGTGGTTCGAGCAGCTGGTGGACCTGGTGCCGAACCACGTCGTCTCCGCCACCGACGTGCCGGCGGAGTTCGCCGGGCGGGCGATCAGGTGCCGGCGGCTGGACATGGTGCCGGTGGAGTGCGTGGCCCGGGGCTACCTGACCGGCGGTGGCCTCGCCGAGTACGAGCGCACCGGCTCGGTCTCCGGCGTGCCGCTGCCCCGGGGCCTGGTGGAGGCGTCGATCCTGCCCGAGCCGATCTTCACGCCGTCGACGAAGGCGCCGAAGGGCGAGCACGACGAGCCGATCACCTACGACCAGGTGGTCGACAAGGTCGGCCCGGAGACCGCGGAGCGGCTACGGGAGATCACCATCGAGGTCTACCGGCGGGGGGCGGAGATCGCCGCGGACCGGGGCATCCTCATCGCCGACACCAAGCTGGAGCTGGGCTGGGCCCCGGACGGCACCCTGGTCCTGGGCGACGAGCTGCTCACCTCCGACTCGTCCCGGTTCTGGCCGGCGGAGTCCTACCAGCCCGGCCGCTCCCAGTTCTCCTTCGACAAGCAGTACGTGCGGGACTGGGCCACCGAGAGCGGCTGGGACAAGCGCCCGCCGGCGCCGGAGGTGCCGGCCGACGTGATCGAGGCGACCCGCGGCCGCTACGTCGAGGCGTACGAGAAGCTCACCGGCAACCGCTGGGGCTGACGCGGAGGTCGTCTAGTCTCGGCGGCATGGCGACGAGGCTCGTGCAGATCAACATGAAGGCCCGGAACGACGCCGCGCTCGGCGGCTTCTGGGCGAAGGCGCTGGGCTGGGGCATCTCCAACGAGGGGCCGGGCGTGACCAACCTCGAACCCGAGGGCATCGTCTACCCCGACCCGGTAGCGGTCTGCATCGACCTCGTCGTCTCCACCGAACCCAAGGTGGGCAAGAACCGGGTGCACGTCGACCTGGCCACCACGTCGGCGGCCCATCAGGCGGAGCTGGTCGCGCGGCTCACCGAGCTGGGCGCGAGCCCGGTCGACGTCGGCCAGGGCGACGTCCCGTTCACGGTGCTGGCCGATCCGGAGGGCAACGAGTTCTGCGTGCTGGAGCCGCGCCCGATCTACCGGGACACCGGGCCGATCGCCGCGGTGGTGGTCGACTGCGCGGACCCGCGCGAGATGGCCCGGTTCTGGGGCGAGGCGACGGACTGGACGGTGCACGAGGTGACCGACGAACACGCCTCGCTGCGTTCCGCCCAGGGGGTCGGCCCCTACCTGGAGTTCGTCCGCAACCCCGACCCGAAGACGGGGTGGAACCGCGTCCACCTCGACGTCCGCCCCTACCCGGCCGACGACATGGCGGCCGAGGTGGCCCGCCTGGAGACACTCGGCGCCACCCGCATCGAGCTGTCCGGCGCCCACATCCACTGGACGGTCATGGCCGACCCCGAGGGCAACGAGTTCTGCGTGCTCACCCCGGGCTGACCTCCTCCGTCCCGCGATCCTGCTCGCGGGGGAGAGGGCTAGTCCACCCAGTCCAGGGTGCGTTGGACGGCCTTGTGCCACTGGTGCAGCTCGTGGTCGCGGTGGGTCGGGTCCATGGTGGGCTCCCACTGGGCGTCGGAGCGCCACTTGTCGCGCAGGGTGGTCAGGTCGGGCCAGAAGCCGACGGCCAGACCGGCCGCGTAGGCCGCGCCGAGGCAGGTGGTCTCGGTGATCCGGGAGCGCACCACGGGCACGTCGAGCACGTCGGCGAGGAACTGCATCAGCAGCGCGTTGCCGGTCATCCCGCCGTCCACCCGCAGCCGGCGCAGCGCCACGTCGGAGTCGGCGTTCATCGCGTCGACCACCTCGCGGGTCTGGAACGCGGACGCCTCCAACACCGCCCGGGCCAGATGCCCCTTGGTGATGTAGCCGGTCAGCCCGGCGACCACGCCCCGGGCGTCGCTGCGCCAGTGCGGCGCGAACAGGCCGGAGAAGGCCGGCACCACGTAGCAGCCGCCGTTGTCGTCGACGCTGCGGGCCAACTCCTCGACCTGACCGGCGGTCGAGATCAGGCCGAGGTTGTCGCGCAGCCACTGCACCAGCGAGCCGGTGACCGCGATCGCGCCCTCCAGCGCGTACGTGGCCGGCTGGCCCTCGATCCGGTAGGCCACGGTGGTGAGCAGGCCGTGTCGCGACGGCACCGGGCTCGCGCCGGTGTTGAGCAGCAGGAAGCTGCCGGTGCCGTAGGTGCACTTGGCCTCGCCGGGCTGGAAGCAGGTCTGCCCGAACAGCGCGGCCTGCTGGTCGCCGAGCGCGCTGGCCACCGGCACCCCGGCGAGGACGCCCTCGGCGGTGCCGTAGACCTCGGCCGAGCAGCGGATCTCGGGCAACATCGCGGCTGGGATCCGCAGCGCGTCGAGCAGCTCCGGCGCCCAGTCGAGGGTCTCCAGGTCCATCAGCAGGGTGCGGCTGGCGTTGGTCACGTCGGTGACGTGCCGCCCGGTCAGCTTCCAGATGAGCCAGCTGTCCATGGTGCCGAACAGCACCTCGCCGCGCTCGGCCCGCTCGCGCAGCCCGTCGACGTGGTCGAGCAGCCAGCGCAGTTTCGGCCCGGCGAAGTAGGTGGCCAGGGCCAGGCCGGTGCGGGCCCGCAGCCGCTCGGCGTCGTACGTCTCGGCCAGCTCGCGCAGCAGCGGGCCGGTGCGGGTGTCCTGCCAGACGATCGCGTTCGCCACCGGCCGGCCGGTGGCCCGGTCCCAGACGACCGTGGTCTCCCGCTGGTTGGTGATGCCCACCGCGGCCAGTCGCTCGGGGCCGATGTCGGCGCTCGCCAGTGCCTCGCGGACCACGTGCTCGACGTTCGTCCAGATCTCCTCGGCGTCGTGCTCGACCCAGCCGGGGCGCGGGAAGATCTGCCGGTGCTCGCGGTGGGCCACCGCGACGATCTCACCGGCGTGGTCGAAGACGAGGCAGCGCGAGGAGGTGGTGCCCTGGTCGATGGCGGCGACGAACTCTCCGGTCACGCAGGCACCGTACCCGCCGGAAGCGTCCCACGCCTCCCGCCGACCGGCCCGTACGATCATCAGACGTGCGTGACATTGCCGTGTTCAGCGGGACCGCCCACCCGGATCTCGCCGCCGAGATCTGCGCCCACCTCGCCGTTCCGCTGCACCCGGTGCGGGTGTCCCGGTTCGCCAACGACTGCCTCGAGGTGCAGTTGCAGGCGAACTGCCGGGAGCGGGACGTCTTCCTCATCCAGCCGCTGGTGCCGCCCGTGCAGGAGCACCTGGTCGAGCTGCTGCTCATGATCGACGCCGCCCGGGGCGCGTCGGCCGGCCGGATCACCGTGGTGCTGCCGCACTACGCGTACGCCCGGTCGGACAAGAAGGACGCGCCGCGGATCTCCATCGGCGGTCGCCTCGTCGCCGATCTGCTCACCTCGGCCGGCGCGCACCGGGTGCTGGCGATGACGCTGCACTCGCCGCAGGTGCACGGTTTCTTCAGCGTGCCGGTGGACCACCTGCACGCGCTGCGTGAGCTGGCCGCCCACTTCAAGGGTCACGACCTGGACAACGCGGTGGTGGTCTCGCCGGACCTGGGCAACGCCAAGGAGGCGGCGGCGTTCGCCCGGATGTTGGGCACCCCGGTGGCGGCCGGCGCGAAGCAACGCTTCAGCGACGACCGGGTGCAGATCAGCACGATCATCGGGGACGTGGCGGACCGGGACGTGATCGTGCTGGACGACGAGATCGCCAAGGGCAGCACCGTGGTCGAGCTGATCTCGCACCTGCGCCGGCGGCGGGTGCGCTCGATCCGGCTGGCCTGCACGCACGGGCTCTTCTCCAGCGGCGCGCTGGAGCGGCTGAGCGCGCAGGAGGGCGTGTTGGAGATCGTCTGCACCAACACGGTGCCGATCCCGGTCGAGAAGCGGGTGCCGAAGCTGGAGGTGCTCTCGGTGGCGCCGGCGCTGGCGGAGGCGATGCGGCGGATCCACAACGGCGAGTCGGTGAGCGCCCTCTTCGGCTGACGGGCGGGGTGGCCCGGCGGCCGGTCAGCCGTCCAGCGGGCGGGCGGGTTGCGGGGTGGTCAACGCCGCGGTGATCCGGACGGCCGTGCCGGCGTCGCCGGTCTCGACCTCCATCGTGTCGCTCAGCTCCCGGGCCAGCCAGAGGCCCCAGCCGCCGGCGGTCTCCGGGGCCGGCCGGTCGCGGTCGCGCAGCCGCCGTTCGCTGATTCCGTGTCCGTGGTCGGCGACCTCGCAGACCAGGTCGCCGCCGCGTCGCCAGAGCCGCAGCCGGCCCTGCCCGCCGCCGTGCCGGACCGCGTTGGTGATCAGCTCGTTGACCGCGAGCACGAAGTCGTCCAGTCGTTGCCCGGTCAGCCCCACCGCGTACGCGCAGGAGGTGACCGAGTGCCGCAGCTCGGTCACCTGGGCCTGGTCGAAGGCCTCGGCGATCAGAAGGGAAGGTTCGATGGGCACAACCGTACGCGGTGCGGGGAGTTCTGCGTTTGTCATGACTCCGTCCCGGCGCTGGCTCCCGACGACTTTCGCGGCTTTTCCACCGTACGTCAGGTTTTCTTGACCCGCACCCCGCGGCCCGCGCGTGACCGGCTGTGGCAGGGTGACGCCCATGCCGTCGCCCTCCGGCCTGGAAGGCCCGTTCTGGCGGTCCATCGCGGTGTTCCGGTTCGCCTCGCTGGCCTACGTCGGCGTGCTCGTCCTGCGCGACGGCGGCGAGTACGCGCACCCGGTGGCCGCCGGCGCCGTCCTGCTGGGCATGTTGGCCTGGAGCGGCGTGACGGCGGCCGGCTACCGCCGCCCGGCCGGGCGGCGCTGGCCGCTGCTCCTGGCCGACCTCGGCGTGGTGCTGGCGATCATCCTGGCCACGCCCTGGGTGGTGGGCCGCCCGGCGCTCG
This sequence comes from Micromonospora sp. WMMD980, assembly GCF_029626035.1. Classification (NCBI taxonomy): domain Bacteria; kingdom Bacillati; phylum Actinomycetota; class Actinomycetes; order Micromonosporales; family Micromonosporaceae; genus Micromonospora; species Micromonospora sp. WMMD980. Next base: position 6,492,991 of record NZ_JARUBE010000003.1, read on the forward strand.
CCGCCGGGGTGCCGGTCCTGACCTCGGCCTGGCTGGCCGGGCCGGTGCTGGCCTGGGCGGTCTCCGGGGGCCGGCGGCGGGGCACCGTCGCCGCACTGGTGCTCGGCGGCGCCGACCTGGCCACCCGCGACCCGATCAACCCGTCCGCGTTCACCGGCGCGATCCTGCTGCTGCTCGCCGGCCTGGTGGTCGGGCACGTGGCCCGGCTGGCCACCGAGGCGGAGGCCCGGTTGCAGCGGGCGGTGGAGCTGGAGGCCGCCACCCGGGAGCGGGAGCGGCTGGCCCGCGACATCCACGACTCGGTGCTCCAGGTGCTGGCGCTGGTCCGGCGGCGCGGCGCCGACCTGGACGGCGAGGCGGCCGAGCTGGCCCGGCTGGCCGGGGAGCAGGAGGCCGCGTTGCGGTCGCTGATCGGCCGGGTGGACGCCGAACCGGAGCGGGGCGGGGCCGACCGGGACCTGCGCGATCTGCTCGACCGTTACGCCTCGGCGGCGGTGCAGGTGGCCGCGCCGGCCACCCCGGTGCCGCTGCCCGCGCGGGCAGCGGGTGAGCTGGCCGCGGCGGTCGGCGCGGCGCTGGACAACGTGACCCGGCACGCCGGTGGGCGGGCCTGGGTGCTGATCGAGGACGAGGAGGAGACGGTGACCGTCTCGGTACGCGACGAGGGGCCGGGTATCCCGGACGGGCGGCTGGCGGAGGCCGCGGCGCAGGGCCGGCTCGGGGTGGCCCAGTCCATCCGGGGCCGGGTGGCGGACCTGGGCGGCGAGGTGCGGATCGTCTCCGCGCCGGGCGCCGGGACCGAGATCGAGCTGACCGTGCCGCGGAGCCGGCGGCGGTGAGCATCCGGGTGATGGTGGTCGACGACCACCCGATGTGGCGCGAGGGGGTGGCCCGGGACCTGACCGAGGCCGGCCTCGACGTGGTGGCGACCAGCGGCGAGGGGCGGCAGGTGGTCCGGGTGGCCGCGGCGGCCCGCCCCGACCTGGTCGTGCTCGACCTGCAACTGCCGGACGTCTCCGGCGTCGAGGTGGTGCGCGGGCTGCGCGCCGCGCTGCCCGAGGTGCGGGTGCTGATGCTCTCGGCCAGCGGCGAGCCGCAGAGCGTGCTGGACGCGGTCAAGGCCGGCGCCACCGGCTACCTGGTGAAGTCGGCCGCGCCGGCCGAGTTCCTCGACGCGGTGCGGCGCACCGCGGCCGGCGAGCCGGTGTTCACGCCCGGGCTGGCCGGGCTGGTGCTCGGCGAGTATCGCCGGCTGGCCGCCGCGCCGCCGGCCCCGCACGACGACGCGCCCCGGCTCACCGACCGGGAGACCGAGGTGCTGCGGCTGGTCGCCAAGGGGCTGTCCTACAAGCAGATCGCCGAGCGGCTCCGGCTGTCCCACCGGACCGTGCAGAACCACGTGCAGAACACCCTGGGCAAGCTCCAGTTGCACAACCGGGTCGAGCTGACCCGGTACGCCATCGAGCGGGGCCTGGACGAGTGAGTCAGCGCGCGTCCGGCGGCTGGGTCTCGTGCACCGCCAGCTCCTCGGCGCTGGCTCCGCCCCCGGCGGCGCCGGCGTCGTAGGCCACGTTGTCGGTCTCCTGGTCGGTGCGTGCGCCCTCGTCTGGTTCGCCCAGCCGGCCCACCTCGTGGTCGGCGACGGTGCCGAGCTGGCCGTGGTCGTAGACCGAGACCGGGGAGTGCGGGTCGGAGACCGGGCCCGGGTCGATCACGTCCGCGTCGAGCTGGGCCTGCGCGGCGGCCTCCTCGCTGTCCGCCTCGGCCGCGATCGCCGGGTCGACGGTGCCGGCCAGCGGGTCGTCGGCGGGGCGCTCGTACTGCTCGCGGTCGAGCTTGTAGTCGAGTGACTCGCCGTCGAGCTGCTCCTCGGCGGTGGTGCCGAACCGGTCGACGGCGACCGGGGTGCGGTCGCCGGGGATCTGGGCCGGCTCCGGGCCGTCCGCCTCGCGCCCGGTCGACACGTCGTCGTTGGCGGTCGAGTCGTCGTCGGCGGTGTCGGGCAGGCCCTCCGCCTCGGGGTCGGACACGGGGGTGGGGTACTCGTCGTCGCGCATGCCGATGAACTACCCACTGCCCTTGCCCCATTAACCGCGAGCGGCAGGGTAGATCGGGAGGAAAGCGGCGAAATCCCGCCTCAGTTGCGGAACGCCGCCTCGTCCTCGGTGTACAGCACGCACCACACCACCTTGCCGTCGGGCAGCGACGTGCTGCCCCAGCGCCGGGCCACCGTGTCGATGAGCAGCAGCCCGCGGCCGCCCACCGAGTCGACCGGGGCCGGCCCGGCGTAGGCGGGACGCCCGGCGGCGTGGTCCCGCACGGCCGCGTGCAGGGCGTCGCCACGCGACGCGAGCCGGAGCGTCATCGGGGTCGCCGCGTGTGCGACCACGTTGTTGACCATCTCGGTGACCGCGATGCAGGCCGGCTCGGCCAGTTCCCGCAGGCCCCATCTGGCGCACCCCTCGGCGATCAGCGACCGGGCCTCGCGTGCCGCCTCCACCACCGGTGGCAGCTCGACCTCGAGCAGGTCGGAGGGCGCGGCTCGGGGCGCCGGCGGGTCGCCCGGGTCCAGCAGCAGCTCGGTGGCCGGCCAGTCGGCCACCTCACGGCGGACCTCGTCGAGCGCGTCGCGCACCGCCGGGTCGGGGATGCGCACCCCGGACAGGTCGACCCGCACCGGGCCCGGCCGTTGCCACAGCCGGGCGAGCAGCGTGCCCCGCACGGCCTCCGCCCCGGATCGGTCGAGCACGTCGGTCAGCCTGACCGTCGCGGTGGATTCGTCGGTCTCGACCAGGCAACGCGCATCCGTCGGCATGATCGTCCCATTGTGCACGTCGGCTCTGGCGCGCGCATCAGTCCGGCCGACGGGACTCACGGCCGCGCCGATCGGGAGCGCCTGTTGATCGCCGCGACGGTGCCGACCGCGGTGCCGGCGGCGGCCAGGCCGAACGCCGCCGTCACCCGCAGCAACTGGCCGCGCCGGCCGGACCAGCCGTCGGTCCGCTCGGCCGCCGAGCCGGGCGTGAAGACGTTGCCGGTGGCGTCCAGACGGACACCGGGGCCGAACTGCGTCCGCGCGGTGTACCAGCCGAGCGTCCGCTCGGCCAGCGCCGGGGCGAGCCGCCACTGGAGCCCCATCAGCCGGGCCGCGCCACCCGCGTACGCCTCGCGCCGGGGCCGACGCAGCAGCCGGACCATCCTCTCGGCCACCATCTCCGGCGGGTAGACCGGGGGCGGCGGGGTCAGCTCCCGCCCGGTGTGGTTGGCCGCGTGCCGGAAGAACGGCGTGTCGATGCTGGCCGGCAGCACGGTGCAGAGCGAGATGTTCCCGCGACCGGTGACCCGCAGCTCCTGCCGCACCGTGTCGGTCAGCCCGCGGATCGCGTGCTTGGTGGCGTTGTACGCCGACTGGTACGGCATGGCCACCTCGGCCAGCACGGACGCGTTGTTGATCAGCACGCCACCGCCGGCTGCGGCGAGCCACGGCAGCGCGGCCCGGGTGCCGTGCACGGTGCCGAGCAGGTTCACCTCGACCACCCGGCGGAACTCGGCGACCGGGATCTCGTCGAAGAGCCCCACGGTGCCCACGGCCGCGTTGTTGATCCAGGCGTCGATCCGGCCGAACTCCTCCGCCGCGCGGGCCGCCAGCAGTTCCACCGCGTCCGGATCGGTCACGTCGGTGGGCACCGTGAGCGCCTGCCCGCCCAGTTCCCGGCAGTGCTCGGCGACGCGTCGCAACGCCGCCTCGCTGCGGGCGGCGAGCACCACGGCGGCCCCCCGGCCGGCCAGCGCGTAGGCGGTGGCCGCGCCGATGCCACTGGAGGCGCCGGTGATGACGACGGTGGCGTCGGCGAGACTTCGGGTGAGCGGCATTCCTGGGCGGTACCCCGGCGTCGGCCGGTCATGCCGGTGCGGCCCGCGCTGATCGGGTTCGGTCGGACGTGCTGTCCCGTGGACGGGACGCCGGGCACGGTGGCGATCTGCCAGGTTTGGGGCCACCGACGCCGGGTTAATGGGACGCTCTACCGGGAGACCCAGCTACCGAGCAACGCATGGAGGTGCACCATGCGCGTCGGCCTTGTTTGCGCGCACGCCGGCTCGTCCACCGACGGTCCCACCGTCGGGACTCAGGAGCATATTGCGCGCGTGGCGGCTGAACTCGCCGCCCGGGGCCACGAGGTCCGCGTGTACGAACGCCGCGACGCGGCCGCCCAACCGGCCCTGGCCGAGCTGGACGGCTACCGTCTCGCGCGGGTGCCGGTCGGCCCGCCCGATCCGCTGCCCACCGGCGAGCTGGTGCCGTACGTGGCCGAGTTCGGCCGTTGGCTGGCCGGCGAGTGGTCCGGCGACTGGACGCCCGAGGTGGTGCACGGGCACTACTGGGTGGGCGGGCTGGCGGCCGCGCACGCGGTCCGGGCCACCGACATCCCGGTGGTGCAGACGTTCCACTCGCTCGGCGTCGAGCAACTGCGCCACCTCGGCCGCGGCTACGCCGGGCCGGGCCAGCGCATTCCGCTGGAACGGGCGCTCACCCGGGCCGTGGACGTCGCGGTCGCGCAGTGCAACGACGAGGTCGACGAACTGACCCGGATGGGCCTGCAACGGACCTCGGTGGCGATGGTGCCGACCGGTGTGGACACCGGATACTTCCACCCCGACGGCGAGGCGGCCCCTCGGGACCAGCGCCCGCGCATCCTCTCCGTGGGCGGGCTCGCGCCCGGGCACGGCCAGGACGACCTGATCCGGGCGATGCGCCTGGTCGGCGACGCCGAGTTGGTGATCGCCGGGGGCCCGCCGGCCGACCGGCTGGCCGGGCACGCGGAGGCGCGCCGGCTGCGCGAGCTGGCCGCGCGGGCCGGCGTGGCGGAGCGGATCCAGCTCGTCGGCGCGGTGCCGCACGACCAGATGGCCACCTGGTACCGCTCGGCGGACGTGGTGGCCTGCACCCCGCACTACTCCTCGGCCGGCCGGGTGTCGCTGGAGGCGATGGCCTGCGGCGTGCCGGTGGTCGGCTACGCCATGGGCGGCATCGCCGACGCGGTGGTCGACGAGGTGACCGGCAAGCTGGTGCCGCCGGGCGACGTGCGCACCCTCGGCGTCACGCTGCGCCGGATGCTGACCGACAACGCCGGCCGGTTCGCGTACGGGCACGCGGCGGTGGACCGGGTGCGGTGCAGTTACACCTGGGAACGGACCGCCGCCGCCCTGGAGCGGCTCTACGAGCGGGTGATCGGTCGCCGCCGGCCGACGGCCGTGCCGGTGGAGCCGACACCGCCGGTCGAGGTGGCCGTCTCCGAACGGGGGCCGGTCGAGGCGGCCTGAGCCGGCACCACCTGGACGCCGATCATCGCCGGCTCCCGGTCCCGGGCGGTCGCGTGGTGGTGCTGCGGCTCGGCGTAGCGGGTCAGGCCCACCACGGCCGCCAGGGTGACCAGGAAGCCGAGCCCGGCCAACCACTCCCGACCCGGCCAGATCTTGTCATTGAGCAGCAGCAGACCGACGATCGCGGCGGGCACCGCGCCGGCCGCGTCCATCGCGGCCACCGCCGCCGTGGTCGACCCGCGCTGCATGGCCAGGCCGAGCAGCAACTGGCCGACCACCGAGTGGGCGATCAGCAGGTAAAGCAGCGGGTCGCGGACGAACGCCTCCGTCGAGTCGGCGGAGGCGAGCGGGCGGGCCGCCACCGCGGCGGCGGAGAACGCCATCCCGGCCAGCGACCCGAGCACCACCGAGCCGAGTGCGCCCTGCAACCGGGCGGCGAAGAAGCCCGACCCGGCGATCAGGCCGAGCGCCGCCACCAGGCCGACCAGCCCGGCGGTGCCGAGCTGCCGGGACGGCGCCGGCTCGGCCGACAGCACCAACGCGGTGATCCCGCCGAACAGCAGCGCCAGCAGCACCACCTCGGCGGCCGGCAGGCGCCACTTGAGCACCAGCACGCCCAGCACCGCGGTCACTCCGAGCCCGGCCGCCACCGACGCCTGGACCAGGAACAACGGCAGGTCCCGGCGGGCCAGGAAGGCCAGCACGAAGCCGACCACCTGGCAGGCCAACCCGATCAGGTAGGTCCGGTGACCGGCCAGCCGCAGCAGCAGCCCCGGATCGAAGGTGTGGTGCACGGTGGTCCGCGCGGCGGCCACCGACTGGAGGAGGTTGGCGAAGCCGTACGCGACGATCATCGCCGCGAGGAAGCACCAACCGGAGGAGACCACCTGGCGAGGATAGAGGCTCGGGCCCCCTCAGCGCTCGGCCGGCCGGCCGAGCCGGCCCAGGACGTCGGCGTGCAACGGGCCGTTGGTCGCCACGGCGCTGAGGTCGGCCGAGTCGGCGCCGGCCGGGGCGGGCCGGCCGGCCAGGTCGGTGAACCGGCCGCCGGCCTCGGTGACGATCGGCACCAGCGCGGCGATGTCCCACAGCGACAGCTCCGGCTCCACCATCACGTCCAACGCGCCCTCGGCCAGCAGCATGTAACCGTAGAAGTCGCCGTACGCCCGGCTGCGCCAGGTGTCCCGCATGAGCTGGAGCACCGCGTCCAGCCGGTCGGCCTGTTCCCAACCGGTCAGCGACGAGTAGCAGACGCTCGCGTCGGCCAGCGCCGTGACGCCGGAGACCCGGATCGGCGCGCCGTCGGCCGGGCCCGTGCCGGCGAACGCGCCCGCGCCGGTCGCGCCCCACCAGCGCCGGCCGAGCGCCGGCGCGGAGACCAGACCGAGCACCGGCCGGTCGTGCTCCAGCAACGCGATGAGCGTGGCCCACACCGGTACGCCCCGGACGAAGTTCTTCGTCCCGTCGATCGGGTCGAGCACCCAGCGGCGCCCGTCCGGGCCGGCCGGCGGCTGCTCCCCGTACTCCTCGCCGAGCAGGCCGTCGGCGGGGCGGTGGGTGGCCAGCAGCCCCCGGATCTCCCGCTCCACGGCGGTGTCCGCGTCGGAGACCGGCGTCAGGTCCGGCTTCGACTCCACCCGCAGGTCGAGCGCGCGGAACCGGGCCGACGAGACCGCGTCGGCGGCGTTGGCGAGCAGGTGGGCGAGGGCGAGGTCGTCGGCGTACCCGGTCATGGTCGACACGCTAGCGCCGCCGCGGCGGCCGGCACCGGCGGGTGCCGCGCGGTCCGCCGGTCAGGAACCGGCGAGCGGATCGCCGGGGTTGCGCTCGGGTTCGCGGGCGTCGCCCTCGCCGCTGCGCGAGGCCAGCAACCGGCGGTACGAGGCGAGCCGGCGCGGGTCGGCCCGGCCGGCCGCCACCCACGCGTCCAGCGCGCAGGCCGCCTCGTCGGCGGTGTGCGGGCAGTTGGCCGGGCAGTCGACGGTCGCCTCGACCAAGTCTCCGAAGCCGTGCAGCAGGCTCTCCGCGGAGACGTGCGCCAGCCCGAAGCTGCGTATGCCGGGGGTGTCGACGATCCAGCCCGGGTCGCCGCCGGCGTCGGGCCCGGGCGTGGGCGGCAGGCGCAACGCCACCGCGCTGGTCGAGGTGTGCCGGCCCCGGCCGATCGCGCTGACCGTGCCGACCGCCCGCTCGGCCTCCGGGACCAGGCGGTTGACCAACGTCGACTTGCCCACGCCGGAGTGGCCCACCATGACCGAGACGCGCCCGGCGAGCAGCGTGCGCAGATCGGCCAGCTCGGAGCCGGGTCGGATCAGCACGTACGGCAGCTCCAGCTCGGTGTAGTAGCCGAGCACCGCCTCCGGGCCGGCCAGGTCGGCCTTGGTCAGGCAGAGCAGCGGTTCGATGCCCGCGTCGTACGCGGCCACCAGGCAGCGGTCGATGAACCCGGTGCGCGGCGGCGGGTCGGCCAGCGCGCTGACGATCACCAACTGGTCGGCGTTCGCCACCACCACCCGCTCCAGCCGCCCCTCGGCCGTGGTGTCGTCGTCGTCGGCGGTGCGCCGCAGCACGGAGGTGCGCTCGGCGATGCGCACGATGCGGGCCAGCGCGCCGGGCGCGCCGGAGACGTCACCGACCAGCCCCACCCGGTCGCCCACCACCACCGACTTGCGGCCCAGCTCGCGGGCGCGCATGGCGGTGACGACCGGGTCGTCCAGGCCGGCGTCCGGCCGGACGCAGGTGTAGCGGCCCCGGTCGACCGCGACCACGAAGCCGTCGACCGCGTCCGCGTGCCGGGGTCGGGTCCGGGTGCGGGGTCGCGACGACCGGCCGGGGCGCACCCGGACGTCGTCCTCGTCGTACTCCCGCCGCCTGGTCGCCAGGACGTCCCCCCGCTTTCAGCTCTTGCCGGTCACCATCCCCGACCATAGTGCCGGGAACTCCGGCATGGTCTTCGAGGTGCACGTCACGTCGTCGATCTCGATGCCGGGGACGGCCAGCCCGGCCACCGCCGCGGCGTGCGCCATCCGGTGGTCGGCATACGTCCGGAGGGTCCCCCCGCGCAGCGGGCGGGGACGGATCTCCAGGCCGTCGCGGGTCTCGGTGATGTCGGCGCCCAGCGCGGTGAACTCCTTGGCCAGCGCGGCGACCCGGTCGGTCTCGTGGCCCCGGATGTGGCCGATCCCGGTCAGCCGGGACGGCGTGTCGGCCAGCAGGGTGAGCGCGGTCAGCACCGGCGTCAGCTCGCCCACGTCGGAGAGGTCGGCGTCGAGCCCGTGCACCGCGCCGGTGCCCCGCACCCGCAGCCCGTCGGTGCCGAGCGTCACCTCGCCGCCCATCCGGTGCAGCAGCTCGCGCAACCGCTCCACCGGCTGGAGGCTGCCGCGCGGCCAGCCCTGGAGCGTGACCTCGCCACCGGTGACCAGGGCGGCGGCGAAGAACGGCGCGGCGCCGGAGAGGTCGGGCTCGATCTCCCAGCCGCGCCCGGTGGGCGGGCCGGGCTCGACCGCCCACACGTCGGGCGTGGTGTCGTCCACCGCCGCGCCGGCGGCACGCAGCATCTGCACGGTCATCCGCACGTGTGGTGCGGAGGGCACCGGCGGGCCCTCGTGCCGGACCACCAGGCCCCGGTCGAAGCGGGGCCCGGCGAGCAGCAGCCCCGAGACCAGCTGGCTCGACGCGGAGGCGTCGATCACGACGTCGCCGCCGGTCACCCGCCCGGCGCCCTGGACCACCAGCGGCAGGCTGCCGGTGGGCGGGGCGTCGACGCGGACGCCGAGCGCGCGCAGCGCGTCGATCAGCGGGCCGAGCGGCCGGGTGCGGGCGTGCGGGTCGCCGTCGAACGTCACCCGCCCGGCGGCCAGCCCGGCCACCGGGGGGAGGAAGCGCATCACGGTGCCGGCCAGGCCGACGTCGACGTGCGCCGGGCCGACCAGCGGATGCGGCCGGACCAGCCAGCGGTCGTCGTCGGAGACGGACATGTGCGAACCCAGCTCGCGCAGGCCGCCGGCCATCAGCTCGGTGTCCCGGGCGCGCAGCGGCCGGTCGAGCGTCGACGGCCCGCTGGCCAGCGCGGCGAGCACCAGGGCCCGGGCGGTCATCGACTTGGAGCCGGGCAGGCGCAGCGTCGCGGCGACCGGGTCGCTCGCGGTCGGCGCGGTCCACGGCTGCGGCGGACGCGTAGCGGTCAGATTCCCCACGCTCACATTCTGCCAACCCGACACCGCCGGTGGGACCGGTCGTCGGGCCTGCTCCCGCTGGGCGGGACAGCCGGAACGGCCCGGTGGGGCTAGCGTGGGCGCCATGTGCGGGAGGTACGCGACGACCCGGAGCGCGGGCGACCTGAGCGCGCTGTTCGAGTCGGCCGACCCGGACGGCGAGATCGGGCCCGACTTCAACGTCGCGCCCACCGATCCCGCGCCGTTGGTGCGGCTCGGTGCCGAGGGGCACCGGCTGCTCTCGCGGGGCCGCTGGGGGCTGCTCCCGCCCTGGGCCCGCAGCGCGACGGCCGCCGCCCGGATGATCAACGCGCGCGCCGAGACGGTCGCCACCAGCCGGGCGTACGCCCCGTCGTTCGCCCGGCGTCGCTGCCTGGTTCCGGCCGACGGGTGGTACGAGTGGGTCCGGCGACCGGACGGCGGCCGGCAGCCCTACTTCATGACCCCGCGCGACGGCTCGGTGCTGGCCTTCGCGGGCATCTGGTCGGTCTGGGAGTCGGCCGGGTCGGCCCGGCTCACGTTCAGCGTGCTGACCACCGCGGCGCTCGGCGAGCTGGCCGAGGTGCACGACCGGATGCCGGTGCTGGTGCCCCGGGAGCGCTGGGCGTCCTGGCTCGGCCCGACCGACGAGCCGGCCGCGTTGCTCGGTCCGCCCGACGCCGGGCAGCTCGCCGGGTTGGAGATCCGGCCGGTGTCGACGGCGGTCGGCGACGTCCGCAACGACGGCCCGGAGCTGATCGCCCGGGTCGCCACGCCCGCCGGGGCGACCCCCTCCGAACCGATGCTCTTCTGATCACACCCCGCACATTGTCGAGTGCTGATTTGCCGGGGTTGCGCCTGAAACGTCGCCCGGCCGTTTAGTCAGGTTTACCGAAGACCCTTGTCCCCACGTGCGCGAGTGCGATAGAACACAGCGCCGGTGATGGGCGTCCATTCGCACGGGGCGAATGACATTCATCGATCTCTAGCAAGATCTTCGCCGGTCCCACGGGGGAGGTGGGTGTATTGACACGGGCACGCATGCCGCGCCCGCACGAGGTGGCCGCCGCGCGGCGTGATCCGCGCCTGTTGCGGGCCTTGCGCGAACGGCGCCAGGACGAGGCGTGGCGCACCAGGGGAACCTGTCAGAGCGTCGATCCGGAGACGTTCTTTCCGGCGCCCAACGAGCCGGCCGACGCGGCGGTGGCGCTCTGCCGCACCTGCGACGTCCAGGGCTCCTGCCTGGCCTGGGCGCTGGAGGTGGGCGACTGTCACGGCGTCTGGGGCGGCACCACGCCCCGGGAACGGCGGGCCATGCTGGTCGCCTGGCGCAGCGAGGTGCAGCCGGATCCGGACGCGGCCGACGAACCCGGTCCGCCGGTGCGCGACCGCCTGCTCACCCTGGTGCCGCTGAGCTGACGCCGACGTCGCCCGTGGTCCGCCGGCCGGGCCGGGTGGCGGTGGCGTCCGGGTGCCGGATCGGTCCGGCGGCGACGGCTGTCGCCGGGTCTGCCGTCGCCGGGCGACGTGCCGTGCGCAGAATGGGACGGTGCGGCACGACGACGAGGTCGACACACCGAGGGGACCGGCCCACATCCGGCTCGACCCGCCGTCGGCGGCCAGCGGCACGGTGCTGGTGCTGGGTCACGGCGCGGGCGGCGACGTCGACGCGCCGGATCTGGTGGCGGTCCGCGACGCGTTGCGCGGCGCCGGGGCGGGGGTGGCGCTGGTGACCCAGCCCTACCGGGTCGCCGGGCGGCGGGCGCCCGCGCCGGCCGGGCACCTGGACGAGGCATGGGCCGTGGTGCTGGCCGAGCTGCGTCGGCGCCTGCCGGAGGCCGGCCGCTGGGTGGTGGGCGGCCGTTCCAGTGGCGCGCGGGTGGCCTGCCGGACCGCCGGCGCGGTCGGAGCGGCGGGCGTGGTGGCGCTGGCGTTCCCGTTGCACCCGCCCGGCCGGCCGGAGCGTTCCCGGGCCGGCGAGCTGGGCACCGGCCTGCCCACTCTGGTGGTCAACGGCGACCGGGACCCGTTCGGCGTACCCGATGCCGGGCCCGGGATCGAGGTGGTCGTCCGGCCGGGGGAGCGGCACGACCTGCGGCGGGATCCGGCCGGCACGGCGGAGGTGGTACGCGGGTGGTTAGCGGCCCGGGGCTGGCTGCCGTGAACTCGGGCTGAGGCCGAAGCCGTCCTGCTCCGGGCGTCGGCATCGGCGTGCGTGACCGTCCCTGGTGGGCGGTCGTTGCACCGGTTGGTGCCGTCCGCCCGGTTCGGGCGGGGCCGGGACCACCTCCCAGGCCCTTCCTGGTCCCAGCGTCGGTCGCGGCCGAGGCTGGGGCCGGGACGGGTGACCCGCTCCGCCACCCACGCCGACGTCTTCGAGATCTTGGTAAGTGGAACGTTCGTCCCGCACGTTGGGAGATCGTGGACGCGCGGGCCGACCGGGCGCGAGGTGCCTGCTCAAGGCGCGACGGAATGCGGTGGCCCGTGGTCCGCGTTGACACCCGTGGAACGACATTGTCAGCGCGAGGGGGTGACCGGTGCCGATCGAGACACGGAGCCGGGAGCGGGACGAACGGGACGAACGGCAGCTCCGCCGGCTGCTCGACGCGCCGGAGTGGCCCGCGGCGGCGTCGGCCGTGAGCACCGGCACACACTCGGGAAGTGAATCTGCCGGCAGGCGGGTACGCGTATCCTCGGCGGGGAAGCATCCGACGCGAGGGGATGTGCGGTTGACCACCGAGAAGACGGACGAGCGCAGGGCCCGCTTCGAGCGGGACGCGATGCCCTTCGTCGACCAGCTCTACGCTGCCGGGCTGCGGATGACCCGCAACCCGGCGGATGCCGAGGACCTGGTCCAGGAGACCTACCTGAAGGCGTACGCCGCCTTCCACCAGTTCGAGCAGGGCACCAACCTGAAGGCCTGGCTGTACCGGATCCTGACCAACACCTACATCAACTCCTACCGGAAGCGGCAGCGCCAACCGGTCCAGGCGCCGACCGACGAGATCACCGACTGGCAGCTCGCCGAGGCCGAGTCGCACACGTCCAGCGGCCTGCGTTCGGCCGAGACCGAGGCGCTCGACCGGCTGCCGGACAGCGACGTCAAGGAGGCCCTCCAGCAGTTGCCGGAGGAGTTCCGCCTGGCGGTCTACCTGACCGACGTCGAGGGCTTCTCCTACAAGGAGGTGGCCGACATCATGGGCACGCCGATCGGCACCGTGATGTCCCGGCTGCACCGGGGCCGACGCAACCTGCGGAAGCTCCTGGAGCGCTACGCGGCGGAGCGCGGGTTCAGCGCCGCGCCGTCGAAGGGCTCGACCGCCGCCGCCGGCCGGGAGGTGTGACCGTGAGCTGTGGACAACCGCACGAGACGGACTGCCGCGAGGTGCTCGCCGAGGTCTACCTCTACCTCGACCTGGAGTGCGCCGAGGAGCGCCGGGTGCTGATCCGGCACCACCTGGACGAGTGTGGGCCCTGCCTGCGCGAGTACGGCATCGAGCAGGAGGTCAAGGCACTTGTCGCCAGGTGCTGCGGCAACGAGGCCGCGCCCGAGAAGCTGCGCGAGCGGCTGCGACTGCGGCTCACCGAGCTGGTGGTCTTCGAGACCAGCGAGTCCCGCGAGTTGGCCGACTGACGTCAGCCGTCGATCAGAGACCGGTGGCCCGGGTCCGACGCGGACCCGGGCCACCGGTGTGTCCGGCCCCTGGGGGTCGGTGCGGCTGATCGATGATCAGGAGTTGGGGCGCTTGCCGTGGTTCGCGCCGCTCTTCTTGCGGGCCTTCTTCTTGCGGGCCTTCTTCGCCATGCTCTGCCTCCTTGTGCTGGTCACGGTCCGGCCGCGGGCGAGCGCGGCGGAGGTCGCGTGCGGCCGGTGGATACGCCGGGCGCCGACCCGCTCGATGCTAGTGCCGCCGCTGCCGCGCCGGGCGCGGTGGGGCGCGTCGCGGGCCGGTGGTCAACGGGTCGGCGTGACCGGCGTCATGGTTGGATACGTTCGCAGGACCGTCGGACTTGAGGGAGGGCCCGGAGATGGCCGAGGAGATCCGCGCCGAGATGGTGGCGAACGTCTGGAAGGTCGTGGCGTCGACCGGGGACACCGTGTCCGAGGGTGACACGCTGGTGATCCTGGAGTCGATGAAGATGGAGATCCCGGTGGTCGCCGAGTCCGACGGCGTGGTGCAGCAGCTCGCGGTGAACGAGGGCGACGTGGTGCAGGACGGCGACCTGATCGCGGTGATCGGTTGACCGGCCCGCTCGTGCGCCGCGCCGAGCCGGCGGACTTCCCCGCGGTGGCCCGCCTGACGGTGGCCGCGTACGAGGCGGACGGCCAGCTCAAGGCCGAGAACGGGTACGAAGCGGTGCTCGCCGACGTGGCCGGCCGGGCGGCGACCGGTGAGGTGCTGGTCGCCGTGGACGAGCCCACCGGCGCGGTGCTCGGCTCGGTGACGTTCGTGCTGCCCGGCACCCCGTACGCGGAACTCGCCGGGCCGGGCGAGGCCGAGTTCCGGATGCTCGCGGTCGATCCGGCCGCGCAGGGTCGGGGCGCGGGCGCCGCGCTGGCGCGGGCCTGCGTGACGCGGGCCGCCGAGCGCGGTTGCACGGCGGTGGTGATCTGCGTCCGGGCCGGGATGTCGGCGAGCGCGCGCCGACTCTACGACCGCCTCGGGTTCGTTCGCGCGCCGGAGCAGGACTGGACCCCGGCGCCCGGCGTCGACCTGCTCGGCCTCCGCCTGGACCTGACCGCGGCACGCTGATTCGAGCGGGGCCCCGACGGGCTCAGTCGCCGTCGCCGATCTTCGCGAGCAGTTCGTCGGCCACCTCGAGCGCGAGTGCCTTGCGTTCCTCGTCGGTGATGCCGGGCGCGCGCACCGCGAACCAGCTCGTGTGCACCGCGAACAGGGTGAGGGCGGCGCGTAGCTGCGCGGCGGGTGAGTCGTCGCCCCGGCTCAGCTCCGCGGCGAGCCCCATGATCCGGTCGCGCATCTGCTGGCCGGCGGGCAGACTCTTGAGCACCGTCTGGTTCTGTTCGAAGAACCGCATCACCTTGGGCAACTCACCGGCGAACATGGCGTCCGCGTAGCGGCCGATCAGCGCGCGCCGGGTGGTGTGCGTGGCGGGCTGGTCGGCGGCCCAGGCGATCAACTCGTCCACCAGGCGCAGCCGGTCATCCACGAAGCTGGTGACGATCTCGTCCTTGCTCTTGAAGTGGTAGTAGAGCGCGGCCTTGGTCACGTCGAGTCGCTCGGCGATCTCCCGGAGCGAGGTTCTCTCGTACCCCTGCTCGGTGAAGAGCTGCAGCGCGACGGCCTGGATCCGTTGCCGCGTGCCACCTGTGCTCTCGCTCACCCGACCGACACCTGCCAATCCGCTTGACGTTGTTCCCGGATCGAGCTTACCGTGCGGCTAGTAAGTTCACTAGCCGGGCGGCAAGTAAGTCGACCACCGATCTGCGGGGGAGCCTACCCATGAGTCAACCAGCCCCGGTCACCGCGAAACCGAACGTCCGGGTCGTCCTGTTCGGCCTGATGATCGCGATGATGCTCGCGATGCTCGACAACATGATCGTCAGCACCGCGCTGCCGCGCATCGTCTTCGAGTTCGGCGGCGCGGACCACTTCACCTGGGTGGTCACCGCGTACGTGCTGGGCACCACGGTCTCCACCCCGATCTGGGGAAAGCTCGGTGACCTCTATGGCCGCAAGGCGGTCTTCCTCACCGCGGTGGTCGTCTTCCTGGTCGGCTCCGCGCTCTGCGGCATGTCCGGCTCCGGCGTCTTCGGCGGCGCCGACAGCGGCATGATCGAGCTGATCGCGTTCCGGGCGGTCCAGGGTCTCGGCGCCGGCGGTCTGATGGTCGGGGTCATGGCGATCATCGGCGACCTGGTCCCGCCCCGTGAGCGCGGCCGCTACCAGGGCATGATCGCCGGCATCATGGCCATCGCCATGGTGGCCGGCCCGCTGGTCGGCGGCTTCATCACCGACCACCTCTCCTGGCGCTGGGCGTTCTACGTCAACCTGCCGCTCGGCGGCGTGGCGCTGCTGCTCCTCGCCACCACCATGCACCTGCCGAAGTACCGCACCGAGCACAAGATCGATTGGCTGGGCGCGGCACTGCTCTCCGTCGGCATCACCGCGATCGTGCTGGTCACCACCTGGGGCGGCAACGAGTACGCCTGGGCCTCGGCGCAGATCCTCGGCCTGGCCGTGCTGGCGGCGGTCGCGCTCGCGGCGTTCGCGCTCGTGGAGCGGCGGGTGCCCGAGCCGATCCTGCCGCTGGGCCTGTTCGCCAACCGCAACTTCGCGCTCATCTCGGTGATCGGCTTCCTGCTCGGCTTCGCCATGTTCGGGGCGATGAACTTCCTGCCGCTCTACCAGCAGACCGTCCAGGGCGCCTCGGCCACCAACAGCGGCCTGCTGCTGCTTCCGCTGATGTTCGGCATGCTCGTGGTCTCGCTCGTGGTCGGCCGGACGATCACCAAGACCGGTCGCTACCGCGCCTTCCCGATCGTCGGCGGCGTGGTGATGGCGCTCGGCATGGGCCTGCTCAGCCTGCTCGACCTGGACACCAGCAAGGCGCAGTCCTCGCTCTACATGGTGGTGCTCGGCGTCGGCATGGGCTTCCTCATGCAGACCTCGATGCTGATCGCGCAGAACAGCGTCGAGCAGAAGGACCTGGGCGCGGCGAGCGGCGCGGCCACCTTCTTCCGGTCCATCGGCGGCTCGTTCGGGGTCTCGCTCTTCGGTGCCATCTTCGCCAACCGGCTGGCCGACTCGCCGGCCGGCCCCGCGTTCGCCGGCAAGGGCGGCGGCGAGGGCGGCGCGATGGACCTGGAGAAGCTCAAGGAGCTCACCGGCCCGGCGCGGGAGCTGGTCCTCGGCGCGCTCGCCGACGCCATCTCGCACGTGTTCCTGTGGGCGGTCTTCTTCACCGTCGCGGTGCCGGTGCTCGCCTGGTTCATCAAGGAGGTGCCGCTGCGCGCGACGAACGACGTCCCGCCCGCCGGCGCCACACCGGAGGACGAGGCCGAGGTGGCCCTCGGCAGAGCCCCGGTCTGAGGCAAAGGAGGGGCCCCCGCTTAACGCCTGGCGTTGTAAAGGGGCCCCTTCTTAACGCCGCCGCGGGGTGCCGACGCCGCAGCGAGACGCCGAGCGGCGGGGCGCCGCCGACGCGCGCTCAGGTGCGGCGGAACAGGCCGGTGAGGCGTCGCCAGAGGCGGCGCAGCGGGCCGGCACCGGAGTCGGCGACCACCGCGTCGGCGGTGGCGCGGGCGGCCGGGTCGAGGGCCGGGGTGGCCCGGGCCAGGTGCGCCAGCGACACCGCTTCCGGGGTGCGTCGGGCCGCGCCGGACGCCACCTCGGCGAGCCGCCCGGCCACCACCGAGGCCACGTCGGGGCGGACCGCCGGGTCCACCCAGGCGGCGGTGACCAGGGCGAACAGCGCCGCCTCGGTGACCGGCCCGGGTGCGCCGGCGGCCAGTTCCCGCAGCACCCGGCGGCGCGTCGACTCCGGCCACGGCTCGTCGGTGCGGTGGTGCAGCAGGCCGAGGCAGGCCCAGACCTGCGCGCAGCGCACCCAGAGGGCGGGGTCCTGGTCGCCGAGCACCCGGCCCAGCGCGGTGGGCGGCGCGTCCGGCGGACACGCCAGCAGGCCGAGCAGGTCGGCCAGGTCCAGCGTGGCCAGCCCGACCGCGGCGTCGTACGCGGCCGGCGGGTGCGGCCAGGCGGGGTGGGCCAGTTGCCGGAGCCGCTGCGCCGCGTTCGCCGACGGGGGAGTGGCGTCGGCGGGCGGCACCTGGGTGGGCGTCGGGCCGGCCGGGGTGACCTGGCCGAGCCATGGTCGACCACGGCAGCACTCGGCCAGGTCGCCGTGCTCGTGCGAGTCGTCCGGGTGATCGCGGACGAAGTCGGCGAGCGCCACCAGATGGTCCACGTCGCCGTCGCGCTGGAAGCGCAGCCGGTGCGCGGTGTGCACGGCGCAGTCGAAGGTCGGGTCCTTGGCCAGCGCCCGGTCGACCCACGCCAGTGCCTCGTCGAGCCGGCCGTGGTCGGCGAGCGTGCCGGCGATGTCCGCGTAGACCGCCAGGTCGTCCGGGTCGAGTGCCACCGCGCGTTCCAGCGCGGCGAGCGCGTCGCCGGTACGGCCGGCGCTGCGGTAGGCGTACCCGAGCCACACCTCGCCGAGCTTGGTGGGCTCCGCGCGTACTCCCCGGGTGGCCCAGGTGACGGCGAGGGCGACCTCGCCGAGGCGCCGGGCCAGCGCGGACGCCGCGCCCAGCAGCAGCGGGTGGGCGGGGTGCACGGTGATCGCGTTGCGGGCCAGGGTGAGGTAGGGCAGCAGCGGCTCGCGCAGCCGGCGTGGGACGGGGTCGGGCGTGGCGGCGCAGACCTGCATGAGGATCCGGGCGGTCCGCTCCGGGTCGAGCCGCTCGGGCAGGTCGGCGGCGGTCACCCAGGGCACGGCGGCCCACGGCGCGCCGGGGGCGTAGCCGGTGGCGGCGGCCAGCAGGTCGAGCCCCTCGGCGGGGCGGCCGGCGGCGGCGAGCAGGTGCGCCCGGGCGACCACGGCGCCGACGAAGGCGTGCTGCCCGAGCGGGAAGAGGTCCAGGTCGCCGCCGCTGGCCGCGGCGAGCCGGGCGAGCGTCTCGTGCGCCTCGGGCAGGGTGGGGGAGCGCACCAGCGCGGCGGCGACGTGGTCGGCGGCGTGCTTGAGGTCGCCCTCGCCCAGCGCCAGCCGGGCCAGCGCGAGTTCCTCCTCCGCGGAGAGCGCGGCGTCGTCCTCGGGCACGTGGTCCTTCCATCGGCGGCGGGTCTGTCGGTCGGCCGGGCCAGCGTAGGGGATCTTGCCAATCAATGGTGATCCACTGCGCACTAGTGCTCGTTGCTTTGCTTCCTGCGGCCAAAACGTGCAAGACTGAGCATCGAACGCGCGGCAATCGCGCAGAAGGGGGTGCTGGGTGACGCGTCCAGGGACCGGAATGGCCGCCGACATCGACGAGCAGCCGGCCGGCTACGAGCGCCTGCTCGCCACCGAGCACGCCACGGCGATCGCCCAGGTGGCGGCGGCCGTCGCGCGGCGGCGACCCCGCCACGTGGTCTTCACCGCCCGGGGCACCTCCGACCACGCCGCGCTCTACGCCGCCTACCTCACCGAGATCCGCCTCGGGCTGCCCGCCGGGCTCGCCTCGCCCAGCGCGGTCACCCTCTTCGGCGCCCGCCCCGACCTGTCCGACGCGCTCGTCGTCGGCGTCAGCCAGAGCGGCGGCTCGCCCGACCTCGCGGAGGTGCTGCGGGTGGCCCGGGACTCCGGCGCGCTCACCCTCGCGGTCACCAACAACCCCGACTCGCCGCTGGTGGAGACCGCCGAGTTGAGCGTGGACATCGCCGCCGGCCACGAGCGCGCGGTCGCCGCCACCAAGACCTACACCGCCGAGCTGCTCGCGCTCCTCATGCTCGTCGAGGGGGTACGCGCCGGCGACGGCGCGCTGCCCGCCGAGGAGCGGGACGCGCTGGCCCGGCTGCCCGAGTTGGCCGCCCGCACGCTCGCCGACGACACCCCGGCCCGGCTCGCCCCGCGCTACCGGTTCGCCGCCCAGCTCGTCACCACCGGCCGGGGCTACGCCTACCCGACCGCCCGGGAGGCGGCGCTGAAGCTGATGGAGACGTCCTACCTGCCGGCGCTCGCCTTCTCCGGCGCCGACCTGCTGCACGGCCCGCTCGCCATGACCGACCCGGACGTGCCGGTGCTCGCCGTGGTCGGCTCCGGCCCCGGCGGTGAGTCGATGCGCGAGGTGCTGCCCCGGCTCGGCGAGCGCCGGGCCGACGTGGTGGTGGTCGGCTCCGCCGAGGTCGGCGCCACCCGGATGGCGGTGCCCGACGTCGACGAGCGCTACGCGCCGCTGCTCGACATCCTGCCGCTGCAACGGCTCGCGCTGGCCCTGGCGCTGGCCCGGGGCGAGGACCCGGACGCACCACGCGGGTTGAAGAAGGTCACCGCGACGATGTGAGCCCGGCGTGGCACGCTGTGGGGCGTGTCCACCCTCCGTGACCTCGCCGAGGAGCACACCACGCTCCGGCCGGCGGACATCGACCACCTGCACCGCATCGCCGGTGACTGGCAGCTGCTGTCCGACCTCTCCTTCGCCGACCTGCTGCTCTGGGTGCCGGTGGACGGCGACGGCACCTTCCTCTGCGTGGCCCAGGTGCGCCCGACCACCGCCCCCACCGCCTACCTCGACGACCAGGTCGGTCGCATCGTGGGCGGCCCCGAGGTGGCGCACCTGGAGGTGGCCCACCGGCAGGGGCGGATCTGGCGGGAGGGCGACCCGGTCTGGTACGGCGACGTGCCGGCCCGGCACGAGGCCATCCCGGTGTGGCTGCGCACCGGCGACGGGGAGAACGGCGAGGTCGTCGCCGTGGTCGGCCGGGACACCAACCTCTCCACCGCGCGCACCCCGAGCCAGCTCGAACTGAACTACCTGACCACCGCGGACGACCTGGCCCAGATGATCGCCGACGGCACGTTCCCGCCGCCCCGGCACCCCGGCGAGACCACCTCCGCGCCCCGGGTCGGCGACGGCCTGGTGCGGCTGGACGCCAACGGCAAGGTCACCTACGCCAGCCCGAACGCGCAGTCCGCGTACCGCCGGCTGGGTTACGCCTCCCACCTGGTCGGGGAGGACCTGGCCAAGCTGCACCGCCGGCTGGCCGGCGACCCGCTCGAAGGCACCGACGCGGGCAACGCGGTCCTCGCCGCGCTGCGCGGCGAGGCCCCGCCCCGGCGGGAGATCGACGCCCGGGGCGCCACCATGCTGACCCGGGCGCTGCCGCTGATGCCCGCCGGGGTGCCGATCGGCGCGCTGGTGCTGGTCCGCGACATCACCGAGGTACGCCGCCGCGACCGTGCCCTGATCACCAAGGACGCCACCATCCGGGAGATCCACCACCGGGTGAAGAACAACCTGCAGACCGTCGCCGCGCTGCTGCGCCTCCAGGCCCGGCGGGTGGCCATGCCGGAGGCCCGGGTCGCGCTGGAGGAGTCGGTACGCCGGGTCGCCTCCATCGCGCTGGTGCACGAGACGCTCTCCATGTCCAGCGACGAGGCGGTGGAGTTCGACGGCATCGTGGACCGGGTGGCCAGCGCCGCGACCGAGGTGGCCGCCACCGAGGTGACCGTCGGGATGCGCCGCACGGGCAGCTTCGGCGTACTGCCCGCCGAGATCGCCACGTCGCTGGTGATGGTGCTCAACGAGTTGCTGCTCAACGCCGTCGAGCACGGCTTCCCGCCGGCCGACGAGGACGCCGAGCCCGCGCCGGCCGACGCGCCGCGACCCGAGGTGGTGGTCTCGGTGCACCGGCGCCGCAAGGAGTTGCACGTGGCGGTCACCGACAACGGCGGTGGCCTGCCCGGGCAGTTCGACGCCGAGCGCGGCGGCAACCTCGGGCTCCAGATCGTCCGGGCGCTCGTCACCGGCGAGCTGCGCGGCACCATCGAGCTGCGCAACGGAACGGCCGGCGGCACCGAGGCGATCCTCGTGGTCCCGTTGGCCCGCGGCACCACCGACCGCCTCACCG
Source organism: Micromonospora sp. WMMD980 (assembly GCF_029626035.1). Classification (NCBI taxonomy): domain Bacteria; kingdom Bacillati; phylum Actinomycetota; class Actinomycetes; order Micromonosporales; family Micromonosporaceae; genus Micromonospora; species Micromonospora sp. WMMD980. Next base: position 6,514,079 of record NZ_JARUBE010000003.1, read on the forward strand.
GGCGAGCAGGGCCACCGTGAGGCCCGGGCGGGGCCAGACCTGGCGGACGGTGAAGCCGCCACGCAGCGCCTCGCCCTTGGCGCCGGGCACCGCCGCCAGCGGATCCGCCCGGCGGCCGGTGACGACGAGCCAGACCCGGTCCACGCCGGCCAGGCAGCGGGCCGGATCCCCGCACTCGACGGCCCAGAGGCTGCCGTCCGCCCGCTGGTCGCGGACCACCAGCACGTCGCGGGGCACCCGCGACCCCAGGTGGTACGCCAGGCCCAGATCCGGGAAGAGCCAGCCGTCCCGGGGCGAGTAGACGACCGCGTCTCCCGGCCGCTGGCCGGCCGCGACGATCCGGGCCGCGCCGGCGTAGTCGACCGGTGCGCTGCGGGGCCACTCGTGGGTCCGGCACAACGCCACCTGGTCGGGCAGGCCGAGCAGCCCGGCCAGCGTGATCACGGCCAACGCCGCCCCGAGCCCACCGCCGGCACCCGTTCTCGTCGCGGCGGCTCCGGTCCTGGCGGGTGCTGTGCTGGCGGGTCCGGTTCCGGCTGGTCCCGCTGTGTGCGGTTCCGCTCGGGGCGGCCCTGTTCCGGCCGGCTCGGTTCGGGCGGGCTCGGTTCGGGGTGGCCCTGTTCCGGCCGGTCCGGATCGGGGCGGCTCGGTTTCGGGTGGTGCCGGAGCGGGCCGGGGGGTGCCGGCCGGCGTCGTCGCGGCCAGTGCGGCCCCGGCCAGCACGCAGGCGAACGGCACGGTGAAGACCAGGTAGCGGGTCACCCAGAGCGGCACCACCGTGCCGGCGGCGAAGAGCAGCAGCACCGGCAGCAGCACCGCCGCCCCGGGCAGCAGCGACCGCCGGCCGAGCCGGGCCGAACCGAGCGCGGCGAGCCCCAGCAGGAACCCGCCCAGCACGCCGCTCTGCGCCAGCCCGCCCGGCAGCGACGCCAGATCCGGCAGGCGGGCCGGGTCCACCCAGTCGAGTTGCCGGCCGCGCTGTCCCCGGGCCACCAGCGCCAGCGGGCCCACCAGCAGAGCCGTCGGCAGCAGCGTCACCAGCCACCGCCCGAGCAATCGCCGGCCGGGCGCCGGTGCCGCTCGGGCGTCGCGCGCCACGTTCCCCGGTCCCGCCCCGGGCTCACCGGGCGGGTCGAGGCCGGCGGTGGTTGGGCCGCGGGCGGCGGTCAGCAGCACCGCCACCGCGTGCGCGGCGAGCAGGGTGAGCGCGACCAGATGGAGCAGGCCGAGCGCGGCGACCGCGACCGCGTACCCGGCCCAGCGTCGCCAGGTCGGCCGGCGCAGCGCGTCGACCAGCAGCAGCGTGGCCAGCACGGCGAGCAGTGTGGCGAGCGCGTACGGGCGGGCCTCCTGGCCGTACCGCGAGGTGGCCGGAAGCACGGCGAACAGCAGCCCGGCCAGCAGCCCGGCCCGGTCACCGACCAGGCGCGCGCCGAGCCGGGCGGTCAGCGCGGCGGCGGCCGCCATGGCGAGCGCGGAGGGCAGCCGCAGCGCCGTGGGCGAGGTGCCGGCCAGCGCGGTCCAACCGTGCATGAGCAGGTAGTACGGGCCGGTGGCGGCGTCGATGGTGCGGGTGAGGCGGACCAGGTCGGGAAGGGGGCGGGTGGCGGCGCTCCAGGTGGCCAGCTCGTCCCGCCAGGGCTGCGCGTGGCCGATCCGGACCAGGGTGACCGCGAGCGTGAGCAGGCCGGGAACCGCCCACACCGGCCAGCCGAGGCGGACTCGGGACGGCGCAGGCTCGGCATGACCGCTCACACCCCGCAGCGTCACACGCCCACCCACCCCTGCCACCCCGCTCCGCCAATTCCGCCCCGACCGGTCCGTGACGGCGTCCGCCGGTCCGGTCGGCACCGCCAACTTCATGATCGACTCGACTGGGGCGGGGTGCCGGGGAGTGACGCTGGTCACCGGGGGTGGGGGGTGGACGGGTGTCGATCTGGGCGGAGGTGGCCCGTGATGTGGGATCACCGGGTCGGGCGGTGGTCGGGCCTGCCGGGGTGTGGCAGCATGAGGCACATGACCGCCGCTGTCGTCCGCCGCTTCGTGGCCCGTCGCCACGTCGACTACGGCCGCGTGCGCAGCGCGATCTGTCCGGCCCACTGACGACGCCCGACCCATCCGTCTCGGGCGCGTGTCCGCGCCGGCCGTCATCGACATCGCCGTCCACGGCCCTGAAGAAGGGCCGGCCGTCGCGTCCGCGCTCCCAGGCACCGCAGCAGACAAACGGAGGACGCCGCGATGGCGGTCAGCAGCACCCCCACCCGCCCCGACCAGCCGGCTCCCGCCGCCCGGGCGCCCCGTCGGCCGCGCGGCGAGGGCCAGTGGGCGCTCGGGCACCGCGAGCCGCTCAACCCCAACGAGCGGATCAAGAAGGACGACGACCCGCTGAACGTGCGGGACCGGATCGAGAACATCTACGCCCACCGGGGCTTCGCCTCGATCGACCCGCAGGACCTGCGCGGCCGGTTCCGCTGGTGGGGCCTCTACACCCAGCGCAAGGCGGGCATCGACGGCGGGCGCACCGCCGTGCTGGAGCCGCACGAGCTGGAGGACGAGTTCTTCATGCTCCGGGTGCGGGTGGACGGCGGCCAGCTCAACCTGGCCCAGCTCCGGGTGATCGCGGAGATCTCCCGGGAGTTCGCCCGGGACACCGCCGACATCACCGACCGGCAGAACATCCAGTACCACTGGATCCGGGTCGAGGACATGCCGGAGATCTGGCGCCGGCTGGAGGCGGTCGGCCTGCAGACCACCGAGGCGTGCGGCGACTGCCCCCGGATCGTGCTCGGCAGCCCGGTGGCCGGGGTGGCGCGCGACGAGCTGCTCGACCCCACCCCGGCGATCGACGAGATCGTCCGCCGGTACGTCGGCGACAAGCAGTTCTCCAACCTGCCCCGCAAGTTCAAGACCTCGATCTCCTGGCTGGTCGACACGCCGTACGAGGCGAACGACATCGCGTTCCTCGGCGTCGACCACCCGGAACACGGGCCGGGCTTCGACGTCTGGGTGGGCGGCGGGCTCTCCACCAACCCGATGCTGGCCAAGCGGCTCGGCGTCTGGGTGCCGCTGCACGAGGTGCCGGACGTGTGGGCCGGCGTGGTCGGCATCTTCCGCGACTACGGCTACCGCCGGCTGCGCAACCGGGCCCGGCTGAAGTTCCTGGTGGCCGACTGGGGCGTGGAGCGCTTCCGCGAGGTGCTGGAGAAGGACTACCTGGGCCGGGCCCTGCTCGACGGGCCGGCCGCGGAGCTGCCGGCGAAGCCGGTCGACCACATCGGCGTGCACCCGCAGCGCGACGGCGCCAACTACGTGGGCGCGGCCCCGGTGGTGGGTCGGGTGTCCGGCACCCAGCTCGCCGCGCTGGCCGACGTGGTCGAGGCGCACGGCAGCGACCGGGTGCGGCTCACGCCGTACCAGAAACTGCTGGTGCTGGACGTGGCGCCGGAGCGGACCGAGGAGCTGGTGACGGCGCTGCGCGGGATCGGCCTGGCGGCCCGGCCGTCGGCCTGGCGGCGCGGCACCATGGCCTGCACCGGCATCGAGTTCTGCAAGCTGGCCATCGTGGAGACCAAGCGACGAGGCGAGGAGCTGGTGGCCCGGCTGGAGGAGCGGCTGCGCGACTTCGACGCGGACATCTCCATCCACCTCAACGGCTGCCCGAACGCCTGCGCCCGTACCCAGGTCGCGGATATCGGGCTCAAGGGCCAACTGGTGGTCGGTCCGGACGGCCGGCAGGTCGAGGGCTTCCAGGTGCACCTCGGCGGCGGCCTCGGCATGGCCGCGGGGCAGACCGCCGGCTTCGGCCGCAAGCTGCGCGGCCTGAAGACCACCGCCGACGACCTTCCGGAGTACGTGGAACGGCTGGCCCGCCGCTACCTGGCCGGCCGGACCGACGGCGAGAGCTTCGCCAACTGGGTGATCAGGGTCGACGAGGAGGAACTCCGATGAGCGATGCTCGATCTGCGCCTCTCTACTGCCCGTACTGCGGCGAGGAGGATCTGCGTCCGCACGAGGCCGGGCACGGCGCCTGGGAGTGCCACGCCTGCGCCCGGGTCTTCTCGGTGCGGTTCACCGGCCTGCTGAGCCGGGCGGTGAACCGGTGACCGGCCTGCTCTCCGCCGCCGGTCTGGGCCTGGTCGGCGCGGGCGCGACCGACCCGGCGGATGAGGCCCGGCGGGACCCGGAGGAGCTGCGCGCGCTGGCCGAGGAGGCCGGGCGGGAGTTGGCGGACGCGCCCGCGCTGGAGATCGCCCGCTGGGCGGCGCAGACGTTCGGGGACCGGTTCTGCGTGACCAGCTCGATGGCCGACGGCGTGGTGGCGCACCTGGTGTCCCGGGTCGCCCCCGGCGTCGACGTGGTGTTCCTGGACACCGGCCTGCACTTCCCGGAGACGCTCCGGGTGCGTGACGAGGTGGCCCGGCGGATGCCGGTGCGGGTCCGCTCGATCCGGCCCCGGATGACCGTGGGCCAGCAGGACGGCCAGTACGGACCCCGCCTGTTCAACAGATCCCCGGACGAGTGCTGCCAGCTACGCAAGGTCGAGCCGCTGGAGCGGGCGCTGGCCGGGTACGACGCCTGGGCCGCCGGGCTGCGCCGGGACGAGTCCCCGACGCGGGCCAACACGCCCGTGGTGGGTTTCGACGCCAGGCGCGGCAAGATCAAGGTGAACCCGATCGCGGCCTGGACGCAGCGCGAGGTGGACGCGTACGTGGCCCGCCACGGCATTCCGGTCAACGAGCTGTTCGCCCGGGGCTACGGCTCGATCGGCTGCTGGCCGTGCACCCGCCGGACGAAGGCGGGGGAGGACCCCCGGGCCGGCCGGTGGGCGATGTTCGAGAAGACCGAGTGCGGGCTGCACACCTGACGGCCGTGCCACCTGTGGTGCTGGTGGCACACGGCAGCCGTGACCCGCGCGCGGCGGAGGCGACCCGGGCGTTGGCCCGGGCGGTGGCGACCGCCTGCCCGGGCCGTCCGGTGCTGCCGAGCTGGCTGGACCACGCCGATCCCGGGCCGGCCGACGTGCTGCGCCACCTGGCCGCCGACGGGCACTCCCGAGTGGTCCTGGTGCCGTTGCTGCTGACCGCCGCGTACCACCGGAAGGTGGACATCCCGGCGGCGGTGGCGGCGGCCGGCGCGGGCCTGGACGTGCGGGTGACGGAGGTGCTGGGGCCGACCGGCGGCGTGGTCGACGGCCGGTTGCTGGCCGCGCTGCGGCGCCGGCTGGCCGAGGCGGCCGGGGAGGACGCGGACGCGGTGGTGCTGGCCGCGGCCGGCACCCGGGACGCCGGTGCGCGTGCCTCGGTGGGCCGGGTCGCCGCGGCGCTCGGCGCCGGCCTGGGCGTGCCCTGCCGGGTCTCGTACGCCTCGGCCGCGCCCCCGGAGGTCGGCGGCGCGGTGGCGCGGCTGCGCGCGGCGGGTGCCCGGCGGGTCGCGGTGGCGGCCTACTTCCTGGCCCCCGGCCGGTTCCACGACGGGGTACGCGCGGCGGCCCGCTCGGCCGGTGCGGTGGCGGTCGCCGAGCCGCTCACCGACCTGCCGGAACTGGCCGACCTGGTGCGGCGGCGGGTGACGGCGGCGGGCTGATCGACCCGGACAGCAGAGCGCCCCGGCCGGAAACCCGGCCGGGGCGTGTGCGTGTGATGTGGGTCAGGCGGAGTGAGCGCGCAGCACCCGGAGACCGCCGCGGCGCTTCACCGCGCGGCGCTCCTCCTCGCTCATCCCGCCCCAGACGCCGGCGTCCTGACCGGACTCCAGCGCCCACTGCAGGCACTGGTCGGTCACGGGGCAGCGCCGGCAGACGGCCTTCGCCTGCTCCACCTGCAGGAGGGCCGGACCGGACGTCCCGATCGGGAAGAACAGCTCCGGGTCCTCGTCGCGGCAGACCGAATCGTGGCGCCAGTCCATGGCGGCAACACTCCTCATTCTTAGTGGATGGCTGGATAACGCTTCGTTGCTATTCCTATATGCATCCGCATTGCCGATCGGTGACGGTCAGCATCCGTCAATTCGGCGTTGCGTGAGCAGGCTGCGGGCCCCTGGACCTGCTGGAACAGCTCAACCTGACGAGCATATCCAGGCAATGTCCCGGTAACACGAGTTCGCTTGTGAATACTTTCACGAACTACAGCGATGTCAAGGGTGACGCTCGGAAAAACTCCGAGCAGTGAGCGGGCTCACCACCCATTTGTCCCGGTTTGCGAGGGCTCTCGTTACCCGGCGTGCCACAGTCGAGGATCAATATAGTACGGTCTGCGTGACGTTGCTGACATTTCCGGCACCCTTCCTCGGCGTGGCGGCCACCTCACCCTGCGCGGCGGGGGGTCCGCGTCAACCGACGGGGATACCCGAGACCTAGCAGATTACTCTCAGTGCGGCCGGCACGGAGGTGAATCTGACTTTTTCCCGTTCGCCGAGATAGTCGCCGTCGAGCTGGAACGGGAGCGGACGCGTCGCGACCAGCGTGAACTCCGACAGGTCGTGCAACCGGAGCACCTGCTTGCCGTGCGGATCGGGCTGCCGGGAGAAGAACTGGGTCACCGTGCGTGCGGTGCTCGCCACCTTGAGCTGTCGGATCGCCAGCACGTCGAGCCCGCTGTCGAACGACGCCTCCGGATTCGGGTTGATCTCCCGGTCGCCCAGGTAGGTCCACGGCGCGGTGTTCTGGATGATGGCGGTGGCCAACTCGGTCGCCGGCGCCTCCCCCGGACGCTCCAGCGTGATCGGCGGGTGCCGGCGGTCCGAACCGACGAAGTACTGGCTCGCGGTGGACCGGAAGTAGAGCGCCGGCGTGGCGACCCGGCCCCGCCTGCGGGCCTGCTCCACCCGGCGGATCACCGCCGCGTCCAGCCCGAAGCCCGCGCAGAACGTGAAGTAGCGGTCGTCCGCCCGGCCCAGCCCGATGGTGCGGGACCGGCCCAGGCGCAGTCCCTCCAGGATCATGCTGGTGCCGTCCGGCCACTCCCGCGGCAGGCCGAGGGCGCGGGCGAAGACGTTCGTCGAGCCGCCCGGCACGGTCGCCAGCGCCGGCAGTCGCTCCGCCGAGGTCGGGCCGGTGCGGAACGTCGGCGGCTCCGCCGCCATCAACCCGTTGACCACCTCGTTGACCGTGCCGTCGCCGCCGAGCGTGACCACCAGGTCGACGCCCTCCTGGGCGGCCTCCCGGGCCAGGTCCATGGCGTGGCCCCGTCGGCGGGTGTAGCGCACCGACAGGTCGACTTCACTGCGCAGTGCCCGGACCAGCACGTCCCGGCTGCGCTCGCTTGTGGTGGTGGCCTTCGGATTGACCACCAGGACGGCCCGCATGGGCGGCACCTTACCGCGCCTACCCACCGGTATCGTGGCGGCCGTGACGATCGACTCCGACCCGGTCCCCGGCCCGCTCCGCGCAGCGGTGCTCCTGCTGCGCGCCGAGGCGGTGGCGCTCGGGCTGGTCGCGGTGTGGCTGATCTGGTCCGACCTCACCGCCCGCCGCACCGACCTGACCTCGGCGCTGCTGGTGACCGTCTTCGCAGTCGCCGGTGCGGTGGCGCTCTGGGCGCTCGGCGGCGCGCTGTCCCGGCGGCGGGCCGGCGCCCGCGCGCCGGCCATCGTGCTCCAGCTCATGCTGCTGCCGGTCGGGTGGTACATGATCCAGGGTGGCATGGCCTGGCTCGGGGTGCCGCTGATGGCGCTCGGGCTCGTCGTCGTCGGGCTGCTGGTCAACGGCCCGACCAACCGGGCACTCGGTTTCGGCGAGCCGGCCGGCCGCTGACCGCCCGCCGGCGCGACGCCGCCCGGGGCCGGTCAGAAGCCGCCGGAGCGGCGGGTCAGCAGCGCGATGGTGGCCCGGCCGTCGGCCGCCCGGGCGCCCGCCGAGGTGGTCAACGCGGTGAGCACCTTCCAGGCGAAGGACGACTCGGACGGAAGCGTGGCCCCCCGCACGGTCGGCACGGTCACCTCGACGGTGAGCGCGTCCTCGGTGACCGCGAAGCGGCACTCCAGTTCGGCGTCGCGGGTGGCGATGGCGAGCAGCATCGCGCACGCCTCGTCGACCGCGATGCGCAGGTCCTCGATCTCGTCGAGGGCGAACTGGAGCCGGGCCGCGAGCCCGGCCGTGGCGGTGCGGAGCACGCCGAGGTAACCACCGTCGGCGGGCACGGTGAGGTGCACGACGTCGTCATCCGTCGTCGGCTGCCCGGTCAGTTGAGTCACGCCTCATCCCCCCGGTGCGGGACTCTACCCGGTCAGGCGGCCGGGTGGGTGGGCGCGGGCGTCGCCCCGTGCGGCGAGGTCGCGCAGCGCGGCCCCGGTCAGCCGGTACGGCGTCCACTCGTCCATCGGCGTGGCGCCGATCGCGGCGTAGAAGCGGGCCGCCGGGTTCCAGTTGATCATCCACCAGTCGAGCCGCTGGTAACCCCGCTCGACGCAGATCGCGGCCAGGGCGGCCAGCAGCAGGCGGCCGGCGCCGGTGCCCCGGGCGTCCGGCCGGACGTAGAGGTCCTCCAGGTAGATGCCGTGCACGCCGGCCCAGGTCGAGAAGTTGAGGAACCAGAGGGCGAAGCCCACCGGCTCGTCGTCCGCGTCCACCGCGACGTGCCCGAACAGCGCCGGCGCGCCTCCGAACAGCGCGGCGTGGAGTTGGTCGACGGTGAGGTGACACTGCTCCGGTGCGCGCTCGTACTCGGCGAGTTCGTGCACCATGGCGACGACGGCCGGCACGTCCTCGGGACGTACCGGCCGGATCGTCGGTGCCGTGGCGGGCGAGGTCACGCCTGCTTGGTCTCCCAGAAGATCTTGGAGATCTCGTCGATCTTCGAGAGCAGCTCGTCGGCCTTGGCCGGGTCGGTGCCGCCCTTGGCGCCGGCCGCGCCGGCCAGCTTGGTGGCCTCGTTGAAGAGCTGGTGCAGGTGCGGGTACTTCTCGAAGTGCTGCGGCTTGAAGTAGTCGGTCCAGAGCACCCACAGGTGGTGCTTGACCAGGTCGGCCCGCTGCTCCTTGATCAGGATGGCGCGGGTGCGGAACTCCGGGTCGGTGTTCGCCTGGTACTTCTCGCAGATCATTTTGACCGACTCGGCCTCGATCCGGGCCTGGGCCGGGTCGTAGACGCCGCAGGGCAGGTCACAGTGGGCGCTTGCGGTCACCCGGGGCGTGAGGATGCGAGGAAGGCGCATCAGGGTCCTCCATGGGATGTTTGCGATGATCCAAGACGACATTACTCCTGGAGATGCTTTCCAGCGGGCGGGAGGTGAAACCCGTGCTGCCCGTGCTGATCACCGGTCCGTCCATGTCGCCGACCCTGCGCCACGGCGACGCGGTGCTGGTCCGCACCGGCGGCCGGCCGGTCCGCCCCGGTGACGTGGTGATCGCGGTCTTCCGCAGCCGGCCCGACCTGCTGGTGGTGAAGCGCGCGGTCGAGCCGCGTGCCGGCGGCTGGTGGCTGCGCGGCGACAACGACCTGGTCACCGACGACTCCCGGGCGTACGGGGTGGCCGACGTGCGCGGCCGGGTGGTGGCCCGCTGGTGGCCGCGTCCCGGCCGGATCAGGGGCGGGCAGGGGTAGGCGTGGATATGACCCCGCTCACATCCTGGGAGCCGGTGCGTGACTATGCTCGGAAAGTGCCCGGGTGACCCCCCCGCACCGCCGCCCCGCCGGTCGCTGACCTCCGCTGACCGCGCCGGCCGGTCCGTCTGCTCGACAGATCCTGGAGTCACCATGTCTGCGTCCACCCCGGACCCCGCCGATCCCGTCTTCCGACTGCATGTCGGCGGCAAGATGGCCGTCGCCTCCACCGTGCCGCTGACCAGCCGGGAGGACCTCTCCCTCGCGTACACCCCGGGGGTGGCCCGGGTCTGCGAGGCGATCGCCGCCGACCCGGACCTCGCCGACACCTACACCTGGGTGTCGCACACCGTCGCCGTGGTCACCGACGGCTCCGCCGTGCTCGGCCTGGGCAACATCGGCCCGCGCGCCGCGCTGCCCGTGATGGAGGGCAAGGCGGTGCTGTTCAAGCAGTTCGCCGGCGTGGACGCCGTGCCGGTCTGCCTGGACACCCAGGACGTGGACGAGATCGTCGCGACGGTCAAGGCGCTCGCGCCCTCGTTCGGCGGGATCAACCTGGAGGACATCAGCGCGCCACGCTGCTTCGAGGTGGAGCGCCGGCTGGACGAGGCGCTCGACATCCCGGTCTTCCACGACGACCAGCACGGCACCGCGATCGTGGTGCTGGCCGCGCTGCGCAACGCGGCGACGCTGCTCAACCGCAAGCTCGGCGACCTGCGGGTGGCGGTCAGCGGCGCCGGCGCGGCCGGGGTGGCGGTCACCAAGATGCTGATCGCCGGCGGCGTCGACCCGGCTCGGGTGGTGGTGTGCGACTCGCGCGGCATCATCGGCCGGCACCGCGAACTCACCGGCACCAAGGCCGAGCTGGCCGACCTCACCAATGCCGACGGCCGCCAGGGCGACGTCACCGAGGCGCTGCGCGACGCGGACGTGCTGGTCGGCGTCTCCGGCGGCCAGATCCCCGAGGCGGCGGTGGCCGGCATGGCGCCCGGCGGCATCGTCTTCGCGCTGGCCAACCCCACCCCGGAGGTGCACCCGGAGGTGGCCGCCCGGCACGTGGCGGTGGTCGCCACCGGGCGCAGCGACTACCCCAACCAGATCAACAACGTGCTCGCGTTCCCCGGGGTGTTCCGCGGCGCGCTGGACGCCGGCGCCACCCGGATCACCGACGCGATGAAGGTGGCCGCCGCCGACGCCATCGCGGGCGTGGTGGCCGAGTCGCTGACCGCGGACGCGATCGTGCCGTCCCCGCTCGACCCGCGCGTCGCCCCCGCGGTGGCCGAGGCGGTCGCCGAGGCCGCCCGCCGCGACGGGGTCGCCCGCCGCTGAGGTGTAAGGAGGGGCCCCTTCTTATCGCATTTCGCATAGGAAGGGCCCCTTCTTAACGCCCGCTCAGCTTGTTACCGTGCCGATCATGCGTGCTGCCTATGCCTCGGCCTTCGACGCCGACAACCCGCTCGCCGCGCTCGCCGTCGGCGACCGTCCCGAGCCGACCCACCCGCAGGACGACTGGGTCACCGTGCGGGTCCGGGCCAGCTCGCTCAACCACCACGACCTCTGGTCGCTGCGCGGCGTGGGCCTGACCGCCGACCAGCTCCCGATGATCCTGGGCTGCGACGCGGTCGGCACCGACCCGGACGGCAACGAGATGGTCATCTACCCGGTGGTGCCCACCCCGGGTGACCCGCGCGGGGTCTCCATCCTCTCCGAGCACTTCCAGGGCACCTTCGCCGAGCTGGTCGCCGTACCCCGGATGAACCTGCTGCCGCTGCCCGACGGCCTGTCGGCGACCGACGCGGCGTGCCTGCCCACGGCCTGGCTCACCGCGTGGCGGATGCTCACCACCAAGGGCCGGGTCGCCGACGGCGAGTCGGTGCTGGTCCAGGGCGCCGGGGGTGGCGTGGCCACCGCGGCGGTCGCGCTCGCCGTCGCGCTCGGCAAGCGGGTGTACGCGACCAGCCGCGACGCCGCGAAGCGGGAGCGGATCGCCGAGCTGGGCGCCACCGCGCTGGAGCCCGGCGCCCGGCTGCCGGAGCGGGTGGACGTGGTGATCGAGACGGTCGGCGCGGCCACGTTCGACCACTCGCTGAAGTCGGCCGCCCCGATGGCCCGGATCGTGGTCTCCGGCGCCACCGCCGGGCACGAGCCCACTGTCAACCTGCGCCGGGTCTTCGCCATGCAACTGGAGATCCTCGGCACCTCCATGGGCACCCCGGACGAGCTGGCCGAGCTGCTCGCGTTCTGCGCCGAGCACGGGGTCCGCCCGGTGGTGGACGGGGTGGTGCCGTTCGGGGAGATCGAGGAGGCGTTCGCCCGGCTGCACTCCGGCGAGGTCTTCGGCAAGGTGGTCGTCGACCACACCGCGTGAGGTGTTAAGCGGGGCCCCCTGCTCTACCGTAGGCGTTAAGCGGGGGCCCCTCCTTACAACCGGTCGTCGAGGGTGGCCAGGCCGCCACGAGCTGCGTCAGCGGGGAGTCGCTTCTTCGCGGCGGGGTCGCCGTAGAGCGTCCAGCGGAGGAACTCGACAGTGGTGTCGGCGACCACCCGCAACGCCTTCCCGTCGCCGAGCAACGCCCGGCCGTGGTCGCCCTTCGGCAGGCTGAGCATCGCCTTCGGCCACGGCACCGCGTCGAAGACGGCCTTGCCGGCGGCGTAGGACACCACCTCGTCCGCCTCGCCGTGCACGAACATCTGCGGCGCGGCGGCACCGGCGAACGCGGTGCCCACGCCGAGCGCCGTGCCGGCGAACACGATCCCGGCGTCCAGCCGCTCGTCCCGCCCGGTGGTGAACAGCCCGATGGTGGTCACCCCGCCGGCGCTGTGCCCGGTCGCGGCCACCCGCTCCGGATCCAGCCGGCCGCGCAGCGGGTCACCCGCCGTCTTCCCGAGCGCGAGCACTTTGGTCAACACGTACGACACGTCGGCCGGCTGGTTGAGCACGTCCAGCGGGTTGCCGTCGCCACCCCGGCCGGTGTGCGGGAAGCGCGGCGCGGCGACCACGAACCCGGCCGCCGCCCAACGCGTCAGCAGCACCTGGTAGTCCTCCGGCCGGGCACCCAGGCCGTGACTGAACAGCACCACCGGAAACCGCCCGGTGGCCGCCCGGGCGGACCGCTCGGCCGGGCCGCCGGCCGCCCCCGTCGCCGGGTACCAGAGCGTCACCGGCAACGGCCGGTCGCCGTCGCGGTTCAGCTTCACCTGGCGTACCCCGACCGCGAAGCTCGTGGTGGGCGCCGTGCCGGCGGCCACCCGGGGCGCGGGCGAGGTGGCCCGCGGTGGGCTGTCGGGAGCGGGCCGCCCGGCCGGGGCAGCCGGCGGCCCGGAGCAGCCGGCCAGACCGACGCCGAGCAGCGCGACGGCAACGAGGGCAACGGGACGACGGCGCATGAACCCGATTGTGCCTCGCGACCTGAAGGAGGGGCCCCTTCTTGACGCCTACGGTAGAGGCGGGGCCCCCGCTCAACATCTCGCGGGGGCGGTACGGCGGGTCAGGCCGGGGGACGGTCGCCGGCCGACGCCCGGAGGCGGGCCAGGTCGGCGGCGTCCTTGGCGCGGCGGGGACGCTCCGGCATCCAGACCGGGAACATCTCCTTGAACTCGATCTGCGCGGTGACACTGATCACCGGCGCCGCCAGCGAGCCGAGCCGGCCGGGCCGGGCGGCCAGCATCCCGTCCGGCAGGGCGGTGCCGGCCCACGGCCCGGCGCCGACGACGACCCGGCCGGCCGGGTCCCGGTCCAGGTAGGCGAAGCTCAGTTCCACGTCGCCGCGGAGCAGGTCGAGTTGCTTGGTGGCCGGCATCCGGGGGTCGGGGCACCAGCCCCGCGCACCGAGCAGGGCCGCCAGCCGGTCGGCGTCGTGCCGCCAGCAGTACCAGTCGACGTCGACGTGCGGGCGGCTCACCGCGCCGAGGTGGAAGTCCATCGCCCAGCCGCCCCGCAGCCAGACCTCGATCCCGGCCGCGCCCGCCAGGTCGACCACCTCACGGATCGCGTCCAGTTGCCGCCCGGTCAACTCGTCCACTGCGGCAACGCTACCGCCCGACGCGGTGAAGGAGGGGGCCTCTGTTAACGCTTGCGGTAGCGGCAGCGCACCCTCTTGACAGCCGGCGACCGGGTGTCAGGCGGGGAAGGCGCGGGTGGCGAATGTGGTGACGCCGGGCGTGGTGGCGTCGGCGGGGAGGCGGCGCAGGGCCGCCCGGTCGCCGTAGAGCGTCCAGCGGAGAAAGTCGGTGGTGGTGGCGAGCACCTCCGGGAACCCCGGCCGACCGGGACCCAGATACTCGCCGTGGCCCTGGCCACGCAGGCTGAGGAACGCGGCCGGCCCGAGACATCGGGCGTACGCGGCCCGGGCGATCGACTGCGGGACGATCTTGTCGGCGGTGCCGTGCACGAACAGTACCGGCGCGAGCGGCCGGACCGGGCCGATGACCGGCCGGCCACCGGCGATGACGATGGCCGCCCGCAACGGGACCGGTGGCGCGGACGCGAACATGCCGAGGGTGGTGTGGCCGCCCGCCGAGTGTCCGGCGACGGTGAGCCGGTCCGTCGCCAGGTGCGCGCCGAGCGGGTCACCGAGGCGGGTGCCCAGGCGGACGAGGTGGCGGACCAGCCGCCAGGCGTCGCCGGGCTGGTTGCGTACGTCGTCCCGGCTGAAGTTCCGGGCCCGCCGGTTGGTACGCGGATAGGTGGGCGCGACGACCACCAGTCCGGCGGACGCCCAGCGGCTGGTCAGCGGTGCGTGCAGTGCGGGCAGGCTGCGCAGCCCGTGGCTGTAGACGACGACCGGGAACCGTCCGGTGGCCACCGGCGCCCCGGCCCACACCCTCGGCCCGGTCGGCGTACCGACGCTCGACGCGACGGCCGGTCGACCCGGCCCGGCCCGGTCGGGTGAGGACGGTGCGGGTGCCGCGTCGGTGGCGGGACCGGGCGCCGTGCGGGTGGGGACGCCCGTGGGCGGGTCGGGGGCGGTCGGTCGGTCCACCGGGTACCAGACGGTGACCGGCAGGGGCCGTGGGCCGTCGGGGTCGACGGTGAACTGGCGCATGCCCACCGCGTACGGGCGCTCGGGCGCGGGTCGGACGGTGGCCGGGACCGGGTCGGAGGTGGCGACGGCCGGCCCGCAGCCGGCCAGCAGCGCCGTCGTCAGCGCGGCCACCAGTCGCTCCCCCCTCACCCCCGCACGGTAGGCGGCCGAGTGGGTCGCCCGTGCCCGCCGTCCGGGCCGGCTGCTTTCGCCGGCCGGCCGGGCGGAGCCTCCGCCGACCGGCCGGGTTCCCCGGAACAGGTCGCCCGGTTCCGTGGGCGCCGGCCCGGCGGGACACTCCGGTCCCGCCGGTTTCGCTAGGGTCACGCGCATGACTGAGAACTACACCGATCCGAGCGGCAACACGGCGCAGTTCCGCGCCTTCGTCGACACACCCGAGCCGGCCTCGGCGGCGGCGTCCGCCCCGTCCCGGCTGCCGCTGATCGCCGGCGTCGGCGTGGCCGTCGTGGTCGTCGTCGCCCTGGTCGCCTGGCTCGCGCTGGGCTGAGCCGGGCCGTGTTCAGGCGTGCCGCGCCGGGCCGGGCGGGAGGTCAGGCGAGCACCTCGCGGGTCTCGCGGGCGATCTCCCGCTCCTCGTCGGTGCCGACCACGAGCACGGTGACCTCAGCGCCGTCGGGTGAGACGACCCGGTCGCCCGTACCGTCGTCGCGGGCCGGGTCGACGGCGATGCCGAGCCGGTCCAGCCCGGCCAGCGACGCGGCCCGGACCGCGGCGGCGTGCTCACCGACCCCGGCGGTGAAGGCGACCGCGTCGACCCGCCCGAGCAGCGCGTAGTACGCGCCCACGTAGCCGGTGATCCGGCGGCAGTAGACGTCGAACGCCAACGCCGCCGCCGGGTCGCCGGCGTCCCGGCGGGCCAGCACCTCCCGCATGTCGTTGACCCCGGTGAGCCCGAGCAGGCCGCTGCGGTGGTTGAGCAGGTCGTCGATCTCGTCGACGCCCATGCCGCCCTCGCGGCGCAGGTGGAAGATCACCGTCGGGTCGAGGTCGCCGCTGCGGGTGCCCATCACCAGCCCCTCCAGCGGGGACATGCCCATCGAGGTGGCGACGCTGCGGCCGCCCTGGACCGCGCACGCGCTCGCCCCGTTGCCCAGGTGCAACGTGATGGTGTTCAGCTCGGCGTACGGCCGGTCCAGCAGTTCGGCGGTCCGCCGCGACACGTACGCGTGCGAGGTGCCGTGGAAGCCGTACCGTCGCACGTCGTACCGCTCGGCGGTGGCCCGGTCGATGGCGTAGGTGGCGGCGGCCTCGGGCAGCGTGTGGTGGAACGCGGTGTCGAAGACCGCCACCTGCGGGGTGTCCGGCAACGCCTCCCGGGCCACCCGGATGCCGGCGAGGTTGGCCGGATTGTGCAGCGGGGCGAGCGGGACCAGCTCCTCGATCGCGGCGACCACCGCGTCGTCGATCAGCACCGGGGCGCTGAACCGCCGCCCGCCGTGCACCACCCGGTGCCCGACGCCGGCGAGCCCGGTGAGGTCGAGCCGGTCGATGATCTCCCGGACCGCGGTCTCGTGGCCGGCCGGCCCGCCGCCCGGCTCGCCGACCCGCTCCACGGTGCCCTTGTCGAGAATCTCGTCGCCGTCGTAGAGCCGGTACTTGACCGACGAGGACCCCGTGTTGAGGACCAGGATCCGGCTCATTCCGACGCCTCCGCGGCGGCCTGGATGGCGGTGATCGCCACCGTGTTGACGATGTCGGGGACGGTGGCGCCCCGGGACAGGTCGTTGACCGGCCGGCGCAGGCCCTGCATGACCGGCCCGACCGCCACCGCCCCGGCCGAGCGCTGCACCGCCTTGTAGGTGTTGTTGCCGGTGTTCAGGTCCGGGAAGATGAACACGGTGGCCCGTCCGGCCACCGGGCTGTCCGGCAGCTTGGTGGCCGCGACCTGTGGGTCGATGGCCGCGTCGTACTGGATCGGGCCTTCGACCAGCAGCTCCGGCCGGCGTTTCCGGACCAGCTCGGTGGCCGCCGCGACCTTCTCCACGTCCGCGCCGGCGCCGGAGCTGCCGGTGGAGTAGGACAGCATGGCCACCCGGGGCTCGATACCGAACCGGGCGGCGGTGTCGGCCGACGAGATGGCGATGTCGGCGAGCTGCGCGGCGTCCGGGTCCGGGTTGACCGCGCAGTCGCCGTAGACCAGCACCCGGTCGGCGAGCAGCATGAAGAAGACGCTGGAGGCGACCGAGACGCCGGGCACGGTGCGGATGATCTCGAACGCCGGGCGGATGGTCGCGGCCGTGGTGTGGGTGGCCCCGGAGACCATCCCGTCGGCGCGACCGGCCTGCACCATCATGGTGCCGAAGTAGTTGGGTTGCGCCACCACGTCGTACGCCAGCTCCGGAGTCACGCCGCGGTGCGCGCGCAGCTTCGCGTACGCCTCGGCGAACTCGTCCCGCCACTCGCTGGTCGCCGGGTCGACCACCTGGGCGTCGCCGACGTCGACGCCCAGCTCCCGGGTCCGTCGGGCGATCTCGTCCGGCCGGCCGAGCAGGGTCAGCTCGGCGACGCCGCGGCGCAGCAGCACCTCCGCCGCGCGCAGGATCCGCTCCTCGCTGCCCTCGGGCAGCACCAGCCGGCGACGGTGTGCCCGGGCCCGGTCGATCAGATCGTTCTCGAACATCAGCGGGGTGACCCGCGCGGAGCGGGTGACCCGCAGCCGGCGGGCCAGGTCGTCGGTGTCCACGCACCGCTCGAACGCGCCCAGCGCGGCCTCCACCTTGCGCGGGTTGGCGGTGCTGGGGCGGCCCTCGATCCGGCTGGACGCCTCGACCGTGTCGTAGCTGTCGCTGGTCACCGAGAGCACGGCCAGCCCGGTGTTCATCCGCTCGACCAGCCGCATGGCGCGCGGGTCGGGCTGCTCGCCGAGCGTGAGCACCAGCCCGGCGAGGGAGACCTGCCCGGCCACGTGCGCGGCGCCGGCGGCCACCAGCAGGTCGGCCCGGTCGCCCGGGGTGATCACCAGCGCGCCGTCGGTGAGGTGGTCCAGCAGGGTCGGCACGTGCGCGGCGCCGACCACGTAGTCGAGCACGTCGCGGTCGAGCGCCGCCGGGTCGCCGGCGAGCCGGGTGGCGCCGAGCGCCGCCGCCACCTCGGCCACCGTCGGCGCCGACACGGTCGGCACCTCCGGGATGGCGTACGCGGGGACCGGCAGCTCGGGCAGCGTGGTCGGCTCGGGCGCCCGGTTGGCGACCACCGCGACCACCGTCGCGCCCAGGTCGGCCAGATCGTGGTACGCGCCGCGCGCGGCCGCCGCTATCGCCTCGGGCGACTGGCCGAACCCGTCCACGACGGGCACCACGACGCTGCCGAACTCGGTGGCGAGGCGGGCGTTGAAGGCCAGTTCGCGGGGTCCGGCCCCGTCGCCGTCGGCGAAGTCGCTGCCCACCACCACGACCGCCGGGCAGCGCCGTTCCACGTCCCGGTAGCGGGCCACGATCCGCGAGATCAGCTCCTCCCGCCGGCCGTTCGCGACCAGCTCGGTGGCTTCGGCGTACGTCGCGCCGTGCAGCTCGTCGACCGGCAGTTCGACCCGGTAGCGCTCGGTGAGCAGGGCGAGGATCGGGTCGGTGCCGTCGCCGGCGACCAACGGCCGGAACGCGGCGATCCGCCCGACCTGCCGGGACAGCAGCTCGGCCAGCCCGAGCGCCAGTGTCGACTTCCCGCCGCCGGACCCCACGCTGGTCAGGTACACGCTGCGCGCCACGCCCCCACGCTACAAGATCGCCCGTACCCCCGCCCGGGTCCTTGTACCCCCCGCCCCGTGCCTCACCCTCCGCCCGGTCCCTGCGCCGATCTTGCGGTTACCGCCCCGACAATGGCCGCTGTTGGGACGTCTGGCGGGCCGCAACTGCAAGATCGCGCGAGCAGGGGGTCAGGCGGGGGTGGGTGATCTGGTGGGGGGCTCGGTGCGGTTGAGGGTGTCGGGTGGGCCGGCGGCGCGGAGGAGGGCGTCGGACTTCGCCACCCAGGCCGCGCCGAAGGCGAACACGGCGAGCGTCTCGCACCACAGGACCGGCTTGAGCGTGTGCCGGACGTCCTCCGGGAGCAGCGTGCTGGCCAGCGCGAGCGTGATCGCCAGCACGATCAGGCCGCCGCAGGTGCGGTAGAAGAGCACCGCCGGGCGGCGCGGCGGCTCGCCGGCGGTGTCCGGCCGGACGAACAGCGCCAGGCAGAAGATCCCTAGCAAGGTGAAGAGGCCGGCGGCGGCGACCTGGTGCACCACGCCGACCGCGCGGTCGAGTCGGTCGACAGTGGCGGCCGGCGCGCCGGTGGTGGTGGGGAAGAGGGCCACCGTCACCGCCAGGACGCCGGCGACGGTGCCCAGGACGTCCTCCGGCCGGCGATAGCGGTAACCGATCAGGAAGACGCCGACGGCGCACATCGAGCCGACGAAGACGTCCCGCATCTCGGAGTGGTAGTAGCCGCTGAGCGAGTCCAGCAGGGTGAGTCGCCGGGTGGCGGCGAGGTGGCCGACCACCAGCACGACGGGCAGCGCGAGACCGACCGATCCGACACCGAGGCGCAGGTGGCGCACCGTCACCGCGTCCTGCGGCGGTTTGTGGCTCCCGGGGTTCATACCCCAATAGTGGACGTCACCCAGCGAAACTAGTCAGACGCGAACTGTCACTCATCGTCGGGGTCGTCGAGGCGGGCCAGCCAGGTGGCGAACCGCTCGACCGGGGTCTCGAAATCCGGGTTCAGGTCGACGAAGTCGCGCAGGCGCTCACCCAGCCACTCCAGGCTGACCTGCTCGTCGCCCCGGCGCTCGACGAGCTCCTCGATGCCACGGTCGGTGAAGTACACGGTCGTCCTCTCGTCGTACGGCAGCGGCCCGCCCCGGTGCCGGGACGGGCCGCTGCCGGCAATCTCCGTCAGGGGCGGGGGAGAGCCGCCTCGATCAGCGCGTTCTGCTCGACCTCGTGCATCTTCGCCGAGCCGACCGCCGGGGCGGCGGCGGCCGGGCGGGAGATGCGACGCAGTCGCACCTCGGGCAGGTGCTCCAGCAGGTTGAGCGCGACGAACGACCAGGCGCCCTGGTTGGCCGGCTCCTCCTGGACCCAGGCGAAGTCCTCGGCGTTCGGGTACTGCGCCAGCGCGGCCCGGACCTCGTCCACCGGGAGCGGGTAGAGCTGCTCCATCCGGAGGATCACGGTGTCGGTGACACCCCGCTCCTGCCGGGCCTGGAACAGGTCGTAGTAGACCTTGCCCGAGCAGAGCAGCACCCGCTTCACCTGCTCCGGCGCCGGGGCGCCGGTGTCGGCCAGCACGGGCTGGAAGGTGCCCGTGGTGAAGTCCTCCACCGACGACACGCAGAGCTTGTGCCGCAGCAGCGACTTCGGCGTGAACACCACCAGCGGCTTGCGCTTGGGCGACAACGCCTGACGGCGCAACAGGTGGAAGTAGTTCGCCGGGGTGGTCGGGATGGCCACCCGCATGTTGTCCTCGGCGCACTGCTGGAGGAACCGCTCCGGGCGTCCGGAGGTGTGGTCCGGCCCCTGGCCCTCGTGGCCGTGCGGCAGCAGCAGGGTGACCGCCGAGCGCTGGCCCCACTTCACCTCGCCGGAGGAGATGAACTCGTCGATCACCGACTGGGCGCCGTTGACGAAGTCACCGAACTGGGCCTCCCAGGCCACCAGCGCGTTGACGTTCTCCACCGAGTAGCCGTACTCGAAGCCCATGGCGGCGTACTCGGAGAGCAGCGAGTCGTGGACGAAGAAGCGGGACCGCTCGCCGTCGGCGGTGAACGTCTTCAGCGGCAGGTAGTCGTCGCCGGTGCGGGCGTCGACGACCGAGGCGTGCCGCTGGACGAACGTGCCGCGGCGCGAGTCCTGCCCGGCGAGCCGGACGGTGACCCCGTCGTGCAGCAGCGCGCCGAACGCGATGATCTCGCCGAAGCCCCAGTCGATGTTGCCCTCGACGGACATCTTCCGGCGGCGCTCCAGCAGCTGCTGGATGCGCTTGTGCGGGGTGAAGCCCTCGGGCAGGTTGACGTGCGCCTCGCCGATCGCCTTCACCACCGAGGCGTCGGTGGCGGTGTCGACCTGCGGCTCCGGCTCCTCCTCCCGCTTCGGGCGGCCGAGCTGGCGCGGCGTGGTGGCCGCGTCGCGGGTGGCCTTGAAGACGCGTTCGAGCTGGGCCTGGTAGTCGCGCAGCAGCTCCTCGGCGTCCTCCACGGTGATGTCACCGCGCCCGATCAGCTCCTCGGTGTAGAGCTTGCGGACCGACCGCTTCGAGTCAATGATCTTGTACATCTGCGGGTTGGACATCGACGGGTCGTCGCCCTCGTTGTGCCCGCGCCGGCGGTAGCAGACCAGGTCGATCACGACGTCCTTGTTGAACGCCTGGCGGTATTCGAAGGCGAGCCGCGCCACCCGGACCACGGCCTCCGGGTCGTCGCC
The DNA here is from genome assembly GCF_029626035.1 of Micromonospora sp. WMMD980. Classification (NCBI taxonomy): domain Bacteria; kingdom Bacillati; phylum Actinomycetota; class Actinomycetes; order Micromonosporales; family Micromonosporaceae; genus Micromonospora; species Micromonospora sp. WMMD980. Next base: position 6,535,060 of record NZ_JARUBE010000003.1, read on the forward strand.
GTTCACGTGGAAGATCGGGGCCTGGATCATCCGGGCCACGTCGGTGCTGTAGAGGCTGGACCGGCTGTATTCCGGGGCGGTGGTGAAGCCGACCTGGTTGTTGACCACCACGTGCACGGTGCCGCCGGTGCGGTAGCCGCGCAGCTGGGACAGGTTGAGCGTCTCGGCGACCACGCCCTGCCCGGCGAAGGCGGCGTCACCGTGCACCGCCAGCGGCAGCACGGTGTAGCCCTCCAGCTTGAGGTCGATCCGGTCCTGCTTGGCCCGGACGATGCCCTCCAGCACCGGGTCCACGGCCTCCAGGTGCGACGGGTTCGCCACCACCGACACCTTGACCGCGTGCTCGCCGTCCGGCGTGGTGAACTTGCCGTTCTGGCCGAGGTGGTATTTCACGTCGCCGGAGCCCTGGGTGGACCGCGGGTCGAGGTGCCCCTCGAACTCGGAGAAGATCTTCTCGTACGGCTTGCCGACGATGTTGGCCAGCACGTTGAGCCGGCCCCGGTGGGCCATGCCGATGACGACCTCGTCCAGCCCGGCCTCGGCGGAGGACTCCAGCACCTCGCCGAGCAGCGGGATCAGCGACTCGCCGCCCTCCAGCGAGAAGCGCTTCTGGCCCACGTACTTGGTCTGCAGGAACGTCTCGAACGCCTCGGCGGCGTTGAGCCGGTTGAGCACGTGCTTCTGCTCGTCGGAGCCGGGCTTCTCGTATTTCCGCTCGACCCGCTCCTGGATCCAGCGCCGCTCCTCCGGGTCCTGGATGTGCATGTACTCGATGCCGACCCGGCGGCAGTAGGAGTCACGCAGCACGCCGAGGATCGAGCGCAGCTTCATCCGCTGCTGGCCGGCGAACCCGTTGACCGGGAAGACCCGGTCCAGGTCCCACAGCGTCAGCCCGTGCTGGAGCACGTCCAGGTCGGGGTGCTTGCGGATCTCGAACTCGAGCGGGTCGGTGTCGGCCATCAGGTGACCGCGCACCCGGTACGCGTGGATCAGCTCGTGCACCCGCGCGGTCTTGTTGATCTGGCCCTCGCTGTCGACGGCCACGTCGCGCATCCAGCGCACCGGCTCGTACGGGATGCGCAGCGAGGTGAAGATCTCGTCGTAGAAGCCGCGCTCACCGAGCATCAGCTCGTGCATGACCTTGAGGAACTCGCCGGACTGCGCGCCCTGGATGATCCGGTGGTCGTACGTGCTGGTCAGCGTGATCACCTTGCTGACCGCGTTCTCGGCCAGGGTGGCTTCGCTCATGCCCTGGTAGGGCGCGGGGTATTCCATCGCGCCGACGCCGATGATGGCGCTCTGGCCCTGCATGAGGCGCGGGATCGAGTGCACCGTGCCGATGCCGCCCGGGTTGGTCAGCGAGATGGTGGTGCCGGAGTAGTCCTCCATGGTCAGCTCGTTGCGGCGGGCGCGCCGGACCACGTCCTCGTACGCCTGCCAGAACTGCCGGAAGTCCATCTGCTCGCAGGCCTTGATGGACGGCACGACCAGGTTGCGGGAGCCGTCCGGCTTGGCCAGGTCGATGGCGATGCCCAGGTTGACGTGCTCGGGGCGGAGCATCGCCGGCTTGCCGTCGACCTCGGCGAAGGAGTTGTTCATCTCCGGGTGCTCGATCAGCGCCCGGACCATCGCGTAGCCGATGAGGTGGGTGAAGCTGACCTTGCCACCGCGGCCCCGGGCCAGGTGGTTGTTGATCACGATGCGGTTGTCGACCACCAGCTTCGCCGGGACCGCGCGCACGCTGGTGGCGGTCGGCACGGCGAGCGAGGCGTCCATGTTCTGGACGATCTTTGCGGCCACGCCGCGCAGCGGGGTGGTGCCCGCCCCGCTCGCGGCCGGCGCCTTGGCGGCCGGCTTGGCCGGGGTGGTCTTCTTCGCCGGGGCCGGCTCGGCCGCCTTCGCCGCCGGCTTGGCGGCGGGCTTCGCGGCCGGCTTGGCCGGCGCGGTCTTGGCGGGGGCCGGCTTCTCGGTGACCGTGGCCACGGCCTCCTGCTGCTCGGCGGGCTCCGGCTGCGCGGCCGGCGCGGCCGGCTTCTCCGGACGCGGGGTGGCGGCGCCGGGCGCCGGCCGGTAGTCGGCGAAGAAGTCGTGCCATGCCGAGTCGACGCTCGACGGGTCGGCGAGGTAGCGCTGGTACATCTCCTCGACGATCCACTCGTTCGGGCCGAAACCCGCCAGTGGGTTCTCCTGCGATGTCTGCTGGGTCGACACGGCCGCTAATCGCCTCTTTCACGCGGTTGTGAATGTCACGCGGTGGGCTCCCGCGCCCGGTTCGCCGGGGCACAGGAGACGGATCCCAGGCTACGCCGTGCGATTGCCACAGGCATTCTCGCCTCCGGCTGGTGGCCCGTTTCACAGAAGATGCCAGAAGTTCGGCAAACGCTGCGTGGCCCGCCGACTCCTGCTAGACGACGACGGGCCCCGCCCGGTGACGCAGGGTCACCGGCCGGGGCCCGGGTCGCGCGTGGCTCAGGAGATGTCGCGCCGTCGGATGGTCAGCACGCCGATCACGCCGGTCACCACCGCGTACCCGATCAGCACCGCGGCCCCCGCCCAGCGCGGCGGGTTGCCGGGGATCTCGGCGCCGCTGACCATCAGCGAGGAGGCCAGCGACGGCACCAGCAGTTGCAGCTCGTTGATCCAGTCACCGAACCGCTGCGCCAGCAGCCCGATGGCGATGGCCGCGCCGATGGTGCCGCCCAGGTAGAGCAGGATGCCGGTCACGGTCGCGCCGATCTGGCTGCGGATCAGCACGCCGAGCCCGACGCCGAGCACCGACCAGAGCAGGTACGCCAGCCCGTTCAGGGCCACCGCGCGCCACACCGCCCCGCTGTCGAGCTGGGTGCCGACATCCGTGGCGTTCAGGATCAGCGGCGCGAAGATCAGGTTGAGCACCGTGGTGACGATCCAGAAGAGCAGCGCGAGCACGCCGGCGGCGACGAGCTTGGCCAGCATCACCGCCGTGCGGTGCGGCGCGGTGAGGAACGTGGTGGTCACCGTCTGGTGGAAGAACTCACTGGTCACCACCACGATGCCGAGCAGCATCACGATGAGCAGGCCGAAGAACTGGCCGTTGGTGTAGAGGTTGGCGGCGATGCTGTCGGCGCTCGACACCGCCTGGATCTGGTCGGCCTGGTCGGCCGGCACGTCGCCCACGTTGCCGCTGGCCAGCGCGTCGGTCTGCAACCAGTTGAAGCCCAGCGCGAGCGCCCACAGCGGCAGGCTGATCAGGCCGAAGATCCACCAGGTGCTGGTGGTGCGGATCTTGAGCAGTTCGGATCGGACCAGCGTCATCGGATCTCCGCCTTTCCGGCCGTCAGCTCCAGGAAGACCCCTTCGAGGTCGGGACGTTCGGTGGTCAGCTCGTGCAGCTCGACCTTCGCGGCCAGCGCGACGCGGCCCACGGTCGGCGCGTCCACGCCACTGACCAGCAGCGCGCCGTTCGGGTCGGCGTCGACCGTGGCGGACTGCTCGCGCAGCGCCGCGGCCAGCTCGTCCGCCTGCGGGGTGCGCACCCGGATCCGGGCGCCGTGCGTCATCGAGCCCATCACCTGCTCGACCGGCCCCTGCCGGACCAGCTTGCCGGCCGCGATGATCACCACGTCGTCGGCGAGGAGCTGCATCTCGGAGAGCAGGTGGCTGGAGACCAGCACCGTCCGGCCCTCGGCGGCCAGCCCCTTGAGGAAGCCCCGCATCCAGCGGATGCCCTCCGGGTCCAGGCCGTTGGCCGGCTCGTCCAGGATCAGCACCTGCGGGTTGCCGAGCATCGCGGCGGCGATCCCGAGGCGCTGCTTCATGCCCAGCGAGTAGCCCTTGAACTTGCGCTTCGCCGCCGGGGAGAGCCCGACCAGGGCGAGCGCCTCGTCCGCCCGCTCCCTCGGCAGCCCGGCCGCCGCGCAGATCACCCGCAGGTGGTTGATCCCGGTGCGGCCCTTGTGCGCGCTGGACGCCTCCAGCACCGCGCCCACCGTGCGCAGCGGGTCGGTCAGGTCGGCGTACCGGTGGCCGCCGATGGTGGCCGTGCCGGCGGTCGGCGTGACCAGGTTGAGCAACATGCGCAGCGTGGTCGTCTTACCGGCGCCGTTCGGGCCGAGGAAGCCGGTGACCCGGCCCGGCTCGACCGTGAACGACAGGTTGTCGACCGCGCGGACGTTCTTGTACTGCTTGGTCAAGCCGGACACGATGATCTGGCCGGTCGCGGCGTTGGGGCGTGGCTGCCCGTCGGACATCATTCTCCTCTCCTGCCCCGGCGCGCTCGACGCACGCCGGTGGGACGCCGTTGCGGGGGCGCCCCGCACAGCCTTCCAACCCGCCGCAAGGGGGTCAATCAGGCGGGATGTGTACGCGCCGTCCTCCTCAGGGAGGAGATCACCCGGCCGGCAGCGCGACCCAGGTGGCACGGGCCCGGCCCAGCAGCGCGCCGTCCGGCCCGTACAGGCTGGTGTGCACCTCGGCCCGGCGCCCCTCGCGGCCCACCGCGAGGCCGGTCACCACGCAGGCGTCGCCGGGCCGTGGCAGCGCCGTGACCTGCGCGGCGATCCGACCCAGCACGTACGGGCGGCCGGCCGAGAGCACCGCCCATCCACCCGGGCAGTCCAGCGCCGCCCAGACCGTGGCGGGCGCCACCTCGGCCGGCGCGCGGAACGGCGCCGCGGTCCGCCCGTCCGGCAGCCGGCCGGGAAAGATCCGCAGGCCGTCCGGGTGGTCCGGGCCGCAGACGTAGCAGCCGGGGAACGGGTGGTCCACCAGCCCGGGGTACGCGCGTGCGGCCTCCTCGGCGGTGGCCGGGTCCACCGGCGGCACCACCGCGTCCACCGGCCCGACCCGGCGTACCTCGGCGACCAGCCGGTCCTGCGGGTCGCGTACCTCGCCGTCGGCGGCGGTCAGCGGGGTGTCCAGCGGCGGCGGCCGGCGCAGCGTGACCTCCACCGGCCCCTGGTCGTCGATGAGCGCGGCGAAGATCCCGGCGCTCCAGCCACCGTTGCCGGAGCCGTCCGGTCCGTGGAAACGGGCCTCGACCAGCACGTGCACCTCCACCTCCACCTCCACCGGCGCCGTCGCCGGTGGTCGCCCGGCAGCCTCGCACATCCGCCGTCGGCGCTCCGCACGCCGCCGCCGACGGGCGTTCACCGGATCGACACCCCTCACCCCGGGTACGGCAACCCGGGGCCCTTACACAGGACCCATGGCTGTTCTGCACGCCGCTGGCGCACCCATCACGACCAGCGGTTACACCCTGCTGATCGCCGACGACCCGAACCTGGTCGCGGCCGCGCAACGCCTGCGCCACGAGGTGTTCGCCGGGGAACTCGGCGCCACCCTGCCGCCCGGGTCCGCCGGGCTCGACACCGACGAGTTCGACGCGCACTGCGACCACCTGGTGGTGCTCCGCGAGGGCACCGGCGAGGTGGTCGGCACCTACCGGCTGCTGCCGCCCGGCCGCACCGACCGGCGGTACGCCGACGGCGAGTTCGACCTGGGCGCGCTGGCCCCGCTCCGCGACGACCTGGTCGAGGCCGGCCGCTCCTGCGTGCACCCGGACCACCGCACCGGCGCCGTGATCAACCTGATGTGGGCCGGCATCTGCCGCTACCTGCACCTGCGCGGCTCGCGCTGGCTCGGCGGCTGCGCCTCGGTGCCGGTCGCCGACGGCGGGGTCGCGGCCGCCGAGGTGTGGGCGCAGGTCACCGACCGGCACCTCGCTCCGCCGCCACTGCGGGTGACCCCGCGCCGCCCCTGGTTCGCCGAGGCGCCGCTCGCCGGTGCCGCCCCGCTCACCCCGGCCGAACGCCGGGCGCTCGTCCCGCCGCTGCTCCGCGGCTACCTGCGGCTGGGCGCCTGGGTCGCGGGCGAGCCGGCGTACGACCCGGACTTCGGCTGCGCCGACTTCTACGTGCTGTTCTCGCTGGACCGGATGAACCCGCGCCACCTGCGGCACTTCCTCGGCGAGGTGGCACCGTGACGCGGCTCGTGGACACCGCGCACCCGAGCCGGGCCGGCGTCGCCGGTCCCCCGGCCGGCGACCGTCCGGCCGGCGACGGGCTGTGGCGGCCCGCCTCCGGCTGCGGGCCGAGCTGCCTGCCACCACCGGCCGCGCCGGACGTGTCCGCCCCGCGCCGGCTCGGCCGGCTGCTCGGCGTACTCGGAATGCTCCTGGTCGGGGCCGGTCTGGCCGCGCTCCTGCCGGTGCTGCCGGCGGCCGACCGGCAGGCCGCGCTGCGCGGCTGGGCCCGGGGAACGCTGCGGGCCCTCGGCGTGCGGTTGGTGGTCCGGGGCCGGCCGCCGCGCCGCCGCGCGCTGCTGGTCGCCAACCACGTCTCCTGGCTGGACGTGCTGGCGGTGCTCGCGGTGTCGCCGGCCCGGATGCTGGCCAAGCGGGAGGTCCGGGGCTGGCCGGTGGTGGGCGCGCTGGCCGCCGCGGCCGGAACCGTCTTCGTGGACCGGTCCCGGCCGCGCGAGCTGCCGGCGACGGTCGCCCGGGTGGCCGACGCGCTGCGCGGCGGGCACCCGGTGGCGGTGTTCCCGGAGGGCACGACGTGGTGCGGCGCGGCGGGCGGTTGCCGCCCCGGTTGCGGCTTCCGCCCGGCGATGTTCGAGGCGGCGGTGGCGGCCGGCGCGCCGGTGGTGCCGCTGGCCGTCGCCTACCGTTACGCCGGTGACCCGAGCACGTTGCCCGCCTTCCTCGGTGCGGACACGCTCTGGGCGTCGGTCCGGCGGGTGCTGGCCGCCCGGGACCTGACCGTGGCGGTGACGGTGGCCGCCGCGTTGCATCCGGCCGACGGGGCGGACCGCCGGCTGCTGGCCCGCGCCGCCGAGGCCGCGATCCACCGGGCCCCGCCCCCACGGGCACGCGCGCCGCGTCCCGCGCGGACGCCCTCCCGCGCAGCGACCTCGCCCGAGCTGCTGTCCTCGCCCGAGCCGCTGCGCTCGGCCGCATTGCTGCCCGGGTCCACTGCCGGGTCCACTGCCGGGGCCGGTGCCGGTCCCGGGTTCGGGACGGTGCGGGAAGACCGGCCGACCGGAACCGGGCTCGATCTGGCTGCCTGACGCGCCGCCCGCGCCGGGGCGCACGTGCTGCGCCCGCATGCGGAGCGGGGCGCTGCGGGAAGGCACGGCGATCGGGGGCCGCCGTGGGACGCGACGCGTGGGCGTGTCGCGCCCGGAAAGGGAGGAGACCCGCAGGGCGGTATACCTCAAAGTCATAATTATTCCTCTGAGGTATACCGCATCCACGGCGCATGCCTTTCAGCGGCGTGACGCAGCGTGGTCAGGCCCGAAACGCGATACAGTCTTGTTGGATCGCGATGTATCGCGTTATGCTCCTTCTGTTGTTCGACGCGTCGCGGTGACACGTCGGCGAGGGGAGGACGCCATGGCCAGTTGGACTGTCGACGGCCCGCAGCGGATCACGCTCGACGAGCCGGTCACCCGGCTGGACGTCCGGCTGGTCAGCGGGCGGCTCAACGTGGTCGGCACGGACGGCCCGGCCCGGGTCGACGTCACCCGGGTCAGCCGGCGGCCGCTCGTGGTCGAGCTCCGCGACGGGCGGCTGAGCGTCGGTCACGAGCGCTTCCCTCGCCGGCCCGGCGTGCTCTGGTGGCTCGGTCAGCTCCGTCGCCGGTTCCGCGCCGAGGTGTCGGTGGCCGTGCCGGCCCAGGCGCTGGCCGACCTGCGCCTGGTCGACGGCGCGCTGGTCGCCTCCGGGCTGCGCCGCGACACCCGGGTCGACGTCACCTCCGGCCAGGTCACCCTGATGGGACTGCGCGGCCGCACCACCGCCAAGGTCGTCTCCGGCCCGGTGGAGGCGCTCGGCATCGGCGGCGACCTCGACCTGGAGACCGTCTCGGGCGAGCTGATCCTGGCCGACAGCGCGCCCGACCGGGTCCGCGCCCACGCCGTCTCCGGCTCGATCACCTGCGACCTGGACAACCCCCGGGGCAGCGAGATCAAGCTCAGCGCCATCTCCGGCAGCATCACCGTCCGGGTCCGCGAGGACAGCGATCTCAGCGTGCACCTGCACACCACCTCCGGCCGGATCACCAGCGGCTTCCCGCAGATCTGCGGCGGCCAGCACGGTTTCGGCGCGGTCAAGGACAGCCACGGGGTGCTCGGCGGGGGCGCGGGTAAGCTCTGGGCGTCCGCGACGTCCGGCAGCATCGCGCTGCTGGCCCGCCCGGTCCCGGACGTCGCCGACCAGGAGGACCTGCCGTGACCGCCGTGTTCAGCCACGGGCGGCTCCGGCTCTATCTGCTCAAGCTCCTCGACGACGGGCCGAAGCACGGCTACGAGCTGATCCGCCTGCTGGAGGAGCGCTTCCTCGGGCACTACGCGCCCAGCGCCGGCACCATCTATCCCCGCTTGCAACGGCTGGAGGTGGAGGAGCTGGTCACCCACACCGCGGCGGGTGGGCGCAAGGTCTACGAGATCACCGAGGCCGGGCGTGGCGAGCTGCGGCAGCGCGCCGACGAGCTGGCCACGCTGGAGGCCGACATCAGCGCCTCCGTGGAGGATCTCGCCGCGCTGGCCGGCGAGATCCGCACCGAGGTACGCGGCTCCGCGCGCGACCTGAAGCGGGAGCTGCGCGAGGCGACCCGGCAGACCCGACAGGGCCGCTGGGCGCCGCCACCGCCCACCGTGCGTTCCCACGGCAACGGCAGCGGCACCCGGCCCGCCGATTCGTCGCTGCACGCCGAGTTCGACGAGCGGCTGGCCGCGTTCACCGTCGAGGTCGGCGCGCTGGTGCGGGCCGGGCGGCTCAGCGACAACCAGCTCCGCACCGCGATCCGACTGCTCGACGGCGCGCTCGACGGGCTGCGCCGACTACTCCGCTGATCTCACAGGTTGTTTCCAGCTTCCGCCCAGCGCGGCCGCAGCCGGAGCACGGATGATGGGTGCCATGGCGGCTACCCAGACCGAGGCCCGACTGCTCGTCGTCGAGGACGACCCCAACATCCTCGAACTGCTCTCCGCGAGCCTGCGCTTCGCGGGCTTCGACGTGGCGACCGCGACCAGCGGCAGCGCGGCGCTGCACGCCGCCAAGGACCACCGGCCCGACCTGGTCGTGCTCGACGTGATGCTGCCCGACCTCGACGGCTTCGAGGTCATCCGGATGCTGCGCGAGGGTGGCACGCGGACCCCGGTGGTGTTCCTGACCGCGCGGGACGCCACCGACGACAAGATCCGGGGGCTGACGCTCGGCGGCGACGACTACGTCACCAAGCCGTTCAGCCTGGAGGAGCTGACCGCCCGGATCCGGGCCGTGCTGCGGCGCACCGCGACCGGCGAGCAGGCCCCGTCCCGGCTCACCTTCGCCGACCTGGAGCTGGACGAGGAGACCCACGAGGTGCACCGGGCCGGCCAGCGGGTGCAGCTCTCGCCGACCGAGTTCAAGCTGCTGCGCTACCTGATGCTCAACGCCAACCGGGTGCTCAGCAAGGCGCAGATCCTCGACCACGTGTGGAACTACGACTTCCGCGGTGACGACAACATCGTCGAGTCCTACATCTCCTACCTGCGGCGCAAGGTCGACAACACCCAGCCCCGGCTCATCCACACCCTGCGCGGGGTCGGCTATGTGCTGCGCAAGCCGGCGGCGTGAACGCCCTCCACGACGCGAAGGGCTGGGTACGCACCGTTCCGCTCCGCCTGAAGCTGGTCGCCTCGGTCCTCGCGCTCGTGGCGGCGGCACTGCTGGTGATCAGCGTCTCCACCGCCTACTTCCTGCACAGCTATCTGGTGGGCCAGATCGACGCCGAGCTGCGGGACTCGGTGAACCGGTTCGAGTCGATCCCGCCGGCCGGCATCACGTTGCCCAGCGACTACCTCGTGGTGCTGACCGACCGGAGCACCGGCGAGATCAAGGGTGTCGCCTACGACACCGGCCGCTTCCAGGAGCGGGACCTGCCCACGTGGCCCGCCAACGCGGCCGGCTTCCAGGCCCGGGAGGGCGATCCCTCCACGGTGCGGGCGCGGGACAGCTCGGTGCGGTGGCGGGTGCTCTACACGCAACTGCCGAACGGGCAGATGGCCGTGATCGGCGAGCACCTGACCGACGTCGACCAGGCGGTGCGCCAACTCATCTGGATCGACCTGCTGGTGGGTGGCGCGGTGCTGATCATCCTGGCGTCGGTCGGCGCGGGCATCGTGCGTACCAGTCTCAAGCCGCTGGTGGAGATCGAGCGGACCGCGGCGGCCATCGCCGGCGGCGACCTGACCCGGCGGGTGCCCGACCCGGAGGAGGGGCGGCCGTGCCCGACCTCCGAGCTGGGTCGGCTCTCCCGAGCGCTGAACGCGATGCTGGCGCAGATCGAGGCCGCGTTCACCGCGCGGGGCCGCCTCCGAGGCGGCGGCGCGCAGCGCCGAGATGGGCGCCCGGGACGCCGCCGCGTACGCGCAGGCGTCCGAGGCCCGGGCGCGCCGCTCGGAGGAGCGGATGCGGCAGTTCATCGCGGACGCCTCACACGAGCTGCGGACGCCGCTGACCACGATCCGCGGCTTCGCCGAGCTGTACCGGCAGGGTGCCGCGCGCGCCCCGGAGCAGACCGCCGACCTGCTGCGCCGCATCGAGGACGAGGCGTCCCGGATGGGGCTGCTGGTCGAGGACCTGCTGCTGCTGGCGCGGATGGACCGGGAGCGGCCGATCGCGTTGGCCCCGGTGGAGCTGCCGGTGCTGGCGTCCGACGCGGTGGCGGCCGCCCGGGTGGTCGACCCGGACCGGCGGATCGAGCTGGAGCGGGAACCGGGCGCGGGCCCGCTGGTGGTGCTCGGTGACGACGCCCGGCTGCGGCAGGTGATCGGTAACCTGATGACCAACGCGCTCACCCACACCCCGTCGGACGCCGCGGTCACGCTGCGGCTGCGGGCGGAGCCGGGAAACCTCGCCGTGGTGGAGGTGGCGGACACCGGCCCCGGTCTGACCCCGGAGCAGGCGGAGCGGGTCTTCGAGCGCTTCTACCGGGTGGACGCCGCCCGGACCCGCCGGGCCGGCCGGCCGACCAGCACCGGCCTCGGCCTGGCCATCGTCGCCGCGCTGGTGGCGGCGCACCACGGCACGGTGGAGGCGGCGGAGACGCCCGGTGGCGGTGCGACGTTCCGGGTGAAGCTGCCGCTGCTGCCCGACGCGCCCGAGCCGGGCGAGTGACTTACAGAAAACATTCAGGCTGATTCCAGGCTGGTGACAGTGCCACGGGGAAAGCTGTAGGCATGACCGACCACGAGACCGAGCCGCAGCGGTCGCCGGCACCCGCCGACGCCGAGCCGTCGCACCACACCGCCGAGCTGCCCCGCGTCCAGAGCGGGACATCGGACTCCACCCCGGCCGCCGCGTCGGTTCCGGCCGACTCCCCGGCCGCCGGAACCACCCCGCCCGCCGACACCCCGGCCAGCCCGTACGCGCCCGCGTCCGGCGCGCCGGCCGGCCCGTACGGCCCGCCGGCCGCGACCCCGGCCAGCCCGTACGCCCCGCAGTACCCGGGTTCCGGGCAGCCGCAGCAGCCGCATCCCTGGTACGGGGGACAGCAGCACGGCTGGGCCCAGCAGGGTGGCACCGGCTACTCGCAGCCGTCCGGCGGCCCGGTGCCGACCTACCAGGCACAGCCCGGGCACCAGCCCTACCAGCAGCACCAGCACCACCAGGCGGGGCAGCCGGTCCCGCCGTGGGGCCAGCCGCAGCCGGCGCGGCCCAGCCGGGCCGGCAAGTTCATCGGCGCGGGTGCGCTGGCGCTGGCCCTGATGCTCGGCTCCGGTGTGGCCGGCGGCGCGCTGGCGCTGGCTTTCGACGGGGGCGGGGGGCCCGCCCGCACCTACTCCGCCGCCCCCGTGATCAACAGCGCCGACCTGCCCAAGATCGCGGCTTCCGTCCAGGACAGCATCGTCACGATCATGACGGACAGCGGTGAGGGCTCCGGGGTGATCCTCAGCGCCGACGGATTCGTGCTGACCAACAACCACGTGGTCGCCTCCGCGAGTGGCGACACGGTGAAGGTGGTCTTCGCCGACGGCAAGACCGCCCCGGCGAAGATCGTCGGGACCGACCCGAAGACCGACCTCGCGGTGGTCAAGGCCAGCGGCGTCAGCGGCCTGAAGGCGGCCAAGTTCGGCGACAGCGACGGCATGCAGGTCGGCGACCAGGTGCTCGCGCTGGGCAGCCCGCTCGGCCTGCAGGGTTCGGTGACCGCCGGCATCCTCAGCGCCCGCGACCGCACCATCTCGGCCGGCGAGGGTGGCCAGCAGCAGAGCCCGCAGGGCGCCAGCTCGATCTCCGGCCTGCTGCAGACCGACGCCCCGATCAACCCGGGCAACTCCGGCGGCGCGCTGGTCAACACCCGGGGCGAGGTGATCGGCATCAACACCGCGATCGCCACCGCCGGGCAGGGCAGCAACGGCAACATCGGCGTCGGCTTCGCCATCCCGAGCAACAAGGCCAAGGACGTGGCCGAGAAGCTCCAGCGCGGCGAGAAGATCAGCCACCCGTCGCTCGGGGTCAGCGTGAACGCCGCCGAGGACGGTGGCGCGCTCGTCGCCGCCGTCACCCCGGGCAGCGCCGCCGAGAAGGCCGGGATCCAGCGCGGCGACGTGATCACCAAGTTCGGCGACAAGCCGATCAACGACTCCAACGACCTGGTCGGCGCGGTGCAGGCCGGCAAGGTCGGCGACCGGGTCGAGGTCCAGTTCAAGCGAAACGGATCCGACGAGAAGGCAACCGTGACGCTCGCCGAGACGTCATAGTCCCCAAGACCTGCCTCCCTCCCGGGCGGCGGGCGACGGAGCCAAGGGGGTTGGCTCCGCCGCCCGCCGCCCCTCTTCGTCTCTCCCCGCACCGCCGTTTACCGCGTGCCGCCTCGGGAACCCGTCGCCGATCGGATACGCCGGGGGACCAGCGGGGAGGGACTCATGGCCGTGAACCAGCCGTCGCCGGAGCGCGCGCGGGCCGGGCCCCTCCGGATCGCGATGGTGGTCCCGCCGTGGCTGTCCGTGCCGCCCCCCGGCTACGGCGGACTGGAGACCCTGGTGGCCGGGCTGGTCGACGCGCTGATCGACCGGGGGCACGCGGTGACGCTCTTCGGCGCCGGCACCGAGCACGGCACCGCCGCCGAGTTCGTCTCGACCTGCGACGAACTCCAGTACGACCGGATGGGCGAGTCGCTGCCCGAGCTGGCCCACCTGGCCCACGTCGACCGGCTGCTCGACCCGGCGGACTTCGACCTGGTGCACGACCACAGCACCATCGGCCCGCTGGTCGCCGGCCGGCGTCGGGTGCCCACCGTGGCGACCGTGCACGGCAACCCGGTGGGCGAGTACGGCACCGTGCTGAGCAACACCGACCGGGGGGTCGGCCTGATCGCGATCTCGCACGCCCAGCGTCGGGCCAACGCCGGCCTGCCCTGGGTCGGCACGGTGCACAACGCGATGCCGTTGCGGGACTTTCCGCACAAGCGGGCGCCGGGGCGCGGGCCGGTGCTCTGGCTCGCCCGGTTCAGCCCGGACAAGGGCCCCGACGTGGCGATCCGGGCCTGCCGGGCGGCCGGGTTGCCACTCACCCTGGCCGGCAAGTGCAACGAGCCGGCCGAGCGCCGCTATCTCGAGCAGGTGGTCGGGCCGCTGCTGGACGACGACGTCGACCTGGTGGTGAACGCCGACCGCGACACCGTGCTCCGGCTGCTGCTCGACGCCCGCTGCCTGGTCATGCCGATCCAGTGGGCCGAGCCGTTCGGCATGGTGATGGTGGAGGCCATGGCGACCGGGACGCCCGTGGTGGCGTTGCGCCGCGGGGCGGTGCCGGAACTGGTCCGTCCGGGGCTCACCGGTCTGGTCTGCGACCGCACCGAGGAGTTGGCGGCGGCGTTGCGCGCGGTGGCCGACCTGGACCCGGCGGACTGCATCACGCACGTGGCGCGGAACTTCTCGGTGGAGCGGATGGCCGCCGACCACGAGGCGGTCTACCGGGCCTTCCTCGCCGGCCGGGCGACGGCCGAGGGGCCCCGGGCGGTCGCCCGGCTCGTCGCCGGCTGACCGCCGTTCAGGTGCGTCCGGCCACCAGGGCCGCCGCGGCGGCGTCGAGCTGCCGCGCGTACCCCGGGGTGATGCTGCCCTCGCGCCGGCGCTCGACGATCTTGCCGCGGAGCCGTTCCACGGCGGTGGTCACCGCCCCCTCGTCGCTCGCCGCCACCGCGTTGCGCAGCAGGTTGCGCAGGTCCACCCCGACGTCCTCGCGGATCTGGCCGTCCGCCAGCCCGGCGGCGATCAGCCCGTCCACCCGCTCGGCCGGGTCGGCGGCGTCGACCGACGGCGGTGTCGGGGCGGCGGTGCCCGGCGCGCCGCTCGGCTCGACCGGCGCCGTGGCGGTCGGGCCCTCGCCCGCCGGCGGAGCGTCGGTGGGCGCTTCCACCGGCCCGGCGGTCGGCAGCACCCGCGGGTCGGCCGTCCGGTCCGGGACCAGCGTCGGCGCCAGCAGCGCGGCGGCGGCGACCATTACCACGCCGGCGCCCGCCAGCAGCAGGGTTCGCCGCCGCTTCGGCGCGACCGTCGCCGGTGGGGCCGCCGGCCCGGGTGGCGTGGACGCCGGCGGCGCCGGCCGGGTCGGCGCGGACGTCAGCGCGGGCAGTGTCATCGTCGGCGCCAGCATGGTGGTGGCCTGCGGGTCGGCGGGCAACAACTGGTCGCGCAGCACGGCCGCCACCCGGTGCGCGGTGGGCCGCTGCCGCGGGTCGCGGGCCAGGCAGCGCAGGCAGATGTCCGCGACCGGCCGGGGCAGCCCGGGTACGCCGTCGAGCGTGGGCGGCGCGCTCTCCGCCAGCGCGGCGCCGAGCTGCTCCCAGGTGTCCGCCGGATACGGCGGTTGGCCGGTCAGCGTCTCGAAGAGCAGCACGCCCAGCGAGTAGACGTCGGTGGCCGGCTGGGCGGGCGCGCCGTCGAGCCGCTCCGGCGCCACGTACGCCGGGGTGCCGAACGTGCCGCCGTCCTCGTCCTCGTCCGGGGCGCCGACCCGGGTGGCGATGCCGAAGTCGAGCACCTTCGCCCCGACCCCGGTCATCATCACGTTGGCCGGGGTGACGTCGCGGTGCACGATGCCCAGCCGGTGCGCCGCGGCCAGCGCCTCGGCCACCTGGGCGCCGGTCTCCACCGCCGCCGGCCAGGGCAGCGGGCCCTCGGTCAGCCGGTGCTCCAGCTCCTCGCCGCTGAGCAGTTCCATCACCACGAACGAGGTGATCGAGCCGTCCGGGGCCACCGTCTCGCCGTAGTCGTGCACGGCGGTCACGTGCGGGTGGTCGAGCTGGGCGGCCGAGCGGGCCTCCTCGCGCACCATGTCGCGGAACCGGGCGTCGGCGGCGAGCGAGGGGGCGAGGACCTTCACCGCCACCACCCGGTCGAGGACCTCGTCGCGGGCCCGCCAGATCACCGACATGCCACCGGCGCCGATCCGGTCGATGAGCCGGTACCGCCGGGCCAGCAGACGGCCGGCCTGGAGTGTCGCCATCACCTCGCACCTGCCCTGGGCTCGGGAGCGCTACCAGGTTGCGGGAATGTGTCCGGCCTGTCAACGGGCCTCGATCTCCGGTGGCGCTGCGCGCCGCCGCGATGGCGTGGCGTGACCGGACGCCCGGCCCGGCGGCACGGCGGGCCGGGTTGTGGGCCGCGTGCCAGGATGAACGGCATGGCAGGCGGTCCGGTGGCGTTCGTGCTCGGCGGTGGGGGAGTGCTGGGCGCGGTCGAGGTGGGCATGCTGCGGGCCCTGTTCCGCGCCCGGATCCAGCCCGACCTGGTGCTCGGCACGTCGATCGGCGCGGTCAACGGCGCCCTGGTCGCCGCCGACCCGACCGAGGCGGTCACCGACCGGCTGGTCCGACTCTGGGCCTCCCCGGAGGCGAGCGAGGTCTACGGCGACTCGGTCGCCCGGCAGTTGCGCCGGTTCGCCGCGCGCACCCACCTGCACTCGCCGCGACCGCTGCGCCGGCTGCTGGAGAGTGAGCTGGGCGAGGCGACCACGTTCGCCGACCTGGCGGTGCCGTTCCGCTGCTGCGCCGCGAACATCGAACGCGCCGCCGAACACTGGTTCTCCGCCGGGCCGGTGGTGCCGGCGGTGCTCGCCTCCGCCTCGGTGCCCGGGCTGCTGCCACCCGCCCAGATCGCCGGCCAGCACTACATCGACGGCGGGGTGGTCAACTCGATCCCGGTCGGCGAGGCGGTGGCCGCCGGGGCGACCCGGATCTTCGTCCTCCAGGTGGGCCGGATCGAACGCGAGCTGAGCCCGCCGCGCCGGCCCTGGGAGATCGCCCAGGTCGCGTTCGAGATCGCCCGGCGGCACCGGTTCGCCCGGGAGATGGCGGGGCTGCCCGACGGCGTCGAGGTGCACGTGCTGCCGACCGGCGGCCTGGACCCGCGGGACGACAGCCCGTGGGCCTACCGGGACATGGCGGCGGTGGGGCGGCGGATCAGCCGGGCGTACACCGCCTCCCGCCGCTACCTGGACACCGCGCTGGACCGCTGATGCCGCTGCCACCCCGCTGGGTCCGCCGGTTGCTGCTCGCGCCCGGCGTCGTGCTGCTCGCGGTCGCCGTGGTGGTCACGCTGCCCGGCTGGGCGCTGCTGGCGCTGGCCGCGTCGCCGCTGGTTCCGGGGCGGCTGCGCCCGCTGCGGCTGCTCTGGATCGGCGCCGTCTACCTGGTCTGGGACGCCGCCGCCCTGCTCACCCTCTTCCTGCTCTGGCTGGCCTCCGGGTTCGGCCGGCACAAGCGGTCGCCGGCCTTCCAGCGGGCCCACTACGTGGTCGCCGGCCGCTTCCTGCGGGTGCTGTTCTGGCAGGCCCGGTGGACGCTGCGGCTGAGCATCGACGTGGTCGGCACCGACCCGGACACCGCACTGCCCGGCCGGCCCGAGCTGGTGCTCTGCCGGCACGCCGGGCCGGGTGACTCGTTCATCCTGATCCACGCGCTGGTGAACTGGTTCCACCGCGAGCCCCGGATCGTGCTCAAGGAGAGCCTCCAGTGGGACCCGGCCATCGACGTGCTGCTCAACCGGCTGCCCAGCCGGTTCATCGCGCCCGGACCGGACGGCCGGGACTCGGCGGTGCGGCAGATCGGGCACCTGGCCACCGGCCTCGACGACGACGACGCCTTCGTGATCTTCCCGGAGGGCGGCAACTTCACCCCGTCGCGCCGGCTGCGCGCGATCGCCAAGCTGCGCGGGCTCGGCCTGGAGCGGATGGCGCTGCGCGCCGAGCGGATGCAGCACGTGCTCGCGCCGCAGCCGGGCGGGCTGCTCGCCGCGCTCGACGCCGCGCCGGACGCCGGGGTGATCTTCGTGGCGCACACCGGCCTGGACCAGATGCTCACGGTCGCGGACGTGTGGCGGGAGCTGCCGATGGACAAGCGCATCGTGATGCGGTTCTGGTCCGTGCCGCCCGAGGAGATCCCCGCCGGCAAGCAGGAGCGCATCGACTGGCTGTTCGACTGGTGGGCCCGGATCGACAGGTGGGTCGCCGCGAACCGGGACGGCACGACCGACGCCTGAGCGGCTTTCGCGCCCGGTTCGGGCGTGGCGGCCCGGTCGCCGCGTAGGGTGCGCTGGTGGAGCAGATCTGCGTGGTGACGACTGTGGTGGACGCCCGCCGGGTGGCGGACGTGCTGGCGGCCGCGGCCGTCGCCGGCCGGCTGGCGGCGTGTGCCCAGGTCGGCGGTCCGCTGGACAGCACCTACTGGTGGCAGTCGGCGATCCAGACCACCGCCGAGTGGTGGGTGCGGTTCAAGACCGCGCCGGACCGGGTGGACGCGCTCGTCGACCAGATCCGCGCCAGCCACCCCTACGAGGTGCCGGAGATCCTGGTCAGCCGGGAGGAGAGCGGCAACCCCGACTACACGGCCTGGGTGCGCGAACACACCCGACCCTAGGTACGCCTACTCTGTCCGCCCACCGCGCCGTCGGTGAGGCTGGCGGGGTGGAGAACACCGGCTACCCCTGCCCCGGGTGCGGCGCGCCCGCCGACCTCGTCGTCGGCTGCCGCGCCTGCGGCCGCCCGCCGTACCCGCCCGCCGCCGAGGTGGTGCGGCTGGACCGGGAGATCGTCGCGCTGGCCCCGCGGGTGGACGCGGCCCGGCTCGCGTACCAGGAACTGGCCGGCCTGCTGTCCACGGCCCGGCAGCGGCGGGCGGTGCTGGCCGCCCGGATCCGGGCGGAGATTCCCGCCCCGCGCCCGGTGCCGGTGCCGGTGCGGCCGGCGCCACCGGTCGTCGTCCCGGTGCGCCCCGGCGGCGCGGAGACCTCCACCCGGGCGGTGCAGGGCCTGCTCTTCGTCCTGGGTGGACTGTTGCTCGGCACCGCCGCGGTGGTCTTCACCGCGGTCGCCTGGGCCGCGTTCGGGGTGGCCGGCCGGGCGCTGATCCTGCTCGCCGTCACCGTGCTGGCGCTGGCCGCGCCGCTGCTGGCCCGGGCGCGCGGACTGCGCGGCACCGCCGAGACGATCGCCGCGGTCGGGCTGCTGCTGGTGCTCCTGGACGGGTACGCGGCCTGGTCGGTGGACCTGTTCGGGGTGGCCGGCTGGCCGGGCAGCCGGTATGCCGCGCTGGTCGCGGTGGTCAGCGCGGCGGTGGCGGCCGGGTACGCGCGGCTCAGCCGGCTCACCGCGCCCTGGTTCGCGGCGTGGCTGGCAGCGCAGCCGGTGCTGCCGCTGGCCGCGGTGGCGGTCACGCCCGCGGCGGCCGGGTGGGCGCTGGTCCTGACCGCGCTGGCGCTGGGCGACCTCGTGGTGGTGGTCGTCCTGCGTCGCCGGGTCACCGGCGCCGCGTCGCGAGGGGGCGACGCGGCGCCGGTGACGGCCGGTCCGGCGGCGCGGGCCGGGGTGGTGCTCGGCTGGCTCGGGCACGGCACGGCGCTGGCCCTGGCGGCCGGCTGCGCGCTGGTGCCGCTGGCCGTGGGCCGTGCCGCGGGCACCGCGCTGTTCGCCGGTGGTCCGCTGGTGCTGGTGGCGCTGGCCCTGGTCGCGGGCGCGTACGCGGCCGGCGGTCGGGTGCTGCGCGCCGGGGCCACCGGACTGTTGGTGCCGGTGCTGGCCGCCGCGCTGGTGCGACCGGTCGCGGCCGAGCGTGCCGGGCTGCTGCTATGCGCGGCCGGGCTGGTGACGGTGGCGTCGGCCGGCGCGGTCCGCGCGCTGCCGGCCCGCTTGCGTACCGGTCCCCGGCTGGGCGCGCTCACCGTGGCGGCCGGCCTGGGGGCGGTCGCCGTGGTGCTGACCGGCCTGGTCGCCGCCGTCACCGCGATCGCCTCGTTCCCGGCCTGGCAGGGCGGCCGGTCCGTGCCGGCCCCGTCCTGGGGCTGGCAGTTGCCGGCGGCGCTGCTGCTGGTGGCGGTGGCGGTGGCGCTCTTCGCCCCCCGGGGCAGCCGGCCGCTGGTCGGGGTGCTGGCGGCCGGGCTGATCGCCCTCGCCGCGCCGGCCGTGCTGGCCACGCCCTGGTCGGCGGTGCTTGTCGCCGACCTCGCGGTGGCCGCCGCGTTGCTGCTGGTCGCCGTGCTCCGGCCGGGCCCGGGTCGGGTCACGGTGGCGGTCGCCGCGTCGACCGCCGCGCTGCTGCTCGGGCATGCGCTGCTGGTCGGCTGTGCCGCGCCGGCCGGGGCGACGGCCGTGCTCGCGGTGACGGCCGGGCTTGGCGTGACCGTGGCCGCGCTGGGCCGGCGCGGGTCCGGGGCACAGCCGGTGGTCGCCGGGGTCGCGTTGGCCGGGGCGCTGCTCGCCGTGCCGGCGGGGGTGGCCGTCGCGCTGTTCGGCCTGGGCGCGCCGCCGTGGTGGCAGTTGCGGGGCGGGACCGCCGCCGTCGTGCTGGCGGTGCGCGCCGTCCTCGCGGTCCGTCGCGGGTGGCCGGACCTCAGCGGGTACGCCTCGGCGGGGCTCGCGGTGGCGCTCGTCGGGATCGGCGTCGGGCCGCTTGTCGCGCCCGGCGCGGAGCCGGTGGGCCTTTACGCGGTGACCGGGGCGCTGCTGGCGCTCGCGGCCGGTGGCGGGGCCCGCCCGGCGGTCGCCCCGCGGGTGGTCGGCGTCGCGCTGGCCGGCCTGGCGCTGCTGGTCGCCGCCCCGGCCGCGCTGGCGGTGCTGGGGGGCCTGCCGGTCCGGCCCTGGTCGGGGGTGCCCGCCGAGGCGGGGGTTCCGGCGCAGGCGGCCCGCGCCGGGCTGGTGCTGCTGCTCCTGGGTGTCGCCGCGGCGGCCTACGTCCGGTCGGCGGGGACGCCGGCCCGGGTCGTGGCGGACCCGGACCGGGCTGGGGTGGACCCGGAACGGGGCTCGGGCTGGTGGTTGCCGGTGCTGGCCGCGCTGCCCTTCGGCGCGGTGGCGCTGCCGGTGCTGCTCGCGGCGGCCGGGGCGCCCTGGCCGGTGGTGCCGGCGGTGGCGTTCGGAACCGGGTTGGCCGCGCTGCTGACGGCCGCGGTCGCCGGCGCGCGCCCGGCGGCGGTGCTGGTGCCGCTGGGGGCGGTCCTCGGCGGTTTCGGGTTCGGCGGGCTGCTCGCCACCCGCGCCGGGACGCTGGTCGGGCTGGGGTCGCTGGTGGTGGCCGGCATCGTGGCGGGGAGTGCGGGCCGCTCGCCCGGGGTCCGGCTCACCGGCTGGCTGGGCGCCACGTCGGCGGCCGCCGGCTTCGCGGTCACCGCGCCGGTGGCCGGCGGGCTGCCGCTGCGGACGGCCGGGTTCACGGTCCTGGCCGTCGCGGCCCTGACCCTGCACGCGGCCCCGTCCCTGCGGTCCACCCCTCGGCTCGTTCGCGGGAGGCGCGATCCCGACGACGCGGGCGTCACCACGCCACCATCGACGGCGCGGGCGGCGCTGGAGGGGGTGGCGCAGGGGGTGGCGCTGCTCGCGTTGCTGCTCACCGGTGGGTCGCTGCGGTACGCGGCGGCGGTCTGCGTGCTGTGGGGGGTGGCGGTGGCGGTCCGGGTGCTGCGTCGGGGGGAGACGCCGGCCGGGCGGACCGGTCTGGCGGCGGTCGCGGCGGGCAGCGAGCTGCTCGGCGGCTGGCTGCTGCTGGCCGTGGGCGGGGTGGCGGTGCTGGAGGCGTACACGGTGCCGGCGGCGCTGCTCGCCCTCGGCGCCGGCCTGCTGGCGCTGCGGCGACGACCGGATCTGACCAGTTGGCTCGCGCTCGGCCCGGGACTGGGTGCGGCGCTGCTGCCCAGCCTGGTCTCGGTGCTGGCCGCCCCGGACCCGCAGCCGCTGCGGCGGCTGGCGCTAGGCGCGGTGGCGCTCGGCGCCGTGTGCGGCGGGGCGGTCCGGCGCTGGCAGGCACCGGTGGTGCTGGGTACGGCGACGTTGGTGCCGTTGGCGCTGCACGAGCTGGCCCGGGGGTGGGACCTGCTGCCCCGGTGGATCTTCCTCGGACTGGGCGGGCTGCTGCTGATCGGCCTGGCGGCCACGTACGAGCGGCGCCGACGTGACCTGGCTCGGCTGCGCGCGGCGGTCACCCGGCTGAGCTGACCGTTTCGGATTACCGGCAACCCCCTCACCGAACGTGGTGAGAGGGATTCGCTGCGCCAAAAATTGATCGACGGCAACTGTTGTTCCGATGCATCGAAGGTTGTTAGATTCTGCGCGGCACCCACGGGGGGCGCTGAACCGACTCATTCCAGAGCTTGGTCGCGGTGTCCGGCGCGCGTAGGACGCACGCCGATTCTTCTTCGCGGCAGTACGAACGGCACGTCACGTGCCGGGATACGTCATGCCCTTTTTCGTGCTCTCCGCGTGGAGGACTACGCATGCGCTCACGTCACACCCGCCGCCTGCTCGCGGCGGTGATCGCCGCCGTCCTGGTGGCCTCCGGCTCGCCGGCACAGGCCCGGCCGCCGGGTGACCCCGGACCGGCGCCGCGCCCCGGCACGGTGCTCCGTCCGCCCGCGGCCAAGGGCCGCGACGTGCCGAAGACCCCGCCGGGCCCGGCCAAGGTGCTGCCGTCGGTGGCCCGCCCGGTGCCGGCCGAGGCGATGCCGGCGCCCCGCCGGGTCCGCGAGCTGGCCGACCGCCGCACCGCGACCACGAAGGTCTTCCAGCTCGCCGACGGGCGGACCCAGGCCGAGGTCAGCCGCGAGCCGGTGCACTACCGCGACGAAAAGGGGCGCTGGCAGGACATCCGGCCCGAGGTCGCCGCCGCCACCACGGCCGGTTTCCCGTACGCGGCCACCCGGAACTCGTTCGTCAGCCGGTTCGGTGACCGCAGCGACCGGGTCCTGTCCTATTCGACCGGCGGTCACGGGCTCACCCTCGGGCTGGCCGGCGATCGGCGTGCCCTGCGGCCGACCGTGAAGGGCACCCGGGTCACCTACCCGGACGCGGCCGGCGACGCCGACCTGGTCTACGAGGTGACGCGATCGGCGGTCAAGGAGCAGATCGTGCTGGCCGCGCCGCCGAGCGGACCGGCGACGTGGTCGTTCACGCTCGACGTCGACAAGGTCCGGCCGGTTCCGCAGGCCGACGGCTCGGTGTCGTTCTACGCCACCGACCGCGAGGGCCCGGCGTTGTTCACCATGCCGCGGCCCTACATGTACGACAGCGCCGACGACCCGGACTCGGTGGTCGGCAAGAAGATGAGCTACCAGGTCGACCAGCGGGTCGGTCAGCAGGACGGCCGCACCACGGTGACGGTGACCGCCGACGGTGACTGGCTGCGCAGCACGGACCGGAAGTACCCGGTGGTCATCGACCCCACGATCAAGGTCCAGCCGACGCTGAGCCAGGCTCAGGACGTCATGCTCGCCTCCAACGGAGCGGACCAGAACTTCGACAGCACGTGGAAGCTCTCCGCCGGCGCGTCGACCGGTGGCACGTTCCGGTCGCTGACCAAGTTCGACCTGTCGAAGGTGCCGGCGAACACGGTGCTCGACTCGGCCCAGTTGGAGATGTACTTCGACCAGACCCACGGTGGCGCGGACGACGCGGCCATGGCCTTCGAGGCCCGCCGGGTCACCTCGGCGTGGACCGAGAGCACCGCCACCTGGAACAGCGCGGGCAGCAAGTTCGCCGAGGTGGGCGAGAACCGCGAGCAGGTCGACGAGGCGGACGCCGCGAAGGTCACCGCCTCCGGCGAGTGGCCGGGCGCCACCGGCACGGATCGTGCCCAGGCGCTCAACGGCGCCTACCGCTACAACGCCGACGCCACCACCGGGCAGACCTTCACCTGGGTGCCCCGGCTGACCGAGACCGGGCAGTACGAGGTGTTCGTGCACTACGTGCCGGGCAGCAACCGGGCGACGAACGCGCCGTACACCGTCTACTACGACGGCGGTTCGGTGGTGAAGACGGTCAACCAGACCATCGGCTCCGGCAACGGCTCCTGGGTGTCGATCGGCTCGTACGCCTTCAAGGCCGGCACCACGCACAAGGTGGTCCTCGGCGACGTGGCCAACAAGACGGTCGTCGCGGACGGGGTGCGTTTCGTCAAGCGCGCCGAGGTGACCAAGCCGCTGCACCAGACCAACGCGTGGCACAGGTACAGCGTCCGGTCGATCGTGCAGGGCTGGCTGGACAGCCCCACCACCAACCACGGCTTCATGGTCAAGGGCAAGGACGAGTCGAACAAGAACGGCGGCCCCCGCTACGAGTCGGGAGACTTCTCCTACGGCGGCGAGGACGACCATGGCCCGAAGCTGGTGCTGACCTGGGGACGTCCCGGGGTCGCGCTGAACCCGGTGAGCACCGTCCGTGCGACCGGCGCCGACCTGTCCTGGTCGACGTACGCCGACCCGTCCTCGTCACCCGACGACGACCTGCTCGAATACCAGGTGCACGCCAGCACGACGCAGAACTTCATGCCGAGCGCGGCGACGCTCGTCGCGCCGGTCCGTCCGGGTCGCACCACCTACTCGGACACCCACGCCACGCCGACCCCGGCGAACTCGGCGAGCCAGTTCGGCGACGCCTACTTCTACATGGTCGCCGCGCGGCTGCGGGACGGCACGGTCCTCCCGGCACAGACCCAGATGGTGCGGCTGCCCAAGGCCGGCCAGGTGATCAAGTTCTTCACCGGCGCCGACGACAACACGCTGACCAGCGCCAAGCCGACCAGCAACTGGGACAAGCTGGACGCCGGCGGGGAACTCCAGGTCGGCAACAAGGGCTCGATCTACGGCACCAGCCGGGTGGTGCTCAAGTTCCCCACGGTGACCGGGTTGCCGGCCAAGACCAAGGTGATCAACGCGCAGGTCGGGCTCTGGGGCTGGTACACCGAGGGCGCCGGGATCGGCCAGCAGCAGTTCCAGCTGCGCGGGCTGACCCGGGACTTCAGCGAGACCACCTCGACCTGGAACAGCGCCCAGTCCGGCGTCGCCTGGACCACCCCGGGCGGGGACGCCGAGTCGACAGTGCAGTCCACCGTCGGTTCGCTCAACGGCGACCCGGGCTGGACCAACTGGGAGGCCGGGCCGCTGGTGCAGCGCTGGATCGACACGCCCAGCACCAACAAGGGTGTGCTGATCCGGCAGGCCGACGAGGCCGGCGCGGAGCAGCGGATGCTGTTCCTCTCGGCCGAGGCGGCCGAGCCGTCGCTGCGCCCCCGGCTGCGGGTCATCTTCACCGCGCCGAACAGCGAGAGCACCTACTACGCGCCGAACACCCCGAGCCGGATGGTCCCCGGGGACCAGTACCTGGTCCCGGTCACCGTCACCAACACGACCGCGTCGGTGTGGTCACCGTCGGACTGGGTGCTGTCCTACCACTGGACGCGTCGGGACGGCACCGACGTCACCACGGCGGGCAACCAGATCGAGACGCCGCTGCCGTCCGCGCAGGCCCCCGGTGGCGTGGTCACCATCAACGGCACGGTCAAGGCGCCGACGTCCGGCAGCGACGGTGACCGCCGGGAACCGTACGTGCTGAAGTGGGAGCTGCGGAACAAGACCACCGGGCAGTGGCTGTCGCAGAGCGCCCAGATCGACCCGCTGGACCAGTCGGTAGCGGTCGAGGACCCGACCTCCGACCAGCTCGGGCTGGAGAAGTTCTACCAGTACACCGGCGGCAGCGCCGGCTCCGGCGCCTCGCTGATGGTCAACCAGTTCTCCGGCAACGCGGTCGTGGGCTACAACCCGCTGGCCAACCCGAGCCGTGGCGTGTCGACCTTCGTGCGGCTGACCTACAACAGCCAGGACACGTCCACCTCGTCGATGGGTCAGGGCTGGTCGCTGTCCACGTCGAGCACGGTCCGGCTCGGCTCGCCGCTGCAGTTCCGGGGCGGCGACGCGACCTGGCCGCAACAGGTGGCGATGACCGACGGGGACGGCACCACCCACCTGTTCAACCTCGACAAGCACGGCAGCGGCAATCCGGCCGACTGGCGGTACGTGCAGCCCGCCGGGGTCCACCTCTATCTGCAACGCACCAACAGCGGCGACACCAGCCAGGCCTGGACGATGACCCGGCCGGATCGCAGCCAGTTCGTCTTCGACGAGCAGGGCTACCAGAGCGCCGTGCGGGACCGCAACGGCAACCAGTTGCTGTTCACGTACGAGCGGATGCGGGTCGACAACCGGGACACCTCGGTCCTGCGCTACCTGACCGACCCGGACAACCGGCGGACGCTGAGCCTGGAGTACTACGCCGCCGGGGACAGCTACACCGCGTTCGTCAACGGCACGAAGCAGTCCCTGACCAACCTGCAGAACCCGCGCATCATCGACCAGGTCAAGTCGATCACCGACGTCAGCGGGCGGACGCTGTCCTTCGTCTACAGCGACGGCGGCCTGCTGCGGGAGGTGACGGACGGCTCCGGCACGCCCGAGGCCAAGGTCTTCGGCTTCGCCTACGACGAGTCGCAGGGGCCGCAGAACGCCCGCCTGACCCGGGTGACGGACCCGCGCGCGGCGAACACGAAGATCGCCTACAACGATCCCGGCGACCAGTTCCAGCAGGGCAAGGTCAACGCGATCACCGACCGGCTCAACAAGATCACCTACGTCGACTACCAGGATCCGGACGGCTCGGCGAGCAACGCGGTGATCACCACGGTGACCGACCCCAAGGGCCGGGCCACCGAGAGCATGATCGACGGCTTCGGCCGCGCCACCCGGATCACCAACGCCAAGAACCAGGCGACCATCCTCGGTTGGGACGCCGACAACAACGTCAGCCGGCTGGAGGAGGCCAACGGCGCGATCAGCACCTGGCGGTTCGACCAGGTGACCGGCTACCCGCTGGAGATCAAGGATCCGGAGGCCAACAAGAACAACACCCCCGGCCTGCGGATGGACTACCGGTACGGGCTGTCCGGGCACACCGCCGAGCTGACCGACAAGTACTCGCCCGAGGGGCGGCACTGGAACTTCGGCTATGACGCGGTCGGCAACCTGACCTCGGTGACCGACCCCAAGGGCACGGCGACGAGCACCGCCGGCGACTACACGTCGAGCTACACGTACGACGGGGTCGGTCGGATGCTGACCGGGACGGATGCGAACGACAACCTCACCCGCTACGCCGACTACGACCCCGTCGGGTACCCGAAGACGATCACCGACCCGCTCACCAAGGTCACGAAGTACACCTATTCGTCGATCGGCAGCGTGCTCACCGTCACCGACCCCAAGCAGCACACCAGCACCTTCACCTACGACAGCCTCGGCCGCCCGCTCACCCGGAAGGTGCCGAAGGACGCCGGCAACGGCGTCTACATCACCACGCCCGCACCGGTCTACGACAAGAACGACAACGTCACCCAGGAGACGTCGCCGACCGGCGCGTTGACCACCGCGGTCTACGACCCGCTCGACCGGCCGACGACGGTCACCTCGCCGAAGGACACCAGCACCTCCGACGCCCCGACCACCAAGTACGAGTACGACCAGGTGGGCAACGTCGTCAAGCTCACCGAACCGAAGGGCGTGCTGACCGCGGCCGACACCCTCGACTACACGACCGTCTACGTCTACGACGAGCTGAACCGGCCGGTCGAGGCCACCGACGCGCTCAACGGCCGGGTGAGCATCGAGTACGACCTCGCCGGCAACGTCGTGCAGCAGAACGACCAGCGTAAGAACGCGACGCCGCAGTCGACCGACTACACCGCGAAGTTCACCTACGACTTCAACCACCGGATCAAGACGTCCATCGACGCCAAGGGCAACACCACCGGCGTCGAGTACGACCGGGACGGCAACCCGACCGTCTCGATCGACCAGGACGGCAACCGCGCGCAGATGACCTACGACGAGCGGTCGGCGCTGACCGAGGAGAAGGTGCCGTACCAGACGGTCAGCGGCACGACCACCTACCGCACCACCAAGTACGAGTACGACGAGGTCGGCAACCTCAGCCGGCAGATCAGCCCGCGCGGCGTGGAGAGCACCGACGACCCGGACGACTTCGCCACCGTCACTCTCTACGACGCCCTCAACCGGGTGCGCGAGGTCCAGCAGCCGTACGACCGGGACGACTCGGAGTTCACCACCGCGCCGGTCACCAGGTACAGCTACGACGACATCGGCAACCTGGAGCGCATCTCGGCACCGCCGTCGAAGGGGCAGTCGACCCGCAACGACACCGTGCAGACGTTCTTCGACAACGGGTGGATCCGCACCTCGCAGGACGCCGGCTGGAACATCACCACCAGCTACGACTACGACGACAACGGCGCCCAGACGTCGCGCAAGGTCACCGGCTCCAGCGGCACGCCCCGCCAGATGAACTGGACCTACTTCCCGGACGGGAAGAAGAAGAGCCAGTCGGACAACGGCGCCGGCTCCGGCACGCCCAGCAAGAACTTCGCCTACGAGTACGACGTCAACGCCAACCTGGTCAAGATGCTGGACACCAGCACCGGGGCGGCCATCGACGCCTACGTCGTGTCCTACGACCCGCTCAACCGCGTCGCCAGCGTGGAGGAGAAGAACGGCTCGACGGTCAAGAACACCACGACCTTCGGGTACGAGCCGAACGACCTGCTCAAGAAGCGCACCCACGACACGCAGATCTCGGAGTACACGTACGAGGCCGAGCGGGACCTGGCCACCGAGATCAAGAACATGACCTCGCCGACCGACCCGAAGCCGAAGTACACCCGCTACAGCTACACGAAGCGCGGGCAGACGGCGACGGAGACCAAGGGCAACGGCAACGTCGTCACCACCGACTACTTCCTGAACGGCTCGACCCAGAGTCAGGTGGAGAAGAAGTCCGGCGGTGCGGTGGTCAACCAGCACACCTACGAGTACACGGCCAACGGGCAGAAGTCGAAGGACGTCTCGCGTAAGCAGAACGCGGACAACCGCACCGCGTACCTGGACACCACCAGCACCTTCACGTACGACCCGCAGGACCGCGTCCGGTCGGTGACCAAGACCGGCAGCGGCGCCGGGACCGAGAGCTACGTGCACGACGCCAACAGCAACGTCGTTTCGCAGACCGTCGGCGGCGTGCCCACCACCTTCACCTACGACAAGAACCGGCTGACCACGGCCACCACGAGCGGGGCGTCCGCGTCCTACGCGTACGACCCGTACGGTCGGCTGAAGACGGTCACCGCCGCCGGCACCACTGTGGAGAGCTACACGTACGACGGGTTCGACCACGTGGTCAGCAACACCAAGAACCCGGGTAGCAAGACCACGACCTACAAGTACGACCCGTTGGACCGGCAGGTCGAGCGGACGTACGGCGGCAAGACCACCACGTACGCCTATCTGGGACTGACCGGGGACATCTCCGCCGAGCTTGAGGGCACCAAGGTCGTCAAGTCCTACCAGCGGGGCCCCGGCGGTGACCTGTTGTCCCAGGTCAAGACCAACACCGACAACAGCCAGGAGGACTCGTACGCCGGGTACGACGGCTCCTCCGACATCGGGCAGATCACCGACGACAAGGGTGACGGCCGGGCCACCTACGGCTACACCGCGTACGGCAAGAACGACGCCGGTCAGTTCACCGGGGTGGACAAGCCGGACGCGGGCAACCCGGAGAACCCGGACAAGGTCCCGTACAACTCGTACCGGTTCCAGTCCAAGCGGTTCGACCAGTCCACCGGCGACTACGACATGGGCTTCCGCGACTACGACCCGGGGATCAACCAGTTCCTGTCCCGGGACTCGTACAACGGGGCGCTGGACGACCTGGGGTTGGCTGTCGACCCGTACACGGGTAACCGGTACGCGTTCGCCGGCGGTAACCCGATCAGCAACGTGGAGTTGGACGGCCACAACTGGCTCTCGGACGCCGCCGACGAGGTCGGTGACTTCGTCAAGGACGCGGCCTCGGCGATCGGCTCGGACGCCAAGGGGGCTGCCGAGGGCATCGCGCAGGTCGGTTACGACACCGCGGTGGGTGGCAATCCGCTGGTCGACAAGGACACCAGTGAGGCGGCGAAGAGCCGGGGCAACGCCCGCGGTGACGCGCTGAAGAAGACGCTGAGCAACCCCGGCCAGGCGGTCCAGGACTGGGCGGACGGGCTGACCAACGACGTCAAGTCGGGGCATCCCGGCAAGGCGGCCGGTCACCTGTTGTTCGACGCGTTCAGCATCGCGGCCGGTGGTGGCGGTGGCGGCGCGGCGAAGGGCGCTGCCCGGGCCGGCGCGGGTGACGTCGCCAAGGGCGGCGTACGTACCGGAGCGGCCGACGCCGGCAAGGGTGGTGCTCGGACCGGTGGCGGTGGCTCGCGGGCCGGCGGGAACTGCCTGGACAACAGTTTCGTGCCGGGCACGCAGGTGTTGATGGCTGACGGCAGCACCAAGGCGATCGAGGATGTGGCCCTGGACGACCTGGTGCTGGCCAGCTCCCCGGAGACGGGGGAGACCGAGGCCAGGCCGGTCAGCCGCTTGATCAACGGTGAGGGCCAGCGGGACCTGGTGGCCGTCACGGTGGACGTGGACGGCGCCGCCGGCGACGAGACCGCCGACATCACCGCGACCGCGGGACACCCGTTCTGGGTGGACGACGAGCAGCGGTACATCGAGGCCGGGAAGCTGCTCGGCGGCGACCAGGTGATCACTGACGACGGCCGTGAGCTGAGGGTGGTGGCTACGCGTCAGTGGACCGAGCAAGCCACGGTCTACAACCTCACCGTCGAGGATATCCACACGTATTATGTCCTCGCCGGGGGCGCGCCGGTCCTCGTACACAACTGCGGACCATCACTTGATGATCTCGCAGCAGCAGGTAAGGCGCCTGACAAGAATGGTTTCACTCGTGCAGGATTCGAGCAGCAGAAGCATGGAAATCGGGCAACAAATAACGGCCAATGGGCTGTTCCTGATGGAAAGCGAAATCCGACCGGCTGGAGCGGCGTCGGACAGGACACTCTAGAGGACATTCTTACGCACCCGAAGACGGCCACTCAAAGCTATGTCAACAGGGCTGGCGATAATGTGATGGAATTTCTTCTACCTGATAAGGGTGTTCAGTTTCGGCAGCCCGGCGGTGTCGGTGACTGGGTTCTTCACTCCTTTAGGGAGAGTTAAGCATGGCGGTTCACCAGTACGGGGATGTCCTTATCGAGATCACTGTACTCAGCGACAGGGAATCCGATGGATGGATGGCTGAGGTGTGGGATTTAACGCCTCAGACCGGGGGGGAATTGATGCACTACTACAGGCCGCCAGCTGGCGATCTGTCGGTCGACTTGCTGGGGAATCGGGTTCCGGTGGATCTTGTGATGTGGTCCATAACGGTTGTGAGGAACGAATTGGCGGGTTATCGATAGCGCTTCCTGTCGTTGATGGGCCGTCAGGCGGGCGGGATGCTAAGTGCGGAACCTCTCCAACGACGAATGCGCTACGGCTGACAGTCGACCGGGCGGCGCCCCGGCCAGTGAATCCTGGTCGGGGCGCTACTGGTCGTCTCCTTGCCGCGCGGTGGTGGCGCGTCCTCTCCCGGGTGCGCCACCGGCCCTGCCACATGGCCCAACCCGGCAGGGCCGTCCCGTCGCTTGCTCGGATGCGTGGGCGAAGTGCCTTTGCCGGCGACGCTGTAGGTGGCACTCGCCAGAGCCAAGGGAGCTCGCCCAAGCGAACTGCTTGATACTGAGTGGGAGTTGCTGGAGTTAGATCGACTCGGGATGATGGGATCGGTCGACTTCTACCGTTGGAACACCAGGGTCGGGGATTGGGGCAGAGTTGGCTGAGTCGAATATTACTCGCGGTTCGCTGCCGTTCTCCATGCCGGGCTTGGTCAGGCCTTGGGCGATCTCGGTGGGTCACAGCAAACTCCTCGTGCGGGTGCTCGTGGGGGACCCGGAGGGCGACGAACCGCTCAAGGTAGTCGACGTTCTCTTCCAGGATGTCTTGCGGATCTGCCTCTCTGATCAGAGCGCTGCTCTTGAACTGAAGCCAGCGCCGGAGCCCGTGAAGGCCGCCGAGATGGAGCGATTGGGTGCGAACTGGGATGAATCACCGATGTGGCTGATCTCCCCCGATAAGCACACCGAGTACGTGGTGGCCGGACGGGTCTACTGGGCCGAAGTCGCGATACATCCAGGTATGTCGAGTTCACTTCTCGAAGAGACCCCTGACATGCGCAGCTTTGTCGGCGACCGCTACTTCGCCTGAGGAGTAGCTCACGCACAACTCGTTGCAGCGGCGGACGGGCCTGCCAGAGGCAGACCGTCCGCCGCTGCCTGTTGCGGGTAGGAAGGGGCTGCCTCCTACCGCGGCGGTGGCGTTACGCTGGTCGACAAGGAGACCAGTGAGGGCCCCGACGGCACGGCGCTGGCCGGATCCAACTCCGCAGCCGGCGAGACGTACAGGGTGCAGATTGGCCGTCAGTATCAAGATGAAGGCGGGAATTGTTCCATGCTCAATCTCATAATCCGAACAGCCCCAACTGCAATCCTGGCGCAGCCAATGCAACGCACATCCCTTGGTCCAGCCAGTTCCCGGGGCTGTGATGGCTGTCGGCGCTGAGGACCTGATTCGACTACTTAGGCTCATCACTTCAGTTCATGCAGGGGAGCGGGAAGCCGGCGCGGAAAATGCGAGCGACTGGGCGGCCGCATTCGACCGCGAAGAAGCTGAATCGGTCGCACTCGTGCTGGCAAATATGGCATCTCTTGAGGGGGATGCTCGGGTGCGGGAGGCGCAGTTGCATGCGATTCTCGGGATCTCGGACGTTCACACATTGCGCGCCGGTTTGGTAAATTCGATTCATCAACTGAATGGCGACAAACTGAGTGAAGAGCAGTCGTCTTACCTGGATGAGCTGGGACTCGGAACAGGCAAGTTGACTGACCCGCCGGCATAGCGGCCACGAAAAGTGCGGTTTCGATCCGGGGTGGACGGCGATGACTGCGCCGCCCACCCCGGACGAGAGCATGGCGAGGCCTTTACCAACCATCAGGATCTGCTACCAGCGTGTGGGGCGGCGGATCAGTGAGGTATATGAGGAGCGGGACGTGGTCGATGACAGCGGCGTGACCACCATCGCCTGGCCTGGCCGCAGAGCCGACATCATCTCCGCTTTAGCACTCCTCGCGACCCTGCGCCCGCACGCCCTGACATCGTGGCCAGGCCTGACCGAAGCCGTGCACTGGCTTCTCGATGACACCTTCTGGGACCAGTGCCGACCCCACGGCGACATCGGCACCATTCTCGCCAGCGCCGGAGAGGCCGACGCGATCACCGCAACGCTCGGCCCGTTGTCGGTCATCCTTGACGAACTCGGACCCGCCGCAGCCGACGACGACTACCTCACCCATCCCCGATGGCGCGAGGTCACCCACGCCGCAATCCACGCTCACCAACTCATGACTGGCCAGACGCCGACCCAACCCGAACGCCGAACAACGAGCAGAGACTCACGCTCGACACCACACCACGGGACGTGACGGGATGCTGGCTCCCTGGACGAGGCGGGAGCCTGCGGGTCGCTCAGGGCGTCGCCGCCACCGGCCCGTCGGCCCGGTCGACGGGGGTCGGGCGGCGGGTCAGGACCCGCGGTCCGGCCTCGGTGACCGCGACCGTGTGTTCGGAGTGGGCGGTGCGGGAGCCGTCGGCGGAGCGGATGGTCCAGCCGTCGTCGTCGACCCGGATCTGGTCGGTGCTGCGGCACAGCCAGGGCTCGATGGCGATGGTGAGGCCGGGAGACAGCTTCATGCCCCGGTGGGGGCGACCGCTGTTGGCGACGTGCGGGGCCTCGTGCATGGTGCGGCCGATGCCGTGGCCGCCGAACTCGCCGTTGACCCGGTAGCCGTAGGAGTGGGCGACCTCGCCGATGGCGGCGGAGACGTCGCCGAGGCGGCCACCGGGCTGGACGGCGGCGATGCCGGCCTCCAGCGCGACCTCGGTCGCCTCGATCAGCTTCAGGTCGGCCGGGTCGGGGGTGCCCACGACGAAGGAGAGCGCGGAGTCGGCGGCCCAGCCGTCGATGGTGACCGCCATGTCGATGCTGAGCAGGTCGCCGTCGCGCAGCACGTAGTCGTGCGGCAGGCCGTGCAGCACCGCGTCATTGACCGACAGGCAGAGCACGTTGCGGAACGGGCCGCGGCCGAACGAGGGGGAGTAGTCCCAGTAGCAGGATTCGGCGCCGCGTTCGGCGATCCGGCGGCGGGCGTGGTGCTCGATGTCCGTCAGGTTGACGCCGACCGCGGCGACGCCGCTCAGCTCGGCGAGCAGCTCGCCGACGAACTTGCCGGTCACGGCCATGCGGGCGATTTCAGTGGTGGACTTGAGCTCGATCACGGTATTTTTATACCACGCCCGATCGGACCACCGAGAAGGGATATCCTGCTGCCATGGTTCGCCAGCCACTGACGCCTGAACAGATCGCCGCGGGCCGGCGCCTCGGCGCCGCGCTGCGGTCCGCCCGGGCCGGCCGCAGCCTGGTCGAGGTGGCGCTGGCGGCCGGCATCTCCCCGGAGACGCTGCGCAAGATCGAGGCGGGCCGACTGCCCGCGCCGGCGTTCGGCACCGTGGTCGGCCTCAGCCGGGCCCTCGACGTCCCGCTCGCCGAGCTGGCCGACGTCTGGCAGGCCGACCTGCCCGCCCGCCAGGCGTCCTGACCGCGCCGGTCGATCGGAGGTAGGGACAGCACCACCCCGACTCCGGGGGCTGACGGGATTACCCAGCGCTACCAATCATGGCAATATCGGTGACAGAGAGTCGCCTATCGGAGCGCGGCTCGTGGCACCCGGGGGCGACATCGGATGAGTTCTTCGACGTTGGCGGCACCCCGGCGGGGTAGCGACTACGCGCGCCTGTCCCGCCGGGTCGCCGAGGCGGGGCTGTTCGACCGGCGGCCCGGCCGGTACGCGGTCCGCATCGCGCTCACCCTGGGCGCCTTCCTGGCCGGCTGGGCGCTGGTGGCGATCGTCGGCGACTCCTGGTGGCAGCTCCCGCTGGCGGCCGTGATGGCGGTGGCCACCACCCAGGTCGCGTTCCTCGGGCACGACGCCGGGCACCGGCAGATGTTCCGCCGGCGCGGGCCGAGCGAGGTGGCCGGCCTGGTCGCCGGCAACCTGGCCGTGGGCCTCAGCTACGGCTGGTGGGTGGACAAGCACAACCGGCACCACGCCAACCCGAACCACGCCGACGAGGACCCGGACGTCGGCGCGGGCGCGCTGGTCTGGACGTACGAGCAGGCGCTGGCGACCCGGGGCCTGAGCCGGTGGATGGCCCGCCGGCAGGCGTGGCTGTTCTTCCCGCTGCTGCTGCTCGAAGGGCTGGCGCTGCACGTGGCGAGCGTCCGGGCGCTGACCGGGCGGGAGCCGGACGGCCGGTGGCGCGTCCCGATGCGGCACCGTGCCGTGGAGGCGCTGCTGCTCGCGGTGCACGGCGTCGGCTACGTCGGCCTGCTCCTGGCGGTGATGTCACCGGGCAAGGCGCTGCTCTTCGCCGCCGTGCACCAGGGGCTCTGGGGCCTCTACATGGGCTGCGCGTTCGCCCCCAACCACAAGGGCATGCCGATGCCCACCGCCGACGACGGGCTCGACTACCTGCGCAAGCAGGTGCTCACTGCCCGCAACGTGCGCGGCGGCCGGTTCGTCGACCTGGCGCTGGGCGGCCTGAACTACCAGATCGAGCACCACCTCTTCCCGAACCTGCCCAGCGCCAACCTGCGTCAGGTCCGGCCGCTGGCCCGGGCCTACTGCGCCGAGCTGGAGATCCCGTACGCGGAGACCGGGCTGATCGAGTCGTACCGGCAGGGTCTGGCGCACCTGCACGACGTGGGGCGACCGCTGCGCACGGGGTGAGCGCGGCGGGCCGGGCGGGGGCGTCGGGGGGACGTCCCCGCCCGGCGTGGGCTCAGGAGCCGGCGCCGGAGAAGGCCTTGGCGATCTCCGCCGGGGCCTCCACGGTGTCGCCGGCCGCCGGCCGGCTCAGCTTGACCGGCGCGCCGAAGTCGGAGTAGGAGGCGGTCATCGTGCCGTACGACGCGTTGATCGGCGTCATGTCCATCGTGAACGTGGTGAGCCGGCCCTCCGCGTCCACGGCGGCGGTGAACGGCAACGCCTTGGCCTTGTCGCCCGCGGCGGCCAGCGCCTTGGCATCGACGCCGGTGCGCGTGTAGTCGAGCGTGCCGGAGAACCCCCGGTCGCCGTCACGCCGCACGTCGACCACGGCGGAGAGCAGCTTCTTGACGCCGCCCGGGTCGTCGACCGGCATGATGCCCTTGCCGGTCGCCATGTGCATCCACTTCTTGCCGCTGCCGAGCCGCTCGCCGAGCGCGCCGTCGAACCGGACCCAGGTGTCCTTCCCGATCACCAGCGTGCTGGCCTTGCCGAAGACGGGCAGGTTCAGGGTGGCCTGCATGGTGCGGGCCTGCGGATCGGAGACGCCGGAGGCGGTGATCATCGCCGACTCCAGCTTCACCCGCATGCTCTGCTCGTTGAGCCGGGCGATGGCGGCGGTCAGCTCGCCGGCCGCGTCCGCCGCCGGGGTCGCGGACGTGGTCGTGGCGGGGCGGTCGGCGGACGTCTCCGCGCCGGGCCGGTCCGCGCATCCGGTCAGGCCGAGGCCGAGCACCGCGACGAGCGCGACCCCCGTGGTCGCCAGCGGTCGTCTGGTCATCTGTGGTGATTCCTCCGGGAGGGGTGGGGCTCGGCCGGGCGGCCGGACCGGCGCTCAATGTAGCGGTGCGCGTCCGGTGACGGGTGCCCCTTCCCGGCGTACGCGGAAAGCCGGCGGCCGGGGCGGCCGGTAGGGTCGTCGCATGGTGGACGGGCGCGACACGGTGCGGAGCGCGGCATGAGATTCGAGATCAGCAAGGTGCTGGACGCGATCGAGGGGCGGGTCTGCACCGACCCCTCGCTGGCGCGGGCCGTGGTCGACCTGGCCGAGGTGATCCGGTGGCAGAACCTCGACGGTGGGCGACCGGCCAGCCTGTTGCGGCTCGGGATGGTGATCGACGCGCTGTCCCGCCAGATCGGCGAGGACAGCGTCCAGGTCTACGCGATCGTGCACCGGGCGCTGCTCTCCGACGCCGACCTGACCTCGAACGAGCGGATGGTGGTCCGCCGCTGGGCCGACGATGGCCTGGTCGAGGTGCTCGACCAGCCCGGTGACCGGATGCTGGAGGTGGCCGACCTGCTCGGCCTGCCGGTGCTCACCCGGGCCCGGCTCGACGGGCTGATCGGCCGGTACCCGTGGATCGGCCAGGCCGGCCGGGTGCTCGCGCCGGTCCCCGGCGCCGGCGGGCCGGTCTTCATCGCGCACGTCGGCGGCGGCCAGGACCCGGCCAGCGGCAGCCGCTCGCCGGCCGGGGTGAAGCTGCTCTGCCGGCAGTGGCGCTGCCCCGAGCCGGGCTGCGCGCTCTTCGGCGCCGGCGGGGGTGGCGGCGCGTTCGCCGACCTGGCCGCGGTCGACCGGGCCCCGTCCGAGCAGCCGCCGCCCACGCTCCGGACCGGCGCGCCGACCTGCCCCCGGCACGGCGCGCGCCTCTCCGACGCCGGTCAGCGCCCGCGCAGCGAGGTGCTGGCGGTGCGAATCGGCGGGTTGGTGCGGCAGCGGTTCGTGCTCACCGAGACCGAGCCGGTGGCGGTCGGCCGGGCACCGGACGCTCCCGGCGGGGTGCAGCTCGGCCAGTGGCTGAACGACGAGGCGCGGCGCTGGATCAGCCGCAGTCACGTCCGCTTCGACCTGGGGCGCGCGGGCGAGGTGGTGGTCACCGACACCAGCACCAACGGCTCCGGCGTACGGCCGGGCGGGTCGATGGTCGAGACGGAGCGGATCCCGCTGCCGCCGCAGCAGTCCCGGACGCTCGGCGAGGGTGACCTGATCGAGCTCTACCCGGGCGTGCAGATCGGTCGGGCGGCCGAGACGAGCAGCGACGCCACGTACACCCCGAACTCGGTGATGGCCGAGGCGCCGACCATGGCGATGCGGCTGCCGCGTCCCTGACCCACGCGCGAAAGGGCGCCGGGACCGTCGTGGTCCCGGCGCCCTTTTCGGGTACGGAGGTCAGCCGGCCAGCACGGCGGCGAGCTGCGCCACCGCGTGGTCGATCTCGTCCTCGGCGATCACCAGCGGCGGGGCGAGCCGGATGGTCGAGCCGTGGGTGTCCTTGGCCAGCACACCCCGCTCCATCAGCCGCTCGCACGCCTGTCGGCCGCTCATCAGCGCCGGGTCGATGTCGACGCCGGCCCAGAGGCCGCGGACCCGGACGGCGACGAGGCCCTTGCCGAGCAGCGCCTCCAGGCCGGCCTTCAGCCGCTCGCCCAGCTCGGCCGAGCGGCGCTGGAACTCGCCGGTGGCGAGCAGCCGGACCACCTCGGTGGCGACGGCGCAGGCCAGCGGGTTGCCGCCGAACGTCGAGCCGTGCTGGCCCGGCTTGAGCACGCCGAGCACGTCGGCGTTGGCGGCCACCGCGGAGACCGGCACGATGCCGCCGCCGAGCGCCTTGCCCAGCAGGTACATGTCCGGGACGACGCCCTCCAGGTCACAGGCGAACGTGGCGCCGGTGCGGCCCAGGCCGGACTGGATCTCGTCGGCGATGAAGAGCACGTTCCGCTCGGTGCAGACCTCGCGGACGCCGGGCAGGTAGCCCTCCGGCGGCACCACGACGCCCTGCTCGCCCTGGATCGGCTCCAGCAGCACCGCCACCGTGTTCTCGTCGATCGCCGCGGTCAGCGCGGCCAGGTCGCCGTAGGGGACCACGGTGAAGCCCGGCGTGTACGGCCCGAAGTCGGCGCGCGCGTCCTCGTCGGTGGAGAAGCTGACGATGGTGGTGGTGCGGCCGTGGAAGTTCCCCTCCGCCACCACGATGTTGGCCTGGCCCGGGGCCACGCCCTTGACCTGGTAGCCCCACTTGCGGGCGACCTTGATGCCGGTCTCCACCGCCTCGGCGCCGGTGTTCATCGGCAGCACCAGCTCCTTGCCGCAGAGCGCGGCCAGCTCCCGGCAGAAGTCGGCGAACTGGTCGTGGATGAACGCGCGGCTGGTCAGCGTGAGCCGGTCGAGCTGGGCGTGCGCGGCCTCGATCAACTGCGGGTGCCGGTGGCCGAAGTTCAGCGCCGAGTAGCCGGCCAGGCAGTCCAGGTAGCGGCGGCCGTCCACGTCGGTCAGCCAGGCGCCCTCGGCCGACGAGATCACCACGGGCAGCGGGTGGTAGTTGTGCGCCGTGTGGCGCTCCGCGTCCCGGACCGCGGAGGGCGTCCGCAGCATGTCGTCGATGATCACTTGATTGCCTTTCCCTGACGGAGTCGCAACGTGCAGCACTTCGGTCCGCCGCCGGCCTTGCGCAGCTCGGACAGGTCGATCCCGATGGTCTGGTAACCCCGGTCGCGCAGCTTCGCGGCCAGGTCGGTGGCCTGCGCCGGCAGCACCACGTGCCGGCCGTCGCTCACCGCGTTCAGGCCGAGCACCTCGGCGTCGGCCATGGTGGCGTGGATCGCGTCCGGGAAGAGCCGGCGCAGCACCGCCCGGCTGCCCGGGGAGAACGCCTCCGGCAGGTACGCCACGGTGCGCTCGTCGAGCACGGTGAGCGCGGTGTCCAGGTGGTAGAAGCGGGGGTCCACGAGCTGCATGGTGACCACCGGATAGCCGAAGACCTCCTGGAGCTGCGCGTGCGAGGCGTGCGCGGTGCGGAACCCGGTGCCGGCGAGCAGGTGGTCGCCGACCAGCAGGACGTCGCCCTCGCCCTCGTTGACGTGCTTCGGGTCGTACATCTCGAAGCCGGCGGCCTCGAACCAGGCCCGGTAGGCGGGCGCCTCGTCGGCGCGCTGCGGGTCGCGGAACTGCACCGCCATCGCCTTGCCGTCGATCACCGTGCCACCGTTGGCCGCGAAGACCATGTCCGGCAGGCCGGCGACCGGGTCGATCAGCTCGACCTCGTGCCCCAGGTCGAGGTACGTCTGGTGGAGCTGCTCCCACTGCCGGATCGCCAGGTCGGGGTCGACCGGGGCGGTGGGGTCCATCCACGGGTTGATCGCATAGTCGACGGCGAAGTACGTCGGCCGGCACATCAGGAGGCGCTGGCGGGTGGCGTCCATCGTCATGTGGTGCTCCCAGGGTCGGGCGCGCCCGGCCACGGTCGGCCCACGGGCTGGCGCCGTGCTCCAACCGTATGCGGCCGGGGGCGTCGCCTTCCACCGTGAGCCCTTGCGTCCAGCAGCAGATCGTTGCGTCTAGTGGGATCGAATCGGCGGATCGTTGCGTCCACGCGCTCCTACGCTCAGTCCACCGTCTCTCGGGTGCCCGGGGCGTCGGTCGTGGGCCGATCACGAGTTGAGATCGCGACTTCGGGGAAGTGGCTGTGTCAAGACCGGCCGGTTGCCGCCACCACGGCGAACTGGCGCCGCTCGACGGGGTCGCCCGACGGCCGGGTCGGGGGAAACACTTCGGGGGCGGCGAATCGCCGCCCCCGAAAAGGGTGTTGCCCGGCCGGTGAACCACCGGTGTTGCCCGGTGAACCACCGGAGCTTGTCGGGCTGCCGGTCGCTGCCGGCGATCACCAAAATGCCCTCAGAACCGATCGACAAACTGTGAATCAAGCCACTCGCGGAACCGGCCCACCCAGTCGCCGTCCGTGGTCGGCCAGTCGAACTGGCCGGTCATCGCCACGATGCCGAGCACCACGGCGGCCAGGCCGACCAGGATGCCGATCAGCGCGTCGGTCTTCCCGGCCACGTGCCGGCGACGGGTGGCGATCAGGCCCAGCACCGCCAGCACCGCACCGACCGCGCCGAGCCCGATGCCGTAGCCGGCCAGCGTGCCGGAGAGCACGAAGAGCGCGCCGGCCACGGACACGATCAGACCGAGCGTGGCGAGGAGGCTGGCCCGCGGCTTCTTCCTCAGCTCCGGGTCGAGTTCCCGATCGGGGCGGCCGTCGCGGTCCAGGTCGACGGGTCGGTCCGGGTGGCCGTCGCGGTCCTGGTCGACGGGGCGATCCGGTCGGCCGTCCCCGTTCAGGTCGACGGTCTGCTCCCGGGCCGGGTCGGGGTCGACGGTCCGCGCGTCCCGGCCCAACGGCCGGCTGGTCGCCGCCCGGGCCGCAGCGGCCCGCTGTGCCGCCCGCCGCTCCGCCTCGCCCGTCCGTGGCGCGGTCTCCACGTGCCCGGCGCCGACCGGACCGGCCTCGCCGCTCGCCGGAGCCCGCCCGTCGTCGGTGACCCGCGCGGTCTCGTCGACCCGCGCGGTCTCGTCGACCCGCTCGGTGTCGGCGGCCCGTTCCGCTTCCGTGGCGGTCGCGTCGCTGCGGTACGTGGTCCGAGCCGCGTCGCGGTCGGTGACCACCGGTTGGCCGGCCCTGTCGTCCGCGACCGGACTCTCGTCGCGGGCGTCTACGACACCGTCACCGTTCGTATCGGTACTGCGCGCCGGAGACTTCCGGCGGGACAAGATGTTCACCTGGCACCTCCTGATGCAGGCGCGGAGGCCGCGCATGACAGAGAGGAGGTACCCAGGCGTGCGTCAATCGACACCCGGTGACGGAACCGGACCACCCGGCGGGCGGGCGCGGTTCCGTCACCGGGCGGCACCGTCGTCAGGACGGGGTCCGCGACCACTGCTGGTTGGTGCCGCCGCCGCAGCTGTACTGCTGGACGTCCGCGCCGTCGCCGGTGCCGGCGTTGACCACGTCCAGGCACTTGCGGCTGTGCCGGGCCCGGAGCTGGAACCAGTCGCCGGTCGCGGCCCACTGCCACTGCTGGTTGGCGCCGCTGCCGCAGGTGTAGTGGATGATGTTGGCGCCGTCGGCGGTGGACGCGTCGGCGACGTCGAGACACTTGCCGCTCGTGGCGTTGACGAGGCGGTACCAGCCGCCGCCGGCGTCCTGGAACTCCCACCGCTGGTTCCCGCCGCCGTTCCACGCCCACTGCTTGACCTCGGCGTTGTTGGCCGTGGAGTTGCCGATCACGTCCAGCACCCGGCCGCTGTGCCGGGCGGTGACCCGGTAGTAGGCGGGCGAGGTGCCGGTGACCGCCCCGGTGGTCACGTCGACGGTGACCGACGGGTACCAGGTCAGGCTCATGCTCGTGCTGGTGGGGAAACCGATCGGCAGCCACACGTACTGCGAGTCGTTGACCGGGCCGCCCCAGGCGCCCGCCCACCGGTCACCCAGGTAGAGGTAGCTGGTGGCGGACGTGCCCTGGACCGGCAGCACGAAGGCCGGCTGGGAGTTGAACGTGGTGCCGTTGCCCACGTCGGTCCAGCCGCTCCACGGCCCGGAGACGCTCGGCGCGGTAGCGTACCGGGCCTGGTTCGGGCTCCAGCCCGTCGCTGCCGACGTCAGCAGGAAGTAGGTGCCGCCTCGCTTGAACATCGCCGGCGCCTCGCGGGTCGCGCCGGCCCAGAAGTTGCCCACCAGGCTGGCCACGTTGAGGTAGTCCGAGGTGAGGCGGTAGATGTTCAGGTCGCGGTTCTCGTTGGCGGCCGAGATCATGTACGCGGTGCCGCTATCGTTGTAGAGCGTGATGTCCCGCGACATGTGCTGCCCGAGCGGCCGGAAGCTGCCGTGCCAGGTGTAGGCGCCGTCCACGGTGGCCGACGAGGCGACGGCAGCCCGCGCCTCGCTGTAGTCGGATCCGTTCTCCTTGTGCATCCACATCACGAACCGACCGGTGCCGGCGTTGTAGACGACCTTCGGCCGCTCGATGTTGGCCCGTTGCAGCTCGGCGGCCGACGACCGGGTGAGCACGTTGTTGCGGAACTCCCAGGTGCGCAGGTCGGTGGAGCGGTAGACGGAGACCGCCCGGAACGTGTTGTCCGGGTTGCGGTTCTCGCCGAACCAGTAGTAGTAGTTGTCGACCTTGAGGACGCCGCCGCCGTGCGCGTGCACCACCGCGCCGGTGGTGTCGGTGAACTGTGTGCCGTTGGTGACCGTCACCGGTGCCGCCTGCGCGCCGGTGGCCGGCCAGACCCCAGCCACGGCCGCGACGAGCGCGGTCGTCGCCGCCAGCAGGCGGCGGGTCATCCGCTTCGTCACCCCGGTCACCGCCCGCAGACCGGGGTGATGCCGCCGGGCGTCGCCGAGGCGGCCACGAGCAGCCCGAACATCACCGAGCCGCCCGGCGCCAGCGTCTCGTTCCACGAGGCGTTGTGGACCACGACCTGCTGGCCGGCGCCCTCCGCCACCCCGCCCCAGATCGACTGGATGCGTTCGTCGCCTGACCACCGCCAGGAGACGAGCCAGCCGCGCATCGGCTCCGCGCCGGTGTTGCGCACGGTGACCGTGGCCACGAAGCCACCGCGCCAACTGCTGTCGATGGTGGCCGACGCGGCGCACGTCGACAGCGTCCGAGCCGGGCCGCCGACGACGTACGGGTCCCGATGCCCCTGGGTGTCGCTGAACCGGAACCAGTAGTCGGTGTCGGGCCTCAGCCCCTCGACGGTCACCGTCCCGGAGCGCTCCGCCTTCGAGACGGCCTCGGCCACCGGGTCGCGCCACCCGGTGGCGTCCTCGCGGCTGGCGAAGAGGGTGACGACCATCGGCGGGTCGTAGCCGCAGGGCGGACTGAGCAGCATCCAGTAGGTGACGGTGAGGCTGGTGGCGGTGGTCCCGGTCACCTGGCCGCTGACCGGCAGCGCCGGCGGGCACGTCAGCGTAGGACCGGGTGAAGGCGTCGCGGCGGGGCGACTGGCGACCGAGCGGCTCCGGCGGGGGCGGCGAGGCCGGCGAGGGTGAGGGCGGCGGCCAGAGTGGCACCGAGGGTACGAATCATTCTGCGCTCCTGAGCTGGGGGCCCCGCGGCGCGATCGGCGGTGGGTGGCGTTCAACCGCCCGGCCGGCGCGACGGCGGCACGGCGGACTGCCGGAGAGGAGTGCCCAGCGCCGGGGTGGTGTGTCCCCCGCGCGTCTCGCTCCCGTTGGGATCGAACGGCTCGCACCGGCT
Source organism: Micromonospora sp. WMMD980 (assembly GCF_029626035.1). NCBI lineage: Bacteria > Bacillati > Actinomycetota > Actinomycetes > Micromonosporales > Micromonosporaceae > Micromonospora > Micromonospora sp. WMMD980. Next base: position 6,578,265 of record NZ_JARUBE010000003.1, read on the forward strand.
CCCGAGCACGAGCGGAGACAGTCTCTCAGTCGACAGGCATCGATTCAACGACGTCCCGTGGTGCGGTCACGGGCCTCGGTGACCTGATCCCGACCTGGGCGGAGAGGTCCGCCGTGACGCTGTCGACCCGGCGGCGGCCAGCCGGCGGAGGTGAGCGGGGCTGGCTACCCTTGGCACCCGTGCCAGAGGGACACAGCATCCACCGCCTCGCGACCCGCCACGCCGAGCTGTTCGCCGGTGACAAGGTGCACGCGGACAGCCCGCAGGGGCGTTTCGCCGAGGGCGCGGCGCGGCTCACCGGCACCGTCCTGGACGGCACCGAGGCGTACGGCAAGCACCTGCTGCACCACTACGCCGGCGAGCTGACCCTGCACGTGCACCTCGGGCTCTACGGAAAGTTCGCCGACGGGCCGGGGGAGCCGCCGGACCCGGTCGGCCAGGTGCGGCTGCGCCTGCACAGCGACCGCAACTGGCTGGAGCTGCGCGGCCCCACCGCCTGCGAGCTGCTCACCCCGCCCGAGGTGGCGGCGCTGCGCGGCCGGCTCGGCCCCGACCCGCTGCGCACCGACGCCGACCCGGACCGGGCGTACGCCCGGATCCGGCGCAGCCCCACCCCGCTCGCCGCGCTGCTGCTCGACCAGTCGGTGGTCGCCGGCACCGGGCTGATCTTCGTGACCGAGGCGCTGTTCCGGGCCGGGTTGCCGCCGCTGCTGCCCGGCCGGGAGCTGACCCCGGCCGGCTGGGCGGAGATCTGGGCCGACCTGGTCGCCCTGATGACCGTCGCGGTCGAGCGCGGCCGGATCGACACCGTCCGCGACGCGGACCTGCCCGAGGCGACCGGCCGGGCGCCGCGCGTCGACCGGCACGGCGGCGAGGTGTACGTCTACCGCCGCCCCGGTGCACCCTGCCACGTCTGCGGCAGTGAGGTGAGCCGGGGTGTGCTGGCCGGACGCAACCTCTACTGGTGTCCCACCTGCCAGGCCGGCTGAGTCACGCCTCGTCGAGCAGCCAGCGGGCCGTCGCGACGTTGCCGGGGAAGACCTGGTCGCCGCCGACGCTCCAGGCCAGCGTCTGCCCGATCGCCCAGCCGCGCACCCGCTCCCGGTCCAGGCCCAGTTCGGCGCTGAGCCGGTCGAGCCGGTGCCGCACCGCCGCCGGGGAGTGCCCCAACTCCGCACCGCGCACCAGCGGAACGACCGCGAACTCCCGCTCGCCGACCAGCGGCTTCGGGTCGATGACCAGCCACGGCTCACGGTCGGCCGCGAGCACGTTGCCGGCGTGCAGGTCCTGGTTGACCAGCACCTGCTCGCCCTGGCTCGGCACCAGGTCGGCGAGGAACCCGAGGGCGGCGTCGAGCAGCCGCCGCTCGTACGGGCGGTTGGCCCGCTGCCAGTTGCCCGGCATCCGCTCCGCCCAGCCGGCCGCCTCCTCGGCGAGCGGCGTGAACGGCGGGCCGGCCGGCACCCCGAGCCGGGGCAGCAGTCCGACCGCCGAGTCGAGCGCGGCGTCGGCCGGCAACGCGTGCAGCGGGGTACCCGGGTCGCAGCGTTCGACCAGCAGCGCGCGGTGCCCGGCGTCGTGGGCGAGCAACCGGATCGCGCCCCGACCGGCCCAGTGCGCCAGCGCGGTCGCCTCGTGGACGCTGTCGTCGTCCGGGTACTGCAGCTTCAGCACCGCCCGCGTCCCGTCCGGCAGCTTCGCCGGCAGGGCCAGCGAGGCGAACGCGTAGTCGAACGGCGGCCCGACGGCGGTCAACTCCCACCGCGCGACACACTCGGCCAGCCGGTCGGGCAGCTCCGCCAGCCACGCCCGCCCGCCCGGCGCCCGCTCGACCCACCGCAACCCGTCCGGAATTCGCATCCGCCCATCCTGCCCGAGCCCGCCACCCACTTTGGGTGCGGTTGTTGTTGCCCCGGCGACAACGACCGCACCCAAAAGATGTTCAGGGAACCCAGCCGGCGGCGGACAGGGCGGCGCGGAGCTGCGCGACCACGTCGGCCGGCCGGTGTCGCACGTCGAACGCGGTGAACCGCAGGATGCGATCGCCCACGATCCAGACCCGGTTCTGCCGGCGCAGGTCCGCGGCCCAGTGGCGGGCCTCCATGTGGTGCCCGCCGTCCACCTCCACGTGCCGCCGCCAGCGCCGCCAGTAGGCATCGAGGTAACGCTGCCGGCCGTCGGCGTCCCGTCGGCGTTCCTGACCGTCAGGGAGCGGCAGCCCATGGCGGCGGCAGAGCCGAAACAGGTCGATCTCGGACAGCGCCTCCGCACCACCGGCCACGTCCCCCAGCGTCTGCCGGATCAGGCGCCGCCGTCGGGCGCGGGGTAGCCGGTCCAGCACCGCGCCGAGCTCCGCCGGAGTCGCCCGTCGCTGCTGGCAGCCGGCCGCCACGATCATCTGCGCCTCGTCGTCGGTACGTGCCCAACCCGCCGCGTCCACCAGCGAACGCGCCATCCCGGTGCGGTCCGGTCGGCCCCGCTGGCGGTCGGCCGGGGCCAGATGACGGACCCGGTGGACCCGCACCGCGGGCAGACCCAGCGGCAGCCGGCGCAGTAGGTCGGGGGCGTGCCGTTCGTGCGGCAGTAGGACATCCACCACCTCGTGTTCCCAGTTCACGCGCAGCCCGCCGGCCCGAGCGGCGGCCAGCCCGGCGAGCACCGCGCCGTCGCCCGCCGCCAGCACCGCGACCCACCACTGCTGTTCCCTGGTGTACGGCCCGTCCGGCGCGGCTCGCAGAATGCCGCGGCACACCCGGTGCCAGCGGCCGCCGGCCACCAGGTGACGGACCCGGCCGGGGGTGAGCTCGGCTGTCGCCTGGGCCCAGGTGAGCACCCCGGCCTGCCCGAACAGCAACCATTCCAACCGCGACGCGTCGTTCCCGGGCATCCGCACCAGTCAAGTCCACAGTGCTCCGGCGTGAGACGTCCGCCCCGGGACGGCGGCTGGCGGGGCGTTAAGAAGGGGCCCCGCCTATGCGGAAAGCGTTAAGAGGGGGCCCCGCCTTACCTGCCGGTGCCGGCGAGGGCGTCGACGGCCTTGCGGGCGGCGATCAGCACCGGATCCCAGACCGGGGCGTACGGGGGCGCGTAACCCAGGTCGAGCGCGGTCATCTCGTCCACGGTCATGCCGTTCCACAGCGCCACGGCCAGCGCGTCGATCCGCTTGGCCGCCTCGGACCAGCCGACGATCTGCGCGCCCAGCAGCCGCCCGCTGGGCCGCTCGGCGATCAGTTTCACGGTCATCTGCCGGGCACCCGGGTAGTAACCGGCCCGGTTCGTCGACTCGGCGGTCACCGTGACGAACTCGAAGCCGGCCTCGGTGGCGTCGCGCTCCCGCAGCCCGGTGCGCCCCACCTCCAGCTCGCAGACCTTGGTGACGGCGGTGCCGACCACGCCGGGGAAGGTGGCGTAGCCGCCGCCGATGTTGATCCCGGCGACCCGGCCCTGCTTGTTGGCGTGCGTGCCGAGCGGGACGTGCACCGGCATGCCGCTGACCCGGTGCAACGACTCCACGCAGTCGCCGGCCGCCCACACCCCGGGCACCCCGGGCACCCGCATCCGGCGGTCCACCCGGATCCCGCCGGACGGCCCGAGCGGCAGGCCGGCGGCCTCGGCGAGCGCGGTGTTGGGGCGTACGCCGAGGCCCAGCACCACGACGTCGGCCGGGATCGGTCCCTCGTCGGTGACCACCGCGGCGATCCGGCCGTCGCGTTCGGTGAGGTCGGTGACCGTCATGCCGGTGCGGATGCTGATGCCGACCCCGCGCATCGCCTCGGCCACCAGCTCGCCCATGTCCGGGTCGACGGTGGCCATCGGCTGCGCGGCCTGCTCGACCAGTTGGACCGTGAGCCCGCGCTGCACCAGCGCCTCGGCCATCTCCACGCCGACATAGCCGCCGCCGACCACCACCGCGTGCCGGGGCCGGGGCTCGCGTTCCAGCCAGTCGAGCAGCGCGGCGCCGTCGTCGAGCGTCTGCACGCCGAACACGCCGGCCACCTCCGCGCGTGCCCACTCCGGCTGCACCGGGGTGGCGCCGGTGGCGTACACCAGGGTGTCGAAGCCGGCGCGGACCTCGCCGCCGCCGGCCAGGTCCCGGGCGACGACCTCGCGGCGGTCCAGGTCGATGGCGGTGACCTCGTGGCGGGTCCGGACGTCGATGTCGTACTCGTCGCGGAACGCGTCCGGGGTCCGGGCGACGAGCTGGTCGCGTTCCGGCACCAGGCCGCTGATCCAGTAGGGGATGCCGCACGCCGAGTAGGACGTGAAGTGCCCCCGCTCGAACGCGACGATCTCCAGCTCGGCCCGGCCCCGGCGCCGCCGTGCCTGGGAGGCCGCCGACATGCCGGCGGCGTCCCCGCCGATGACGATCATCCGCTCCGCCACGCCGCTCATCCTGTCACGCCGCCCGCTCGTCGCGGGGCGGCTCAGCCACGGGTCTGCCGGGCCACGTCGGCGACCACGTCGACCAGCTTGCCGGTGCGCTCGAACACCGCCCGCTGCCGCGCCGCGCCGCTGCCGTGCCGGCGCAGCCCGCCCAGCAGATCGGTCACCCGGTCGAGGTCGCCGTGCCGGTCCAGCTCCGGCCGGAGCCGCTCGACGAGCCGGTCCAGCAACTCCCAGGCCGGGCGCAGCTCGCCGTCGTGCAGGTCGACGCCCTGGCCCTCCAGCCCGTCGTGGGCGGCCCGCCAGTGCGCCGCGACCAGCAGGTGGTGGTCGGTGTTGACGGCCGGCCTTCCGGCAGCGATGTCGGTCAGCGCGGTCGCGACGAGCCCGCGCACCAGCGCGGCCACCAGCACCGCGTCGTCCACGGCCGGGCAGACGTCACCGATCCTGATCTCGACGGTCGGGTACTTGGCGGAGAGCCGGGCGTACCAGTAGAGCATTCCCTCGTCGAGCATCACGCCGCTGGCGATGAGCTGCCGGATCAGCCGCTGGTAGTGCTCGTGCGACTCCAGGTAGGGGGTGGGCGCGACGGACGGCCAGCGTTCCCACTCGATCGAGCGCCAGCTCGCGTAGCCGGTGTCCGCGCCCCGCGCGAACGGGGAGTTGACGGTGACCGCCTGGAGGATCGGCAGCCAGGGCCGGACGTGGTTGAGCACCTGCACGCCGGTGTCCGGGTCGGGCACGCCGACGTGCACGTGCATGCCGTTGTTGCCGGGGCCCGGCACCAGCAGCCGGAACCGCTCGATCATCCGGTCGAAGCGGGGCTTGTCCACCACCGGCGGGACCGGCCCGTCGATCGGGCCGGTGCCGATCGCCAGCAGCCGTACCCCGGCCCGTTCGGCCGCATCGGACAGCTCGGCGCGGAGCATGCCCAGCGAGTGCCGGATCGAGGACAGCTCCAGCCCCGGCGGGCTGCCGATCTCGATCTGGCTGGTCTGGAACTCGCGTTCCACCTGCCCCCGCAGCTCGGCCGGCACCTGCTCCATCACCAGTTCGACGGCGGGCACGGCGGTGCCGGTGTGCGGGTCGGCGAGCAGGAACTCCTCCTCGACGCCGACCGTCAGCAGGTCCGTCCCGCCCGGCGCGGCGTTCCGTTCCTGCTCCGCCACTGAGCCGCCCATGGTCACCACCGTCTCCTCCGGACCGGTCGCGGCACCGTGCCGCCTGGTCGACGCCCTGTTACCCACCGTGTCGGTGCCGGGAAACGCGCCGGACGGCGTGTCGGCCCGATTCGCCCGTCCGGGTCGCCGTCAGGACGCCCCCGAGGGCCGCCGCGCCACGGGAATCCGGGTCTACGATGAGCCGGCCCGGCGGGCCGCCGCCGGTGCCGGAGGAGGTCACGGTGGCATCCCACAGCACGTCGCGGACGGTGACGGGAATCCGCGCGCAGGTTCCGCGCGCCTTCGCGACCCTGCTCGCGGTGGTCGCGGCGGTCTGCGCGCTCGCGGCGCTGAGCAGCGCCGTGGCCGCCGACGTGCAACCGGTCCGCACCGCGATCGACGCGCTGCTGGTGCCGGCGCCGGCCAACCTGGCGTACGCGGTGTTCCTCGGCGTGCTGGCCGCCGCGGCCCGGCGGCGCAAGCGGCTGGCCTGGTGGGTGCTGCTGGTCTATTTCAGCCTCACGCTGGTGGTCGGGCTGACGGCCGGTGGCCTGCTGCTGACGGTGGGCGCCAACGAGCTGAACCACGCGGCCGGCCAGCGGCTCTTCGGCACCCTGGAGACGATCGGCGTCTGGGTCGGCATCGCGTTCGCCGCCGCCGCGGTGGCGCTGCTGGTCGCCGCCCGGCGGGAGTTCTACGCCCGGGTCCGGCCCGGCAGCACCTGGCGGGCGCTGGGCGTGCTCGCCGGCCTGGCCGCCGCCTTCGTCGGCCTGGGCTACCTGCTGCTCCTGGTCGAGCCGGGCAGCCTGCACACCTGGTCCGACCGGCTCGGCTACGCGGTGGAGAAGGTCTTCGGTGGGGCCGTCACGCTGGACCTGACCCGGCGCGGGCAGGCGCCCGGCTGGGTCAACCTGCTGCTCGGCGCGTTCGGCGCGACCGCGTTCCTGGCCGCCCTGTTCACCCTGGTCCGTTCGCAGCGGGCCAACGCGGTGCTGCACACCGGTGAGGAGGAGCGGATCCGGGAGCTGCTGGCCCGGCACGGCGAGCGGGACTCGCTCGGCTACTTCGCCACCCGGCGGGACAAGGCGGCCGTCTTCTCGGCCAGCGGCAAGGCCGCGCTCACCTACCGGGTGGTCAACGGCGTCAGCCTGGCCAGCGGTGACCCGGTCGGCGATCCGGAGGCGTGGGGCCCGGCCATCGAGGCGTGGTTGGAGCACTCCCGGGCGTACGCGTGGACGCCCGCGGTGCTGGGCGCCAGCGAGGCCGGCGCGCGGGCCTACCGCCGACACGGGCTCAAGGTGCTCCAGCTCGGCGACGAGGCGATCCTGCTGACCCGGGAGTTCGACCTGGACGGGCGGGACATGCGGCCGGTCCGCCAGGCGGTGCACCGGGTCGAGCGGGCCGGCTACACCGCGCTGGTCCGCCGGCACGCCGAGATCCCGCCGGAGGAGCTGGCCCAGGTGGCGGCGCTGGCCACCTCGTGGCGGGACACCGGGCACGAGCGCGGCTTCTCGATGGCGCTGGGCCGCCTCGGCGACCCGGCCGACGGCGACTGCGTGCTGGTCGAGGCGCACGACCGCGAGGGCCGGGTGCGCGGGCTGCTGTCGTTCAGCCCGTGGGGCACGCACGGGGTGTCGCTGGACCTGATGCGCCGGGACCGGACCGCCGACAACGGGGTGACCGAGTTCATGGTCGCCGCGTTGCTCGCCGCCGGCCCGCGGCTCGGCGTCGACCGGGTGTCGCTCAACTTCGCCGCGTTCCGCTCGGTGTTCGAGCAGGGTGCGCGGATCGGCGCCGGCCCGGTCATCCGCGCGTGGCGGCACACCCTGCTGTTCTTCTCCCGCTGGTGGCAACTGGAGTCGCTCTACCTCTCCAACGCCAAGTACCAGCCGCACTGGACGCCGCGTTACCTCTGCTTCGCCGAGCGCCGGGAGCTGGCCCGGGTCGGTCTCGCGGCGGCCGCCGCCGAGGGCTTCCTGGCGTTGCCCGGTGGCCGGCCCACCCCGCTGCACGGGGTGCCGCCGGCCGGCGGCGGGGTCGGCTACGTGCCGCCGGCCGCCGCCGCGGTCCGGGCCGTCCCGCCGGAGCCGCCCGCGCGCCGCCCGGAGCAGATCCGGGTACGACTGGCGAAGCTCGACCGGCTGCGGGCCGAGGGCGTCGACCCCTACCCGGTGGGCTACCCGCGCACGACGAGCTGCGCGGCGGTGCGCCAGCGGCACGCCGGGCTGGCCCCGGACACCGGCGCCGGCGAGACGGTGGCGGTGGCCGGCCGGGTGCTGCTGGTCCGCGACCACGGCCGGCTGCTCTTCGTGACCGTGCGCGACGGCAGCGGCGACCTCCAGCTCCTGCTGGAGCACGACCTGGACCGTTGGCGGTCGAGCGTCGACATCGGCGACCACGTGGGCGCGACCGGCGAGGTCTACGCGACGCGGCGCGGCGAGGTGTCGGTGCGGGTGGCGAGCTGGGAGCTGACCGCCAAGTGCCTGCGCCCGCTGCCGGACAAGCACCACGGGCTGGCCGACCCGGAGGCGCGGGTCCGGCAGCGCTACCTCGACCTGGCGCTGGACCCGGCGGCGCGGGAGATGCTGCGGGCGCGCGGCGCGACGCTGCACAGCCTGCGCGCCGGGCTGGCCGGGCGGGAGTTCCTGGAGGTGGAGACGCCGATCCTGCAACGGGTGCACGGCGGCGCGAACGCCCGCCCGTTCGTCACCCACATCAACGCGTACGACCTGCGGCTGAGTCTGCGCATCGCGCCGGAGCTGTATCTGAAGCGGCTCGCGGTGGGCGGCATCGAGCGGGTCTACGAGCTGGGCCGGGCGTTCCGCAACGAGGGCGTGGACGCCACCCACAACCCGGAGTTCACGGTGCTGGAGGCATACCAGGCGTACGCCGACTACCACGACATGCGCGAGCTGGCCCGGGAGCTGATCGTGGCGGCGGCCGGCGCGGTGCACGGCGAGCCGGTGGCCCGCCGGCCCGGCGGCGAGCTGGTCGACCTGGGTGGCGAGTGGCGGGCGGTCACGGTGCACCAGGCGGTCTCGGCCGCGCTGGGCGAGGAGCTCACCGCCGACACCGACCTGGCGACCTTGCGCAAGCACTGCGACGCGGCCGGGGTGCCGTACGACCCGCGCTGGACGGCGGGCGCGGTGCTGCTGGAGCTGTACGAGCGGTTGGTGGAGGCGCGCACCGAGGCGCCCACGTTCTATCTGGACTTCCCGACCGAGGTCTCCCCGCTGACCCGCCAGCACCGGCGCGACCCGCTGCTGGCCGAGCGCTGGGACCTGGTGGCGTACGGCATGGAGCTGGGCACCGCCTACACCGAGCTGGTCGACCCGACCGAGCAGCGGCGGCGGCTCACCGCGCAGTCGTTGCAGGCGGCCGGCGGTGACGCGGAGGCGATGGAGTTGGACGAGGACTTCCTCACCGCGCTGGAGTACGCGATGCCGCCGACCGGCGGGCTGGGGCTCGGCGTGGACCGCCTGGTGATGCTGCTGACCGGCCGCTCGATCCGGGAGACGCTGCCCTTCCCGCTGGTCCGCGAGTCCTCCTGACCCGCTCCTCTCCGCGCAGCCCGACCCGGCGTGCCCGGCGGGCGCCGGTTTCGGCAGTTCGGTGTGGTGGACGCCGCCACTTCGCCGGGTTCGCGGTCACGGGGCGGCCGGGCGTGACACGACGTTCTAGGGTGGTCGTGTGGCGGGCATGCTGGGGCTGGTGACCGGGACGTGGGCGTACGCCCTCGCCCTGTTGGCGGACCGGCCGGCCGGCTTGCTGGCCGGCGCGGCGGTCGCCGCCGCCCTGCTGCTGGCCACGCTGCTGGCGCTGCGGGTGCGGCTGGCGCCCACGCCGCCCGGCAGCCGGCACGCCGCCTCCCTGCGTGCTCGCGTCCGGACCCGCCGGGTGCCCCGGCAGGTCGATCCGGACGCGCCGGGCCGTCCGCGCCCCCGCGCGCCGGGGCTGCGCCCCTCGGCCGTCTAGCCACGCCCCACCGACCGCTGCCGGCGTGTCCCGGCATCGACGGTCGACGCCGCGAGGTGCCGTCCGTCCGTCCGCGTGGCTCGCGGCCGATTCCGTCGTCATCCGTCCCGCCGCCGCGCCGTCGCGCGCCCGGGACATCCGGAATCGTCCGAGAGGTCTCCCCATGTACGCCTTCGCGCCGCTGCACTCCGCGGCCTCGGCCGCCGCGTCCGTCGTCACCTGGCTCGCCGACGCGCTCGTCCCGCTCGCCGGCACCGCCGCGACGGCCGCCGCCATCGTCCTGTTCACCGTCGGGGTCCGGTTGCTGATCTCGCCGCTCACGCTGGCCCAGGTCCGTGGGGAGCGGCGCCGCGCGACGCTCGCCCCCGAGGTGCGGGAACTCCAGCGCCGGTACGCCGACGATCCGACCACGTTGCAGAGCGAGCTGTTCGCGCTCTACCGGCGGGCCGGGGCCAGCCCGGTCGCGGGTTGCCTGCCGGCGCTGTTGCAGGCGCCGTTCTTCCTGGTCATGTACCGGGTCTTCGCGACCGGGGACGGCGCGCCGGAACTGCTGGGGCAGCGGCTGGCCGGCGTACCGCTGGGGTGGCACCTCGGCGACGGGCTGACCGGCGGCGTGCCGGTGGTGTTCGGGGTGCTGTTGGCCGCGCTGCTGGCGTTGGCCTGGTGGTCGTCGCGGCGGGCGCGCCGGCTGGCGGCGGCCACCGGCACGGTCGGCGGCGCGCCGGCCAACGGTCCGGGCGCGGCGGTGCTGGGCCGGCTGCTGCCGTTGCTGCCGTTCGGGACCGTGCTGGTGGCGCTCGTGGTGCCACTCGCGGCGGTGCTCTATCTGGTCACCACCACCGCATGGACCGCGTTGGAGCAGGGCGTGCTGCGTCGTCCGCAGCCGGTAGCCATCGACAAGCGTTGACAAATGTGGGGACGGGCGCGTAGAAATCGCTCTCAGAGAGCGCTCTCCGCCCCATCCCCGCAGAGAGGCACCCGAATGAACCCGATCCCGGCGGCTGCGGTCGCCCCCACCACCACGTCCCGGTCCCGCCGCCGCCTCCGCCTGGCCGCGGCCGTGCTCGCCACCACCACAGTGCTCGCCGGCGTCTCGATGACCGCGCAGGCGGCCGTCCCCGCCCCGCCCAGCGGGTGGAGCCTGGTGTGGAGCGACGACTTCACCGGCGCGGCCGGCACGCTGCCCTCGTCGGCCAACTGGATCGTCGACACCGGCACCAGCTATCCCGGCGGCCCGGCCAACTGGGGCACCGGCGAGATCCAGACCTACACCTCCAGCACCGCCAACCTGGCCCAGGACGGCGCCGGCAACCTGCGCATCACCCCGCTGAAGGACTCCGCCGGCCGCTGGACCTCGGCCCGGATCGAGACGGTACGCAGCAACTTCAAGCCGCCGAGCGGCGGCGTGCTGGCGATCGAGGGCCGCATCCAGATGCCCAACGTGACCGGCGCGGCGGCGGCCGGCTACTGGCCGGCGTTCTGGGCCCTCGGCTCGCCCTACCGGGGCAACTACCAGAACTGGCCGGGCATCGGCGAGTTCGACGTGATGGAGAACGTCAACGGGATCAACTCGGTGTGGGGCGTGCTGCACTGCGGCGTCGCGCCCGGTGGCCCGTGCGACGAGTTCAACGGCCGCGGCGCGTCCCGGGCCTGCCCGGGCAGCACCTGCCAGTCGGCGTTCCACACCTACCGGTTCGAGTGGGACACCTCGGTCAGCCCTCAGCAACTGCGCTGGTACGTCGACGGGCAGCAGTTCCACACCGTCACGCAGGGGCAGGTCGGTGAGCCGTACTGGACCCAGATGACCAGCCACGCCGGCTACTTCCTGCTGCTCAACGTGGCGATGGGCGGCGGCTTCCCGAACGGGGTCGCCGGTTCGGCCACGCCGACCGGGTCGACCGTCTCCGGTCGGCCCATGCTCGTCGACTACGTCGCGGTCTACTCCCGGGGTGGCGGCGGCAACCCGTCACCGACGCCGACCACGCCGCCGCCGGGCGGCGTGCGCAACGCGTACGCGACGATCGAGGCCGAGTCGTTCAACGCCCAGAACGGCGTGCAGGTGGAGACGTGCGCGGAGGGCGGGCAGGACATCGGCTGGCTGGCCAACGGCGACTGGGCCCGCTACGACAACGTGGACTTCGGCTCGACGCCGCCGCGCGACTTCGTGGCCCGGGTCGCCTCCGGCGCGGCGGCCGGGGTGAGCGGCCTGGTCCAGGTGCGGGTGGACAGCCCGACCGCGACACCGATCGGCAGCTTCGCGGTCGGCAACACCGGTGGCTGGCAGACCTGGCGGTCGGTGCCCGGCAACGTCGGCGCGGTGACCGGCCGGCACACCGTCTATCTCACGTTCAGCAGCGGCCAGCCGGCCGACTTCGTCAACGTCAACTGGTTCACGTTCCGCCGCTGAGCCCACGCGGTCAGCGCCCGGTGGTCACCGACTGCCGGGCGCGCCGCCGGCGTACCTTCTTCACCGCCCAGCTCACGATCATCACGCCGAAGACCGCGAAGATCGCGTAGTTGAACCACTGGCTGTAGTGGTCGACGTCCTTCCAGCGCGACCCGAGCAGGAAGCCGGCACCCACGATCACCATGTTCCACACCCCGCTGCCGAGCGTGGTGAGCAGGACGAACTCGCCCAGCGGCATGCGGTTCGCGCCGGCCGGGACCGAGACCAGGCTGCGCACCACCGGCACCACCCGGCCGATCAGCACCGCCCGGCGGCCGTGCCGCTCGAACCAGCGGTCCGCCTTCTCCAGATCGTCCAGGTCCACCAGCGGAATGTGGTCCAGCCAGCGCTTCAGCCGATCCTCGCCGAGCGCCGCGCCGAGCCAGTAGAGCACCAGCGCGCCGAGCAGCGAACCGGCGGTCGCGGCCAGCACGATCACCACCACGTTGAAGCGGCCCTCGGCGGAGAGGTAGCCCGCCATCGCCAGCACGATCTCGCTCGGGATCGGCGGGATGATGCTCTCCAGCGCCACCAGCAACGCCACACCGACCGCGCCCAGCGAGTCGATCACGCTCGCCACCCATCCGGTCAGCCCGGTGAACTGGTTCGGATCGACGTCTTGGGCCAGGGCCATGGCGGTCCTTTCCGCACGGGCGCCGGAGATCCGCAGGTAGTACCCGGGCGAGCCGGACTCACACCCGCCGGTGACCGGGCTAACCCTCCGGGTGCAGCGCCGCGTCCGCCGGCCCGCGTCGCCAACCGGTGAAGCGGACCAGCAGGCCGCCGTGGCTGGGCGAGCAGCAGTACGGCCCGGCCGTCGCCTCGGCCGCCGGATCGAGTGGCGCGACCCGCACCAGCCGCCACGGCTCGTCGTCGACCCGGGCCCGGACGGTCAACGCGTCCCCGGCGCGGCTCACCCGGACCGTCACCTCCCGCCCCGACCAGTCCGGCACCGGCGCCACCGACCAGTCGGAGAACTCGTCGGTGACCACGGCGCCGACCTGCGGTGCGCCGTCGCTCACCTCGACGCCGGCCTTGGTCCACCGCCGCTCGTCCACCCGCACCAGCACGCCGGCCTGGTCGAACTGGGCGGCGTAGTCGAGCCGGAAGGAGACCTCGACGGCGGTGTCCACGGCGAACGGGGCCAGCAGCGCGGAGCCGTCGTCGTGCACGAACCCGTAGCTGGTGCGCCGCCAGAAGTCGCTGCCGCCCCGCGGCTCGACCAGCAGCCCCCCGTCGACGGCGTCGGCCCGCTCCGGCGGGTTCAGCCAGTCGCCGGCGGACCAGTCGGAAGCCTCCTCGCTCATGGGGGCACGGTACCGGGGTTTGCCGGATCGCGGGTTCGGAGAAGTAGTCCCCGCATGGGTGACAGGTGGTATCAGGAGGCGGTCGTCTACTGTCTCGACGTCGACACGTACGCGGACTCCGACGGCGACGGGGTGGGTGACTTCCAGGGGCTGATCGGCCGACTCGACTATCTGGCCCGGCTGGGGGTGACCTGCCTCTGGCTCAACCCGATCCATCCCTCCCCCAACAAGGACGACGGATACGACGCGACCGACTTCTACAACGTCGACCCGCGGCTCGGCACGCTCGGCGACTTCGCCGAACTGCTGCACCAGGCGCAGAACCGCGGCATCCGGGTGATCATCGACCTGGTCGTCAACCACACCTCGGACCAGCACCCGTGGTTCCAGTCCGCCCGCTCCTCGCCCGACTCGCCGTACCGCGACTGGTACGTCTGGGCCGACCACGAGCCGGCGGACCGGCACCAGGGCATGGTCTTCCCCGGTGAGCAGCACGAGACCTGGACCTACGACCGCACCGCCAAGGCCTGGTTCTACCACCGCTTCTACAAGTTCCAGCCGGATCTGAACATCGAGAACCCCAAGGTCCGCGCGGAGATCAAGAAGATCACCTCGTTCTGGCTCCAGCTCGGCGTCTCCGGCTTCCGGATGGACGCGGTGCCGTTCATCATCGAGAAGACCGAACCGGGCAACCCGAACGCGACCAAGGACTTCGACTTCCTCACCGACCTGCGCCAGCACGTCCAGTGGCGGCGCGGCGACGCGGCCCTGCTGGCCGAGGCCAACGTCGAGCCGGACCAGTTGCCCGTCTACTTCGGTGACGCCGCCGGCTCGGGCAACCGGATCCACATGCTCTTCGACTTCATGCTCAACGGCCGGCTGATGCTCGCGCTCGCCCGGGAGGACCCGGAGGCGATCATCGACGCGCTGCGGGACACCCCGAAGCTGCCCACCGGCGGGCAGTGGGCCACGTTCCTGCGCAACCACGACGAGATCGACCTGTCCCGGCTCACCGCCGACCAGCGCAACGACGTCCTGGCGAGGTTCGGGCCGGACGAGAACATGCAGCTCTACGGCCGGGGCATCCGCCGCCGGCTGGCCCCGATGCTGGGCAACGACCGTCGACACATCGAACTGGCGTACGCGTTGCAGTTCTCGCTGCGGGGCACCCCGGTGCTGCGCTACGGCGAGGAGATCGGCATGGGGGAGGACCTGTCGCTGGACGGGCGCGACGCGATCCGCACCCCGATGCAGTGGTCCTACAAGGACAACGCCGGCTTCTCCACCGCCGAGCCGGAGAAGCTCATCCGTCCGGTGATCGACAAGGGCGAGTACGGCTACCAGCAGGTCAACGTCACCGCGCAACGCAAGGACCCGCGCTCGCTGCTGGGCTGGTTCGAGCGGATGATCCGTACCCTGCGGGAGGCCCCGGAGATCGGCTCGGGCAGCACCACGCACATCGACGTGCCGGTGCCGGCCGGCGTGCTCGCGCACCGCGCCGACGGGCGGACCGGCACCATGGTCTTCCTGCACAACCTCGGCACCGAGGACGTCGAGATCGACCTGAGCACGCTGGCGCCGGAGGCGGACCTGCCGATCGACGTGCTCAGCGACCGCCACTACGAGGACGTGGGCAAGCTCGACCGGCTCAAGCTGGCCGGTCACGGCTACCGGTGGATCCGGCTCTGCCGGGGCGGGGCACTCTGACGGACGCGGCGGCGGGTTAGGCTCCTCCGATCAGCCCAAGTTACCGGGAGGTAATCATGTCGGAGGAGCCCCGCGTCGCCATCGTGACCGGAGCCGCGCGCGGCATCGGCGCGGCCACCGCCCGCCGGCTGGCGGCCGACGGCGTGGCCGTCGCCGTGGTCGACATCGAGGAGTCCGCCACCAAGGAGACCGTCGACGCCATCGCCGCCGCCGGTGGCCGGGCGCTCGGCGTCGGCGCCGACGTGGCCGACCGGACCCAGGTGGAGGCCGCCGTCGAGCGGGTCGCCGCCGAACTGGGCGCGCCCACCGTGCTGGTCAACAACGCCGGCGTGCTCCGCGACAACCTGCTGTTCAAGATGGCCGACGCCGACTGGGACACGGTCGTGGCGGTGCACCTGCGCGGCGCGTTCCTGTTCAGCCAGGCCGCGCAGAAGCACATGGTCGAGCGCAAGTGGGGCCGGATCGTCAACCTCTCCAGCACCTCGGCGCTGGGTAACCGGGGCCAGGCGAACTACGCCGCCGCCAAGGCCGGGCTCCAGGGCTTCACCAAGACGCTCGCCATCGAGCTGGGCCCCTACGGGGTGACCGTGAACGCGGTCGCGCCGGGCTTCATCGTCACCGACATGACCGCGGCCACCGCGGCCCGGATGAAGGTCGACTTCGCCGCGCTCCAGGAGCACGCCGCCGCCGAGATCCCGGTGCGCCGCACCGGCCGCCCGGAGGACGTCGCGCACACCATCTCGTTCCTGGCCAGCGAGGGGGCGTCCTTCGTCTCCGGCCAGGTCATCTACGTCGCCGGCGGCCCGAAGGACTGACCGCTGCCCGGGGCGGCCCCGCTCAGGCGGGGTCGCGCCGGGTGCGCCAGAGCCAGAGCAGGCCGAGCGCCGGCAGCGCCAGCGGGACGTAGCCGTAGCCGCTGCCGAAGCCGGACCAGACCGTCTCGTCCGGGAACAGCTCCGGATCGGCGATGCTCAGCACGCCCACCGCGAGCACCCCGACCAGCTCGACCGAGCAGCAGGCCAGCGCGACCCGGCGGCCGGCGTGCCCGGCCCGGGCCAGCCCGACCGCCGCCACGATGTAGATCAGCGCGGCGACCCCGGAGAGCAGGTACGCCACCGGCGCCTCGTCGAACTTCGTGGCGATCTGCAAGCCGGCCCGCGAGGTCGCGGCGATGGCGAACAGGATGTAGACCGCGATCAGCAGCCGGCCCGGCCCCCGGTTGGTGGCGCGCTCCGGCGCCCGCGTCTCAGCCACCGACGACCTCCCAGGTCTGCTGCAACCGCACCACCACGACCGGGGTGACCAGGCAGATCGCGCAGACGATGGCCGAGCCCCAGCGGGTCGGCTCCATCCGGGCCAGCACCCAGGCCAGCGGCGGCAGGCAGACCAGCGTCACCAGGTAGCCGAAGAACGCGCCCGGCTCACCGGGCCGGTCGCCGCCGCCGAGCGCGACCAGCGCCACCACGGTCAGCGCCAGCAGCGCCACCTCCAGCACGGCCAGGCCGGCGAACTGGAGCCGGTCCGGCGAGCGGTGGCGGACCGCCGCCACCAGGGCCCAGACCGCGACCGCCAGCGAGAGCACGATCGCGAGCGTGGCGAGGAACCCGTCCACCGGCGACCCGGCCGCCGCCGCGCTGGTCATCGACGCAGTGTCGTTCACCGGGCCAGCCTACTAAGAGGCGTAGTAGCGGCTTCCCACGCGGGTCGGGGCGCGCCGGGCGGGCCGGGCGACTAGCGTGGATCACGGTCCCGGCGGACGCCGGCGGCCGACGACGACGGCAGGGGGTCGCGGGTGCGGTTCGGGTTGTTCGGCACCGGTCACTGGGCGGCGGAGACGCACGCCGCCGCCATCGACGCCCACCCGCGGGCCCGGCTGGCCGGCGTCTGGGGGCGGAACCCGGCGAAGGCGGAGGCACTGGCCCAGCGGCACGGCGTGCCGGCCTTCACCGACGTGGACGCGCTGCTCGACGCGTCCGACGCGGTCGCCGTGGCGCTCCCGCCGGACGTGCAGGCCGACATCGCGGTGCGGGCCGCCACCGCCGGGCGGCACCTGCTGCTGGACAAGCCGCTGGCGTTGAGCCTCGCCGACGCCGACCGGGTGGTCGACGCGGCCCAGGCGTCCGGGGTGGCCTCGGTGGTGTTCTTCACCCAGCGCTTCCACCCGAACGTCACCGGCTTCCTCGCCTCGACCGCGGCGGCCGGCGGCTGGCAGCACGCCCGCGCCACCATGTTCGCGTCGATCTACCAGCCCGGTAACCCGTACGGCGACTCGCCGTGGCGGCGCGACCGGGGCGCGCTGTGGGACATCGGTCCGCACGCCTTGTCGCTGATCCTGCCGGTGCTCGGCCGGGTCACCCGGGTCGCCGCCATGGACGGGTCGAGCGGCCTGGTGCACCTGCTGCTCACCCACGACGGCGGCGCGACCAGCTCGCTCTCGCTCACCCTCGACGCGCCCGCCGAGGCGGTCACCCGGGACTTCGTCTTCTTCGGCTCCAACGGCACCGAGAGCGCGCCGCCCGGCGACGGCAGTGCGCTCCAGGCGTTCGGCGCCGCGCTCGACCAGTTGCTGGAGGAGGTCGACGGGGGCACCCGTGACCACCGCTGCGACGTGCGCTTCGGCCGCGAGGTGGTGGCGGTGCTCGACGCCGCCGAGACCGCCCGCGCCCAGGGGCGCACGGTCGACTTCCGGTAATCCCGTAGCGGGCGCGGCGGCTCGCCGCTAGCCTGGCCGGCATGTGCACGCATGCCCTGATCAACGCGGCCGTCGCGCCGGCCGCGTGCGGGCTCCTCCTGGTCGCCCGCCCGCGGTTCCGGCGCCCGGCCCTGGCCGGCCGGGACACCCGCCGCGCCTGACCTGACCACCGGCCGCCGAGCCCGCCCGGCTCGGCCGCCCGCCACCTCGCCGAGGTGGCGGCATCAGGCACTCCCGGACCCCACTACCTCGCTGAGGTGGTGCGTGGGTCCGGTCCGGCCGCGTCCCGACCACCTTCCAGGGTCGTCCGAGTCCCGATCCGCTCGGACCGCCCGCTCCACGCCGATGGCGTGGCACCTCCGCGCAGCGGTCCGTTTCCGTCGCCATCCCGGCGACAGACAGGACGAACCCGTGGCGCCCCGCCGACCCACCGAACGCGACCGGTCCCGTCGCGTACTGTCCCAGAACTTCCTCGCCGACCCGGCCGCCGTCGCCCGGATGGTCGCCGCCGCCCGCCCCGGCCCGGACGACCTGATCCTGGAGGTGGGCGCCGGACGTGGCCGGCTGACCCGGCCGCTCGCCGCGCGTTGTCGCCGGCTGATCGCGTACGAGATCGACCCGGCCGTGCTGCCGGAGCTGACCGCCGCCTGTGCGCCGCTGCCGGCGGTCGAGGTGCGGGCGGCCGACTTCCTCGCCGCACACCCGCCCGACGAGCCGTTCTCGGTCGCCGGCAACATCCCCTGGTCGCTGACCGCGGCGGTGGTGCGCTGGTGCCTGGCCGCGCCCGGACTGCGCGCGGCGACGCTGCTCACCCAGCTCGACTACGCGCGCAAGCGCACCGGCGGACACGGCCGGTGGAGCCGGCTCACGGTGCTCACCTGGCCGGAGCACCACTGGCGGCTGGTCGGCCGGGTGCCCCGGGCGGTGTTCCGGCCGGTGCCGGCCGCCGACGGCGGCATCCTGCGCCTGGAGCGCAGGACCGCGCCGCTGCTGGCGCCGGCCGCGTTGCCGGCGTACCGGAGGATGGTGGAGCTGGGCTTCGGCGGCGTCGGCGGCTCGCTCGCGGCCTCGCTGCGCGCCGCCCACCCGGGCCGGCGGGTCGACGGCGCGCTGCGCGCCGCGCGGATCGCGCCGGACACCCCGGTCGGGCTGGTCTGGCCCGAGCAGTGGCTGGTGCTGTTCCGGCTGCTGCACGCCGATGGTGGACCGGGCGGAAAGTCGCGGCCATCCGGGCCGGCGGCGGCTCCGAATGCCTACCGTGCTGGCAGAGGGAGCGGGCGGAAGGCGGGACCGGATGACCCACGGCGACAGCGCCGGTGACGTGCCGGGGCGGTCGAGGCTGCACGCCGTGCCCCCGGCCGCCCCGGACCGGCGGGCGGAGACCGACGACCTGCTGCGGGCGGTGGCGCGCGGCGACGAGGCGGCGTTCGAGCGGCTCTACGCCCTCATCTCGCCGCGCGTTTACGGGTTGGCGCGGCGGGTGCTGCGCGACCCGGCCCAGGCCGAGGAGGTCGCCCAGGAGGTGCTGGTTGAGGTGTGGCGCACCGCCGCCCGGTTCGACCCGGCCCGGGGCTCGGCCACCTCCTGGGTCTTCACCATCGCCCACCGCCGCGCGGTCGACCGGGTCCGGTCCGAGCAGGCCGGCGCCGAACGCGCCCGTCGGGTCGCCGCCGGATCCGCCGAGACGCCCTACGACGAGGTGGCCGAGGAGGCGGCGGCCCGGCTGGAACGGCAGCAGGTGCGCCACTGCCTGGACGCGCTCACCGAGGTGCAGCGCGAGGCGATCACGCTGGCCTACTACGGCGGGCACAGCTACCGCGAGGTGGCCGGCCTGCTGGACACGGCGCTGCCGACCGTCAAGACCCGCATGCGGGACGGGCTGATCCGTCTGCGCGACTGCCTGGGAGTGGAGCTGACCCGATGACCGACATCCACGCGCTCGCCGGTGCGTACGTGCTCGACGCGGTGGACGACGTCGAGCGGGCCGCGTTCGCCCGGCACCTGGACGGCTGCGAGAGCTGCGCGCTGGAGCTGGCCGAGCTGCGCGAGACGGCCGCCCGGCTGGCCGACTCGACCTGGTCGGTGCCCCCGCCCGGGCTGCGCGAGGCGGTGCTGGCCGAGATCCGGCGTACCCCGCAGGAACGGCCGCGCCCGGGGGGCCGGTCCGGTTCGGCCCGCGCCGGGGCCCGGCGGCGCCGGTTCGCGGTCGCGGCCGCCGCCGTGCTGCTGGCCGGTGGCGTGGGCGCGGTCACCTGGGTGGCTCAGGAGCAGCGGGTACGCGACGCGCGCACCGAGGCCGGCGCGGCCCGGGACGAGGCGGGCGCGGCCCGCGACGAGGCGGCCCGGATCCGAGCGGTGCTGACCGCCCCGGACGCGGTGGTGCGCACCGACGCCGTGCCGGCGGGCGGCCGGGTCACCGTGGTGGCGTCGGCGAGCCGGGACGAGGGGGTGGCGCTGGTGGACGGGCTGGCCGCGCCCGCGTCCGGGCGGGCCTACCAGCTCTGGCTGATCGAGGGCAGCACGGCCACCTCGGCCGGGCTGCTGCCGGCCGGTCAGGGCGGTGGCACGAAGCTGCTCTCGGGCGTGCGCGGCAAGGGCCTGTTCGGGGTCACCGAGGAGCCGGCGGGCGGCTCGGCGCAGCCGACCATGACCCCGCTTGTGGCGTTCGCGCTCACCTGATCTTTTCGGCGGGCGACCCATCCGGACGGCGGTGAACACCGAATCCCCTTCAGACCGACAGTTCACCACTTGAAGGGATTTACTCGATGCGCCCCATGAAGCTCACCACCGTCGCCCTCGCCGCCACGCTCGGCCTCGGGCTCGCCGCCTGCGGCGGGAACGGCGACGACGGCGACGCCGCCGCGCCGGCCAGCAGCGCCCCGATGAGTTCCGCGCCGGCCAGCAGCGCGCCCGCGATGGCCGACGGCCAGTTCGGCCCCGGCTGCGCGGCGGTGCCCACCGACGCGTCGAACCCCGGCAGCTTCGCCGCCATGGCCCAGGTGCCGGTGGCCACCGCCGCCTCCGGCAACCCGCTGCTCAGCACGCTGGTCACCGCCGTCAAGCAGGCCGGGCTCGTCGACTCGCTCAACAGCTCCCCGGGGCTGACCGTGTTCGCGCCCACCAACGACGCGTTCGGCAAGCTGCCCAAGGCCGACCTGGACAAGGTCCTCGCCGACAAGAAGATGCTCACCGACGTGCTGACCTACCACGTGGTGGAGGGCAAGCTCGGCCCGGACCAGCTCGCCGGCGCGCACAAGACGCTCCAGGGCGGCGAGGTGACGGTCGCCGGCAGCGGCACCGAGTTCACCGTGAACGGCAACTCCATGGTCGTCTGCGGCAACGTGCAGACCGCCAATGCGACCGTCTACATCGTCGACTCGGTCCTGATGCCGAAGTCCTGACGTCGCCACCGCCGGTGAGGGGAGGAACCGATGACCCGCCGTACCCTGGCGGCCGCCGGAACGGGCCTGCTCGCGGCGGCCGCCGGGGTGGCGGTCGCGGAGCTGCTCGCCACCGCCGTCCGCCCGCAGGCGGCGCCACTTGTCGCGGTAGGGAGCGCCGTCGTGGACGGCGCGCCCACCCCGGTCAAGGAATGGGCGGTGCGCATGTTCGGCACCTACGACAAGCCGTTGCTGCTGGGCGGCATCGCGCTGGTGCTGGCGCTGCTGGCCGCGCTGACCGGGACCGCCGCCCGCCGCCGCCCGGCGCTGGGCCTGCTCGGGCCCGCGGTGCTCGGGGTGGCCGGCGTCGCCGCCGCGCTGACCCGCCCCGACGCCCGCCCGGCCGACGCCCTGCCGGCCCTGGCCGGCGCCGCCGTGGCCGCCGCCCTCCTGCGCTGGCTGCCCCTGCCCGGCCTGCCGGCCGCCGCCCCGGACCTCCCGGACGCCGCCCCCGACCCGGTGGGGGCGGGCGGTGGTGCGCAACGCGGCGCTGGTGGCGGCCGGCACCGCGCTGGCCGGCGTCGGCACGGCGACGCTGCGCCGGCTCGACGTGGCCGACGCGGCCCGGTCCCGGGAGGCCGTCCGGCTGCCCGCGCCGGCCTCGCCGGCCCGGCCCACGCCGGCCG